>CAMQYS010000011.1 GCA_947039395.1 uncultured Deferribacteraceae bacterium | reverse complement strand
CTTATACAAAATAACGCTAACGTAAATATCACTGATAATTCCGACAGAACACCTTTACTGTACGCATCTGAAAATGGATATATTGATATCGTTGAGCTACTTTTAAAACATAATGCGGATGTTGATGTTAAAGATTATTATAATAAAACTGCTTTGATCTATGCATCAGAAAAAGGATATACAGAAATTGTAAGGTTACTTATACGAAATAATGCCGATCTTAATATTATAAGTAAGGGAGATAAAACAGCTCTAAGATATGCATCAGAAAAAAATCATATAGAGGTAATTAAACTGCTTGAGAATAATGGTACTTAAATTAATAGATATAAAATTAATAGAAAAATATATTCTATCTCTTCAATAACTATACAACTCTTCTAAAATTAAAAATCTTTCATATCTATACACTACTTATCGTATAGCAAAATATTAACTTGCATGGAGCCGATTACCACAGTAACACATACCCTTTTACAACACCTGTAATAATCACTACTCCATACAAGACTCATGAATATAAAAATATTACAACTAAACTAAATAATACTTAAATATTAATACATACACTAATGTACCTTACTAACCAATACACTTATACCTGATAAAGAAGAAGATATATTTAAGCTTGGAACTTCCCATCTTAAAGCTCTAACCTCTTTTGCTTTATCAGTAGTTTGACATAACGACATCTGATAAGCTGTTTTCTCATCAATATGAAACTCTTGTTCAACTAGATCTCTTAAAGAATCGTTTTTGATTCCATTTACCCAATCAGGATATTTATACTTAAGAGAATCATTCTCCTTCATCTCGGCAATCTCTTGTTTACAGCCTTCACATAAAACTCTTCTAACCGATTTAGCCTTAGGTACAACCTTACTCCCACATCTTATACATGTGATCATATTAGTCTTTAAAAGCTTTGCAACAGCAACAAATCGTTCCATTTCTTCAATATCAAATCCATAAACCTTATATCTATTATAAAATGCAACCGTCTGCCAACCTACATGTTTTGTGAATTGAGCATAAGAAATTATCTTCTGCTCTAGTATTGAATCTAGTTCTTTCATACATTTGTCATACTTACCGATATTTTTCTGTTTTAAAGCCATAAAAACCTCTCAATTTTGTAATATCCTGTTTTTAATTGCTAATTTAAATAAATTTTAAGTGCTTATCTCTGTTATTACACATATTCTTAATGTATAACCTACTCATCTTAGAAATAAATACCTCATCAAAAAATCTATAAAAGATATCTAACATACTGCTTTTAAGAATATTCTGTTTTAATTACTTTTATTAATTTTTACTCTAAAAATAAGTATAAAAATTAACTTTCTAACTAATAAAAGATTATATTCTTATTCACTTTCTGTCAACAACGAGAAACTCTATAAATTTAATCTAAGCTTATCAATAAGTTACCTCTAATAACAAAAATACTAAATTTATATTTATTCAGTATTCACTTACATAATACTTATCGTAAAAATGCTAGAAAATATTAGCATTTTGAAAATTTTCATAACGTTGTTTTGTCTGTATATTAAGATTATCTAAGATTATTTTTTTAGATTTAATGTTTAAATTCATCAATATAGTTGATATAGCAAAACAATGTTATATTTCATTATTAAGTTTATATAATTTTTATATTTATAATAATTAATATATTACTGTCTAGATATAGCTAGATATTAATTTACATAGTTATAGGAATAGTTATAGAAACTAATATCAGATTAATTTGAAGTTTTAGAAAAATAGAACACTGTCTCTACAGCAATATATTTATCTGCAAAAACAATATAAAAGTATTCAAATATACACATTAGATTGGAAATAACTTTATATAAAATTATTATAACGAAAATTGATCTATTTGCAGATTATCAATTAATTTATCTTTTGTATGCGATCAATTTTATAATTCATTTGACAATTGAAATGAGTAGTTTAGATACTCTTAATAACCTGCATTTCCATAGTTTCTGGAAAAAACTTAACTAAAAAACCTTTTCCATTTTCAACAGTATAATCATAAATTGTACCATCACCTCTATGATATTTTGCCAGCATATGCATGATAACTCCACCATGTGTGACTATTGCGATATTCTCAATATTGTTATCGCTTAAATCTGCAATAATAATCTCTAGACACTCTTTTATACGATTAAATAAATCAACCTTACTCTCTCCACCAACGATCTCTCTATCTTCAGAGTTAATAAATGCTTGATACTCTTCAGTATTTTGAAGTTCATCATAGCTTTTGCCTTCAAATATACCAAAATCACGTTCTTTTAGTTCATCTAGTATGGTGTATGACATATCAGGAAAGATCGTTGTAACTGTTTCAATGCAACGTCTCATAGGGCTTACATATAATTTACTAAAACAGATATCCCTATCTAACCATAAAGAGAGTAGCTCTTTTTTTCCATCTTCGGTTAATGATAGATCAGTTCTACCTAGATATCTTCTCTCTTTATTCCAAAGAGTTAATCCATGTCTTATTAAATAAATATTATAACTTAAAATGATAACCTCCTTGTATAAAATAAGATTTACTATACTTTATTAGTTTACTATAAATAGTAACATAAAAATAGAAAATATTAAAGGCTCTATAGATAATATACAAAACCCTAATGTATCATCTGTTACTCCTCTAAATAGTTTTTTATTAAATATTTTAAAAATAAAATAAATTATTGCTATAAAGATATAGATAATTATCATTGATATAAAACCGTAAAATATATAGATAGATATTGAGAGTAAAAATATATATGTTACAAAAATTAAAATCAATCTATTAATTGAGTACTTAGATAAAGAAATATATGAGCTAGTGTATTTAATATATTGTTTATCTGGCTTTACTGTAACAATTAGCAATAGTCCTATTACTCTTGAAATTATCGGTGTTAAAATTAATATTAGAGGAGTGATTTCTGATTTATAAAACTCTAAAAATAAGAACAGATATAGAAATGTATAGATCACTCCACATACTGTTCCAGCTCTTGAATAATCGGTTTTAGCTTCTATAAGTTTTTGTAATCTATGATCGTTTGATGAGGATATAGGTGATGAAAATACAGCGTATAATGTATGTAGAAAATTATCAATATAAATATTTCTCGTTAAAATAATAGGAATAGTAAAAACGATAACTGAAAATAGTAACGCTGATGAGTCAACTTTATGTGCTATAAAATACCATGAAAATAAAGATAAACCGATTATTAAACCTTGAATAGGAAGAGTTAGATATCTGTAATCGTAAGGAAGTTTTAACAATCTACTTTTGCTAGAAAACATAGATTTAAGTTTTGAAAAAAAATCTATCAACAATATTATGAATCTATTTATCATATACAGCACTCATCTATTATACCAATCTACACATAACTCATCTGTTATACTAATCTATCATACTAATCTATCATACCAATCTACACATAACTCATCTGTTATACTCATCTATTATACTCAAATATAATTATCTATCTATTTAACCAATTTATCAAAAACAGTTTCAGCAACTATTAAATCTTCATTTCTATTGATATTTATAAACTGCTCATTTAGAACGCCTGCACTATTGAAAGTACTCTCATAAACTGCACAGTAGTTTAGTTCATTGAAAACATCATTTAGTCTATAAATCTTATTAGTATAAAAGTTTAGAAAGATCTCTCTCACATTTTTATTATAGATAGAGATTAACGGCATCAGTTTATTATCTATTATAGGCGTCGCTATATCAAACCTATCTAATGAGTTCATCAATATCTCCACAACTTTACTATTAATAAAAGGCATGTCGGCTGCGATTATAAGTATCTTATCGTGCTTCGCTCTATCAAGTGCAGTTAGCACACCAGCAAGTGCAGATTGATTTTCATAATCATCTTCAAGATACCTAACATTATTTTCAAACGGTTTATACTTATCTTTATCTCTTGAGATAAAGATAACATCATCAGATATTGTTTGTGCAAATAGTAGTGGATAAGAGTATAACGGCTTATCTCTTAACATCGTTAATGTTTTGTCACATCCAAAACGTCTTCCTTTACCTCCTGAGAGGATCGCAACTGATAGATCTTTATACATAAAACAGTTTATCCGAATTATATATGTAACAATTTATCATCGTACCAACTTTAATATCACCTACAAGATCAGAACCGAAAAGTGCAAATGCATTACCTGTTGTTAAGCTAGATATTTTATACGATTCTTGATTAGATAATGGAGTTACTATTAAGCCCTCTTCATCTATCGCTACTGTAACTCGTTCAAACTCTGTTCTTCCTTTCTTCTTAATTATCTCTTTTGTAAGTCTAGCTTTAACAGGTTTTGGATAAAAGTTAGATACCCCACCCATCTTTCTAATGGCAGATAGCACATATAAATATGTACAGAACATAGCCGATACTGGATTACCCGGTGTTGCAAAAATCGGCGTAGAGTTATAATATCCGAACGCAAAATGCTGTCCAGGTTTCTGATTAATATTATTAAATAACCACTCTATTTTTAAGGTATCTGCAACCTCGTGCAATAGATCAAAATCACCAACCGATATACCCGCAGATGTTACTATCATATCATACTTCTCTGCACTTTTAAAAACTGCTAAAAGTTTTTCAAGATCATCTTCCACAACTCCTAAATAATCAACATTACATTGTGATTTAGGAAGTAACTGTTTTATTCCAACTCCGTTTGAATCAAATGTTTTCAGTGGAGAGTTATAATCTGATAGATCTGTAATCTCATCACCTGTTGATATCACAGCTATATTTATTTTACGGTAAACTGATATATAGAATATCCCAGCAGATACAAGTCTTGCGATATGATATGCAGTAACCGTCTCACCTATAAAATCTATCTCATCACCGATCTTGATATCCGTTCCTGCGTTACGAATATTTGCACCAGCTTTGATCTCATCATTAAGAGTTACAACCTCTTTACCGTTATCAGTTAATTCATGCGGGATAACTGTATCAGCACCAACTGGTATAAAAGCACCTGTCATAATTCTAAACGCTTTACCTGTTTCAAGTTTTAATCCATCAATATTACTTCCTGCTGCGATATTACCAACAACATCAAGTTTCATCGGATATTTTTTTATATCTGAATGAATTATAGCATATCCATCCATTGCAGAGTTATCAAGTGGTGGAAGAGATCTTGTTGATAAAACTTTACCAGCTATAACCCTTCCTAAAGATTCATATACTGATACTTTTTCATAACTTCCTTTATCTAATTTATTCAAAATAATATCTAACGCTTCAGTAAACTTTAATGACATATCATCCTCGTATAACTATAAATTAAATGGTGTATATAATAATTAAGTCTAAGAATATCATAAATACACTCTTATTACTAATCAAAAATTATTTTACATTTTTCTTACATCAACATAACATTTTAATTGCGGTTACCTGTAATAATAGGCATGTTATGAAAAATAAAAAAAGAAATCAAAAAAATACCTCGAACTCCATTTTTAAGTTTCTCACATTTTCTGCGTCCTCTTTAACAATTATAATAATTATCTCTATGGTTATTTCATTATTTTATCAATCTATTCCTGCAATTCAAAAATTTGGATTTATAGATTTTATTTTTACTAAAGAGTGGTCGTTTAATAAAGATATTTATGGAGCACTTAGACCGTTATCTGGAACGATATTAACATCTATTGGAGCGTTGTTGCTTGCAATCCCAATAGCGTTAGGTATTGCTATATTTATAACTGAAATATGTCCAAGCTTTTTACGTAACATAATTTCATCAGCTATAGAACTACTAGCAGCTATTCCATCAATCATATATGGCATGTGGGGACTTTTTACTCTTGCTCCTCTTATTGAGGGAACTGTTCAAAAAGGTGTGTCATCAACGATCGGATTACTACCAGTAATAGGAACATTCTTTCAATCTGAGTATGCTGGAGGAGTATCTATATTTACTGCATCAATCGTACTATCAATAATGGTTGTACCGTTCATAGCAGCGATCGCAAGAGATACTTTCACTCAAACTCCAGATATATTAAAAGAATCTGCTTACGGACTTGGTGCTACTAAATGGGAAGTGATAAGATACATAGTTCTACCATACAGCAAGACTGGCGTACAAAGTGGAATAATAATAGCAGCAGGTAGAGCATTAGGTGAAACTATGGCTATAGCTTACGTTATCGGAAATAGACATGGACCATTAAACTCTATATTTGATCCATACACAACTATAACATCGGTACTTGCAAATGAATTCAACGAAGCTGTTGGAACTCAATTATCAACATTATTCTTATTAGCGTTTATACTTTTCATAGCTAACTTTATAACATTAGCAATTGCGAAAATATACTCTAGAAGAGGGCTCCGTAATGAATTATAAACTAAGAAAAATAAAAAATATAGTTATTCTATCTCTCTCACTTGTAGCAACTGGGATAGGTTTATTCTTTTTAGGATTTATCCTTTTCGATCTTATATCAAAAGGGTTTGCATCAATCAATATAGAACTATTTACTGTAGATCAAACACCTCCAATACTTGATGATGTAAAAGGCGGGTTACGTCACGCTTTCATCGGACAGATAATTCTAACAGTTGTTGCAACATTAATCGCTGTACCACTCGGATTATTAGGTGGAACTTATCTTGCAGAATACGGTAGAAATAAAAGAATAGGAAGAGTTATATCTATGTTAGCCGATATATCTGTTTCTATGCCATCAATAATTGTAGGAACATTTGTATACGCAATATTAGTTAAACCACTTGGTGGATATAACGGATACGCTGGAGCTGTCGCACTTGCGATAATCATGCTACCAGTAATCACTAGAACAACTGAAGAGATGCTTAAACTTGTGCCATGGACATTAAGAGAGGCTGCATTCGCACTCGGTGCTAGCTACAATAATTTAATAGTTAAAGTAGTTTGGAGAGGTGCTGCAACTGGAATATTCACAGGCATACTTTTAGCTATTGCAAGAGTAGCTGGTGAAACTGCTCCATTACTGTTTACATCTTTTAATAATACACAGTTATCATTTGATCTAACAAAACCGATGCCGTCACTTACTGTATCAATATATCAATATGCATCATCGCCTTATTCATCTTGGATCAATATGGCATGGGCAGCGGCTCTTATTATAACTGTAGCGATACTTATTCTTAACCTTATAGGTAAACTGTTAATCAACTGGAGGTACAAGAGTTGAATACTGAACAAGAGATAGTTTTAGAAACAAAAGATTTAAATTTTTATTACGGTAAGAAATTAGCCGTAAAAAATATCACTATGCAATTTCCTAAGAATATGGTGATAGCGTTAATAGGCCCTTCAGGATGTGGAAAAACAACTCTACTTAGATGTTTTAACCGTATGCACGATCTTTATAAAGGTATAAAATATGAAGGCGAAGTGCTTTTTCATAATGAAAATATTTTGACTAAAGAAACTGACGCAACACAACTTAGAGAGCAGATCGGTATGGTGTTTCAAAAACCTACACCATTTCCGATGAGCATATCTGAAAACATAGCTTACGGATTAAGCCTTAAAGGTATAAAAAATAAAACTGAACAGAAAGATAGAATAGAGAAAGCTTTAAAAGAAGCAGCTCTATGGGATGAAGTTCACGATAGATTAGATAAAAATGCTAACGGATTATCTGGAGGACAACAACAACGATTAGTTATTGCTCGTGCACTCGCAGTTGAGCCTTCTGTTATACTTTTTGATGAACCAACATCTGCACTTGACCCTATATCTACATCTAAAATTGAAGAGCTGATCTCTGAACTAAAGTCAACTGTATCTATCATAATCGTTACACACAATATGCAACAAGCTGCAAGGATATCTGATAAAACTGCATTCTTATATCTTGGAGAATTAATAGAATATAATATTACAGATAAAATATTTACTAATCCTGATAATGAGCTTACTGAAAAATATGTCACTGGTAGGTTTGGATAATAAATAATATAATTGTAAATCTATAATTCCTTGATAGAATATAAATAATATTAACATGGGTGAAATATAATGAAAAGAGCTGAAATAGATTATAATGAGTTAAAATCAAATCTAGCAAAAATGTCTGAAGTAACGATTAGTATGATTAACGACTCAATAAAAGCGTTACAGAATAAAGATAATCAACTTGCACAAAATGTTATTGATAGAGATATTATCGTTGATGAACTTGATATCAAAATAGATGAATCATGTATGAAAATAATCGCACTCTTTGAACCTAAAGCTGCTGATTTAAGATATATCATAACATGTCTACGTATTATAGTTGACCTAGAAAGAGTTGGAGATCATGCAAAACGGATCGCTAAACTATCTATTAAACTTTCTCCATTTGAAACAATAAAAGAGTATGTTGATCTACCAAGAATGGCTGAGAAAGCATCTAAAATGGTACAAGGTGCATTAGAAGCTTATTTTGAAAAAAATGAGAAAAAAGCATTAGAGATAGCTATACTGGATGATGAAATTGATGCACTACAAAAACAAATCAATAGAGAGCTTATAACTTACGTTATCGAAGATGTATCTAATATTAAAAACATTATAAGATTAATTAACATAACAAGAAGAATTGAAAGAATTGCTGATCATGCAAAAAATATCGCTGAACTAGTTTCATTTATGTTGACTGGAAAAATCTTGAGACATACTGAAGTGCAACGGGATAATAATGACTAGAATACTACTTATCGAAGATGATAACGATATAAGAGAGTTGATTAAATATAACTTAGAAAAACGTTCTCATACAGTTATTGATCACGATAATGCCAATAGCGCTCTTATAACGCTTGAAGATGTAGCAATAGATATAATATTGCTCGATATAATGCTACCAGGATTAAAAGGAACACAATTTCTTAAAATAGTTAGAGATAAACAAGCTTCTAAAAATATTCCTATAATAATAATATCAGCAAAAAATAGAGAAGAAGATATTATCGCTGCACTAGATGATGGAGCTGATGATTATCTTCCTAAACCGTTCTCAATTGAAATGTTAGTTGCTAAGATAAATTCTATACTTAGAAGAGCAGAATCTGTAAATATAACTGATAAAATTATTGAAGTAAATAATATATCTATTGATGATAATAAACATAAAGTATTTGTAGATAATAATGAGATAAAACTAACATTAAAAGAGTATGATGTTTTAAAACTTTTCTTAACTAATAAAAACAAAATCTTTACACGAAACCAGCTACTCAACTCAATATGGAGTTACGATAGTGAAGCTATGACAAGAACAGTCGACTCACATATCGCCTCTTTAAGAAAAAAATTAGGTACTGCATCTAATATAATTGTTTCTATTCCTAAAATAGGATATGGAGTTGAAGTGTGAAATCTTTACTTAAAATCTTTTTGATCATTTTTATACCTATAGCATTTATCGTACTTGCAAATCATTATATCTCATCTGAAATAATAAAAGATAATAATTATAAACAATTAAAAGCAGTTATGAGTAGTAACTGGGATCTCATATCAAATATCAGTCTTAATGATATTAAATCTGTTAAGCAGTACCAAAAATTAAAATCTATCGCTGATAAATCCAATATGCGTTTTACGATTGTAAATAATCAAGGTATTGTACTTTTAGATACCGATATCACTTACGATAATATATCAAAAATGTCTAACCATATAAATAGAGATGAAATACGTAACGCTATGTTTAACATCCCTAACTTCTCTATACGCACTAGCGAAACAACAGGTAATGAAACTGTATATTACGCTAAAATGTTAAACGATAATGCGACATTAAGAATCGCCTACGATACAAAATATTTAAACTCAACTAATGATTATACAGAGTATCAAGCATTGATACTTCTTAATGTTATATTGATATTAGTTGCGATTGCTACAATTATAACTGCTATAAGATTATCTGATCCTATTAGAAAATTAAATAAAATGTCTGATATATTATTATATGATAAAAATGAAAGCATACCAGAATTTACTGATGCTACAATGAATAAAATATCTGATGCTATTTTAATAACTCATAAAAATTTAGCTAAACATAAAACTCTTTTAGATATTGAAAAAGAAAAAATAAACACAGTTTTTGAGGTAATGAATGAGGCTATATTACTTATTGATAATAGTAGTAAGTTGATATACTTCAATGGTAAGGCTGAAAAATATCTAGGAATAAACCTTAAAGAAGGGATCAATATTAAAAGTGATATTATGAATATAAATATCATTAACTTTATTAGCCATGCACTACAAAATACCGATAGCAAACCGTTTTTAACTAAATTAAATGAAAGAACATTTAATAGCTATGTTAAAAAAATTAACGATCAATCTCTAATTGTTTTCTATGATAACACTGATCAAAATAATTATGATGATTATAAAAATAATTTAGTTGAAAATATTACACATGAGCTAAAAACTCCTCTATCGTTGATTATCGGTGCATCAGAAACAATTATCAATGATACGAATATGGACAATGATATAAGAAATAAATTTCTGCAACAGATAAATAATAACGCTAATAGATTAAATAATATTATTAATGATACTATTGAACTATGTAAACTTGATTCAGAAGAAGATATGCAGTATATAGATGAAAGTACTATCATTTCTAATCTTATCGAGGATATATATAACTATCTACCAAAAGATAGTAATAAAAATATTGCATACAATATAAACGTTGATAACGGGAATGTGAATATTAGACATTTCGATCTTCTATCAATATTGATCAATCTTATCTCTAACGCTTCAAGATATTCTACTGGAGATAACATTCTTGTAGATATTATAAAGGAGAAAAACAAAATTACTATTAGGGTTCAAGACGAAGGACCATTAATACCTGTTGAAGAGAGAAATAAAATATTTGAAAGATTCTATACAGTTCATAAATCTAGATCAAGAGATCTATCAGGTTCAGGACTTGGCTTATCAATCGTTAAACATATCACAAATATTTATAGTGGAATTATTAATTTGAAAGAAAGTGAAAAAGGTGGCGGTAACTGTTTTGAAATAATATTAATTGAAAAACGTGTGATTAATGAGAAATAATTGATATCCATTTCTACAAACTTTTTATAGTATGCTTATAAAACTTGATGTGCTAAGCTTATAAAATTTTCAATACTAAACTTATAAAACCACATACACAATGCTTGCAAAACTCTCTGTTCTATACATATAAAACTTTATATACTAGCTTATAAAATTTTCAATACTAAACTTATAAAACCACATACACAATGCTTGCAAAACTCTCTGTTCTATACATATAAAACTTTATACACTAGCTTATAAAACTTTGTGTGCTAAGCTTATAAAATTTCATATTATCCATTTGATATCTTTAGAGTAAGCTATCCACTCTTGAATACCATGTATCCCGTCTCTAACTCTAAGATATATCATGCCATTCTTGCAACTATATTTTTCTATCTGTTTATTTTACTATCCTCTACTTTACAAAATCATTATTTTATCGCCTTACCGATACACATATCTAATCTCCACTTTGGAGCAGTTTCATCTTCACACCAATATTCATCTAACTCACATATTTTGTTATCTTTAAATTTAATGAATGAAGTGACATGACAAGAGATTGTTCCATCACTTGACCAAACTCTAGTTACAGATATAGATAAATCTCCAGTATGTTCTATTCGCTCAACTTCACCTTTCCATTCTAATGGATATTCACAGTTTGCTCTTACATACTCTTGAACATTAAAACACTCATTACTATCATGCCACTTTATTGTAGCATTTGTTGTAAAATATGTTGATAATCTTTCTGCATTCTGTGTTGCGACATCATTCCAATAATTATTTATAAGGTCATCTCTGTTCATGATAGATCTCCTATCTATAGATAGTTACTGTTTCTCAACAATAACTGTTATTGAGTTGCAAGATCAACCAATGTCTCCCTTAAAACTTTATACAATAATTTTATATCTTGAGGATCAACCATCTCTTCAGGTGTATGGCTCATACCGTTTGTGTTTCTAACAAATATCATTCCTGCTCTTGTAATCTCTGTCATATTCATAGCATCATGCCCTGCACCACTAACTACGTTAATAGCGTCAACTCCTAACTTCTGTGTAGCATTAATTATCGCTGATGATACAACCGAATCCATAGGCACAGGATCTTCATCTGATATTTTATTCATCTCAACCTCAACAGAGTTTCTAGTAGCAATTTTCATACACTCATCTTCAATCAGTCTAGATGCTTCATCTCTAAAAGCCCTAATACTCCCTCTTAAATCTAATGACACCTCTGCCTTACCTGGAACAACATTCATCGCACCCGGATAAACTTTAACATCACCAACTGTTGCTATAACATTCTTTTCAGCGTATGCTATTGCTAAATTTCTAACAGCTAATATAATCTCTGCTGCTGCAACAAGAGCATCTTTTCTATCAGATATTTTTGTAGCTCCAGAGTGAGCAGCTTCGCCCACAATATTAATCTTATAACGGATCGGTGCTGATATCGCTTCAACGATACCTATAGGTTTACCCGCATCAAGAAGATCCCTACTTTGATCTATATGTACTTCTACAAATGAATGGAACTCATCTGATGATCTTTTTGACTCGCCTAACTTATTAAAATCTAAACCGTTATCTAGCAACACATCAATTAATGTATTGCCATCTTTATCTGTTGCTTCCTTAAACTTAGACAGAACATCTCTACCAACCATAACTTTACTACCCATAGTTGCATGTCCAAACCTGCTTGATTCTTCCAACTGAAAAACAATAAGTTCTAACGGGCGTTTAAGTTTAATATCTTCATCTTTAATAGATTTAATCGCAGATAGTGAAACAGCTACTCCTAAAATACCATCGTAATGTCCACCATTAGGAACAGTATCTATATGCGAACCTGTTGCAACTGCTGCTAGATCTTTGCTTCCACCATCGTATCTTGCAATGATATTACCAAATCCATCTATTCTTGATGATAAACCCATCTCTTTTATTAAATTTAAAATGTACTCTCTTGCTTCAATATCACTCTTTGAAAAACCTAATCTATTTGAACCACCTTCTGATGTTATACCTATCTTTGATAAGTCTTCAACTATTTTTAAAGTAAAATCTTCATACATTACATAACCCTCATTAATATTAATTACTACTATGCCTAATAGATTGATAGAGATTATATAAATCTCCAACCTTAATCAGTATAGCTTCTGCTACAAAAAATAAAATTATAATCTTTTATTTTTAATACAAAACAAGTAGTGCTTGATCTATTTTTATTGATATCATTGATAATTGATAGTTAATAAATAGGTGATTGAAATTTTAGATATAATGATCATATAATTATCCACTATACAAATTATATTTTGATATACACATACGATACTTTAATAAAATACAAAATAATAAATTTAATAGCATATTAAGTATACTCAAAATATTATACTAGATATCAGAAATAGATATAATAAATTTAATAAAGTTATCTCATACTATACAAGTTATAAATTCAAATATATTTTAGTATCATCATAGATATATTATAAAAACATCTTACTTAATAAGATTAGATATTTCTTTAAACTCTTTAGCAGCACTTGTTTTCAATAATTGAAACAACACTACTTCAGTTACAGATATTAATGCTCCAGCATTTTGCATATAATCTATTCCTATCTCCCAGTTAAACTCATTACGTGAGATAACTGCATCTGAAACAATATGCACTTTATAACCTTTTTGAAGAAGATCAATAGCTGTTTGCAGAACACATACATGAGTCTCCATACCGACTATTACAACTGACTTTATTTTTTTATCTTCTAATAATTTATTAAATCCCACATCATTTGCACAACTAAACTCTTTCTTTTCAAAACGATAATGAGGCTTAATAACTCCACTTAATTCTTCAAGTGTCTCACCTAATCCTTGTGGATATTGAAGAGACTCACATACTGGTAGTCCCATCATATGAAACGATGTTGCTAAGATATCAATATTTGTTACAATTGTATCAAGCATCTCATCATTCATAGCCGCAGCCAACTTTGTCTGCATATCAACAACTAATAAAACTGTACTTTCTCTATCTAATTTATACATATCTCTACCTCAATAAATTATATAATAACTACTAATCAACCATCTGTTTTTTTACTAAATTTAGAAGTTATCTTAGCTGTAAATTCAATCATTCTTTCTAAAAAGTAAAACGTTAAAGGAGTTAGTATCAATGTGAATAAAACCGATGCTGTCATTCCACCAATTAAAACTGAACCCATTGATAACTTCATCATATTAGAAGAATATAGCTGTGGAGTCATACTAAGAATAATTGCTATTGAAGTCATCATTATCGTTCTCATCTTATACGATAACGCTTCCCACATTGCATCATGTATACTAGCCCCATCATTTTTAATTTTAGCTATTGCATATTCGACAACTAATATCGCATTGTTAACCGATAAACCAACAAGCATAATCATAGCTAGCATTGATCCTATATTTATACTTGAATCTGTAAAAAATAGGAAAACAAATACTCCTGCAAATGATGTAATAATAGATACCGCAATAGTAAATGGATGAATAAAACTATTTAATACAGCAGCTAAAACCATATAAGTTAATATAATTGCAAGAATAAAAGCTTTACCCATCTCTGCATTTGTTTCAGCAGCATTCTCTGCATTACCTGCAAAATAATAACCGTAACCATCATCAAAATTTATTGCTTCTAACTTTTCAACTAGTAACGATTGTACCTTGCCTAATGAACTTTTACCTAATGTTAATTCAATTTCAACAACTCTCTCTCTATCAACTCTTAGGAGATCTGATGTAGACTGAA
Source organism: uncultured Deferribacteraceae bacterium (assembly GCA_947039395.1). Taxonomy (GTDB): domain Bacteria; phylum Chrysiogenota; class Deferribacteres; order Deferribacterales; family Mucispirillaceae; genus CAMQYB01. The sequence goes on along the minus strand of CAMQYS010000011.1, from coordinate 39,386 downwards.
CATCTTTAATTTCTCCAAGCGTACTAATAGGAATTAATCCTTTTGGAGATGAAACAAATATATTCTCATAAACTTTTGCAGAGTTACGTGAATGAGGATTTAATAGAATATTTATATCGTAACGATTACCATCTTCTTTATATTGATTATCATCATTACCGTATATAGAGGCTCTTATTACTCTTGCTATCTGAGCATTATTAATTCCATATTCATTTAATATTTCTTGATTAGGGATAAATCTGCTCTCTGTTTTTGGTATACTATAACTCGACTGAATAGATCTAAATACATCAGCTTTCACTAATACATCTTCAATTTCTCTAGAGTAGTCAACTAGTTTATCGTAATCTAGACCATAAACATTTAAAGTTAAATCTACTCTTCCTCCTCCCCTAAGTGCAGAAACTTCTACATCAGGGATACCAGAAACTTCTTCTGTAATAAGTACAGCTAGATCAAGATCTGACAACTCTCTATCTTCTGCTGGCACTAAGTTGACAAATAATTGTGCATTTGTAGGTCCATTTTCACCTATTTGTCCTGTAGAGGACTCAACTTCAGGATGTGCTAAAACTATCTCATCAATCAACCTTAATTTCTCTGTTGTTGTTTCAATAGTAGATCCTTGAGGTGTTACAAGTCTCACATTCAATTCATCTTGATCTGAAGATGGTTGAAATTCAAAACCTAGATATTTTATAAGCATAATTGATGATATCATTATAGCCAACGATATACCTAATCCGATAACTTTAAATCTCCAAAGAAATTTAAACACAGTGTAGTAGTTTGATATAATAAAGTTATTGAAAGCGTCTGACGCTCTCTCAAATATATTTTTCTTGCTGTGTTGTTTAAATAATTTCGCAATAAGCATAGGTGCTAATGAGAAAGATATTATAATAGATATTATTGTTGCAAAAACTACTGTCATACCAAACTGTACAAAAAACTTACCAGCAATTCCTCCCATAAATGCGATAGGAATAAATACGGCTAAGTTTGTTCCAGATCCTGCAAAAACAGGTAAAATAACAGATTTAGTACCTTCAATAGCTGCATCTTCAGGAGATAAGCCTTCAGCAAGTTTAGATGTTGCACTCTCTAATATTATGATTGCATTTGCAATAAGTGTTCCTAAAACAGATGCTATTGCAAGCAGTGTCATTGAGTTTATTGTAAAACCTGCTTGAGATACAAGAAACATTGTTGCGATTAGCGATGTAGGAATAATGATTGTTGTAACTAACGTTGATGATATATTTGCAGTAAAAATAAGGATAACTATAATAGTTAAAATCATACCCATAATGATACCTTCAACAGTTGAAACTGTCTCATTATATATATATGTAGAGGTATCTTTAACTATCTCAAGTTCCATTCCAGGTTCTAATCTAAGTTTTCTAATAGATGGAAGTTTTGTGTTTACCTCTTTAGATATCTCAATTGCATTACCATCACTTGAGTTTTTTAGTAACAGAATTACTGAGTCTTCAGCGTTATATGTACCACCGCTATCACGATCAGCTATAGAGTCTTCAACATTAGCTATATCGCCTAGTTTAAAGTTTCTACCCTCTGATGTTGTGAAAACAAGGTTTCTAATATCCTCCATAGATGTAAATTCAGTATTGAACTTAACGTTTGTTGCACGACCCAACTGTTTAATCTCACCACCAGATACATTAACATTAGAGTTAGATACTCCATCAATAATATCTGCAATTGTAACAAAATTCTGTTTCATAAGTTCAGCGTCTAAGGTAACTCTTATCTCCCTTATATCACCACCGTTAACATCAACAGATGAAACTCCACGAACAGAGTTGAAAACTGGTTTTAGATCATTATCAGCAAATTCATATAAATCTTTTAAAGAATGGTTATCAGATGATAAAGATAAAATAAGTACAGGAGACGCAAGAACATCCACCTTTGATATAAGAGGTGTTTCAATATCTTTAGGAAATTCATCTAATACAGCTTCAACTTTATCCTTAACTTCAAGTAGTTGTATATTAATATCAGCAGAGATATCAAACTCAATCATTATGAGTGCCATAGAATCAAATGCTTGTGCAGTAATTTTATCTATTTGCGATACTTCACTTACTGCATCTTCTACGATCTCAAGTATTTCCGACTCTATCTCTAACGGAGTTGCACCCGGATAAACGATTTCTACAGATACAATCGGTAGATCAACTTTTGGATACTCTTCAATATTTATAGTAAACACTGATACCATACCCATTAACACAAAAAATAATACTAACATTAATGTGGTTACAGGCCGCCTAACAAACGCTTTTATCATCTAATCAGTCCTTATTTAATATTTAAAGCTTTCCATCTTTTGAGATTCTTTATCATTAGCAATCAAAACTTTTTTACCGTCATACAATTTTTTAGTATCACTTGATATAATTAGATCGCCAACTTTTAAACCTGACTTAACATAACAAGAGTAACCATCACATAATGGAACATTTAACTTTACTTCTTCTGAAACATTATCTTGAACTATCCATGCGTAATATTTATCATCTAAAACCTGTAAATATGTTCTTGGAACAACAATAACATTTTTATATTCTAAAAATACAACTTTCGCTGAATAGAATGTACTTTTTTCTAATTTCTCATCAAATGATATATCTATAGCATAGAAACCTGTTCTCCAATCTTTAGTATTAGATACACGTACAACTTTACCTAATATGATTTTAGAACTTTCATCCTCAAGAACATCTCTTCCATCTACTTTAATAGTTCGTGGTAATAAAACATCACTTCCCACTCTAATATTTTTAAATAAATCAGCATCAGAGTATGCTCGGTATAACTTACTATTGGGTAGCTTCACAAACGATAAATCTTTAATAAATACAGACTTATCATGCAATATAACTTCTTTTACATCTACAGGAAAACCTTTCTCATTATATATCTTCTCTAAATTTACAACTTCAATATCTCTTAAAATTATTTCATCTATTTTTTTAAAAGAGAAATAAATTAGAAATCCTATGACTCCAAATATAACTAATAGCTTTATCCATCTAAACATTATTGTGATACTCCCGGTAAATATCTTCCGATAACTGCTAACGAAGTAAATATATTATTCATCGTTAATGCTCTATCTCGTTTAAGCAGTGATAAAGTTCTTTCAACATCATTTAACTCTGTTGCAGATGTTTGTCCATTAAGAAACCTTGCAAGTGACAGTTCATATGAACGCTGTCCTAAAACTATCGCTTCATTATTAAGCGTTAATATGTTCTGATACTGGTTATATACTAGAAGAGAGTCTAAAAGTTCACTTGTTATATTTCTTCTTTCTGAATTTTTTTGAAAACCTTTTATTTGACTATCAACGATAAATTGTTTCTTCTGAGATTTTGACTTAAATCCATCAAAAAATGGAAAACTTAAGAATAATCCGATATATCCTTCATCGCTTGTTATATTACCTGCTGGTAATCCTAGTTCTGATGTCTCTGAAAAGTTACCATAATTACTTAACCCATAACCACCTGCAATACTCAATTTAGGAAGAATACCCTTTCCAACTGATTTAGCATTATACATATCTGACTCTATCTGAATATCATATATTTTCAATTGATTGATAAGCTCAAACCCATCACTATTACTTAAGTTCGCGGTTATCATTCCCTCTGTTAATATCGGTTTATTCATTTGCTTAAATAAAGTAGATAAATTAATATCTTCATTTGGTTCTATATATATTAATGTTTTAAGAAGTCTATAAGCGTTAGATCTATCAATATTCGCTGTTGCAACCTCAATTTTTCTACTTGCTATATCAGAAGATATTTTTATTAAATCAGCTTGTGGAGCTCTTACCGCTGCTTGAGTTTCAATCAATTTTTTACTCTTTACTGCATTGGCGTAAGATTCTTTAGCTATCTCTAGAAAAAGATCTGATACAAGCGCAGAAAAATATGCTAGTTTAATTGAATAAACTAACTCTGTCTCAACAATATCTCTCTGTACTGCTATCGCCTCTTTTGTAAACTTAACAGCATTAATAGAGTCGCTAATTGCTCCAAAAGCATAAAGTAGGTAGTTCGCTTCTAACCCAAGGTTACCAATATAGTTACTAGATGTTAAATTCTTACTAAAAAATAGATCCGAACCTACTCGATACTGTCCATTTAACGAAATCGTAGGAAGTCTATTTGCAGAAATTTCATTTAATACTTCTTCAACCTTTTCTATCTGTTTCATGGCAGCATTTAAATCATCACTATTTTCTATACCTAACTGTATAGCGTTCTCTAATGAAATATCTCTTGAATATAGATTTACCGTAAAAAGAGACATTAGTAATATTGAAAGTAGAATGCGAATCATAGTCTTAAATAAACCTCTTAGATAATTGTGGATAAAATTAAGCTTTAATTGTAACTCATTTGTGTAATAATGTAAAATAGTTTTTACTCTATGTTCTTTTTGTTAATTATTTATCATTAAATAGTTGGACAACTTACTCTCTTAACAAACTACTATCTCTCATTAATAGATATAAGGATTGACCTACGTATAAGTAAGTTCAATTTAGTTTTATAATTTACAAGGTAAGTATTTGAATAGTGGTAATTTTTGGCTTGTAACTTGAATAGTGGTAATTTAGGTATTAAAAAGAGGAGATAAAAATTATCTCCTCTTCGCTTCATATCAAACAAATAACTTTACGTTATTAATTAAAATAAATTTGGGAAAAATATATACGAAAATAGTAATGCTAATATACCTACAAAAGAAGTATATATCATAAATGGCCAAAAAGTTTTACGTAATATCAATCCTTCTTTTCCACTTAATCCAACAACCGCACAGGCTGCAACAATGTTATGTATACAAATCATATTACCCGATCCACCACCAACTGCTTGAGAGGCAACAATTATCTGATGTGGTAAATTAAGTGCTGTTGCCATATTCCACTGAAACTCTCCAAACAATAGATCCGATACAGTATTAGAACCTGTAATAAATGATCCAAGCCCTCCTACAAATCCTGCAAAGAATGGCCATGCACTACCTGTAATTGCAGCAACTGTCTCTGCAAGTGCCAATGGCATAGATGGAAGTCCATCTGCATTGGTACCTGATCCTCTAAATATTGATACTAAGGCAATCGCAAATACTAATGCTACTGTTGGTGATTTCATTTTTGAGAATGATGTCTTCCATGCAGTCGCAACTTTCTCTTTACTCATCTTATGTAAAAGTATAGTAAATAGTGACACAATTACAAATGGTGTCGCTGGTAGATATAAATAATCTATTGATGCCGATACTCCACTAAAACCTAAAATATCTGTAAAAGGTATCTTCTGTTGTGTTAACCAACCTTTTAACCCTAGTTGAGGTATACGAGTAATAACAAGAAGTGCTCCTATTAATACATAAGGTAACCATGCTCTACTCTGACTCATGTGTGGCTCAAAAACTTTTGTTGTGTCTGTTGATATAATACCTGTCCACTCTGGCTCCCATTTATCTTGAGAAGGAAAATCCCAAGTATCTTTAGGTACAAATAAACCTTTTTTAGTTGTGAATACTAATATACCAAGACCTAATAATCCACCGATCATAGATGGGAATTCAGGCCCTACAAACCATGCCATAAATAGATACGGTACAACAAATACTAAACCTGCGAATAGACAATATTTCCATAAAGCGAAACCTTCTTTCCAAGATTTATTCTCACCGTAAAACCTAGTTAAGAAACCTAACATAAAGATAGGTAAAATAAATGCCATAGGAGCATGCATTACTGATGACCACTCTCCAATAACTTTTGCAAATGAACTATAATCAATAAAATTAACACCCGGTGCGCCTGTAGCCACTGCGTTATTAACTAAACTTGTTAATGGAGTTAATCCAACTAAAATCGGTGTTCCAACAGCTCCAAATGTTACTGGGAACGAGTTGAAAACTAAACAGATTACTGCTGCTGCAAAAGGTGGAAAACCTAATGCTAGTAGTAATGGTGCTGCAAGTGCTGCAGGAGTACCAAAACCAGCAGATCCTTCAATAAATGCTGCAAACATATAACCGATAATAATCGCTTGTACACGCTTATCTTTACTTATATTCTGCATACCATACTGTATCGTCTCCATACCACCACTCATCTGTAGTGTGTATAGAATAAGAATAGCTCCAAATACTATATATAGCACACCAACTGCAGTTACTGTTCCTTGAAGAGATAGTGCAACTATATATTTAAAATCTAATCCCCAAACAAAAACACCAGCTAAGGCTACTGTTAACCATGCAAGCGGCATAGCTCTCATCGCACTCCAACGTAAACCTACCATTAAAACTAATGCCACAAGAATAGGTAGCATTGCAAAAATTGCTAAAACTGTTATCGACATAAATCTCTCCCTCTTCTACTATTTCTTAAACCTAATCCTTAACTTAACCTAGTTTAACTCTTAACTTAATTATTTGCTTAATTTAATCTAGTTTAATTTAATTCTTTACTTAACTTAATATAGTCTAATTTATCTAGTTTAAATTATTTCATGTTTTCTGCTAAAAGTTCTGCGATGTGTCCTACATTCATCGTCATTTTTCTCTTTTTAGCTCCACCCTTAAGCTGAATAACACAACCTGGACAATCCATAACTAATCTTGTTGCTCCTGTTGCCTCAAAATTATCAAGTTTTCTGTTTACAATTGAACCAGATATATCAGCAAATTTTACAGAATATGTTCCACCAAATCCACAACAAGTATCTTCTTCTGCTGCTGGAACGTAATCGGCCACAAATGAGATTAACTCTCTTGGTTCTTCTGTAACTTCTAACCCCCTACACTCATGACATGCTGCATGATATGTTACTTTCTCATCTGATTTATTAAAATCATCAGCTGTTATTCCTAATGTATTACGCATAAATGAACTAAAATCTTGGATTTTTGATGAAAAGTTGGTTGCTTTTTCTGCATATTCTGGCTCATCATGAAATATTTCTTGATAAACATTCTTTAAAAATGACCCACAAGATGCACATAAAGTAACAATCGCATCGTAATTACCATCAACAAATGAATCCATATTTCTTCTAGCAACACTTTTCACTGTCTCTCTCTCTCCAACCATCTCAAGAGGTAATGCACAACAACCTTGATCCTCAGGAAAAGAAACATTCACACCTTTTGATTCAAATATTTTTAAGGCTGCAATCAGTTGCTCTGGATACATGAAATCTTGTGCGCAACCTGCAAAAATAGCTATATTAGCTTTAGGTTTAGCTGATACCTTCGGCTTAACTTTAGACCACTGATCTCTAAATGATTTAGACGCTATAGCAGGTAGTGCTCTAAAATTATGACTCGGAAATAACATTAATGGAAGATGACGTTGAAACTTTGTTCCAGCTGTGATTGGAAGTTGTGCATAACTTGCAAACTTCAATAATCTATGGAACATTTTTCTATCTCCCATAACCATTTTCATTAACTTTCTATCAACTGATGAGCCGTACTCTTTAACTAATCTCAATCTAACTTCTCTAATAAGTTTAGGTAGATCAATGCCTGCTGCACAAACCGTTCTACACGCTTCACAGTTAATACAGTTTTGAGCTAATATTTTTGCATTATCATGCCCGTGATATAGGTATGTTAAAATTAAGCCAACTGCACCTATGTATATATATCCCATCTTATGTCCACCAACTAAACGATAGACTGGGCATACATTTGCACACGCACCACAACGTACACAACGCATAACTTCACTAAATACAGGATCAAGCGCTACTTTGCTTCTACCATTATCAACAAAAATAATATGCACTTGACGTTTTTTATCTTCTGTTATCTCACTATTAGTAGCACCACATATCCAACTAACATACGATGTTAATAGTTGTGCAGTTGCATTTCTTGGTAAGATCAACATACTTGTCAACGCTTCTTCTAATGTTGGGATAAGTTTATCTAATCCTGTAAATGCAACATGTATTTTAGGTAATGTAGTAACAAGACGAGCATTTCCTTCATTCGTTAATGTTGCTATAGAGCCATTCTCTGCAACTGCAACATTTGCTCCAGATATTCCCATATCAGCTGCGATAAACTCTTTTCTTAATCTTGCTCTTGCAACTTTAACTAATCTTTGAATATCATTATCTTGTTCGATACCAGTTTCTTTTGTGAAATCCTTAGCAATTTGATCACGAGATAGATGTATTGCTGGCATAACCATGTGAGAAGGACCTTCACCTCTTAACTGTATAATCCACTCACCTAAGTCAGTTTCAATAACATCATATCCTCTATCAATTAAATATGTGTTAAGTTGAGTCTCTTCAGTTGTCATAGATTTCGACTTAGCGATACGTTTAACATTATTCTTTTTAGCGATATCTGCAACTATCGCATTAGCATCTTCGGCTGTGTCTGCCCTATGAACAGTTACGCCACGTTTTTCAGCCTCTTCTTTAAATTGTAGATAAAGCTCTTCAAGACGACTCATCGCTGCATCTTTAGATATAGCAATCTTATCTATAACTCCTTTTTCATCAAAATCAGTAAATATTCTTTCACGGTTAGCTCTATAATCTGTAAAAAACTTATCTAATGATTTTCTTAAAAATTTATCATCAAGACTTTCTTTAACTTCTTTTCTATATTTAGACATACTTTTTCTTTCAACAACGTGCATTTTCTTATACCTCCTAAAATAATATAACGTGCAATTCTAAAGGCCCATGAGCACCTATCGCTAACACTCTTTCAATATCAGCCGTTCTACTTGGTCCTGTAATAAATGCTGTGTACGCAGGCCCTTTCTTCTGGATTGTACGAAGATCACTAGCAACTTCTAATAGATCTTTACGAATATTTTTCTTATCAAGAAAAAGAAAACTAATTTCACACATCATTGTCGATAAACGCATATTCTCATCATCACTTACAACAAAACATGTAGCACTATCTGCAATACCAAACTGTGCCTCAGCGACTGATGCATCAAATCCTGCTAAATAATTGCGTACTCCATCATAAATAATTTTTATGCCTTGATCTGCACACTCTTTCTCTATAACCTTAGCTTTAGCTACAGGTAGTCCAGAAAGTGCAATATGTCGATCTAATCTAGTTGGTACTCCATTCTTGCTAAGTGGACCTTTCTCTGTCCCTGCTTCTTCAGCTAAAAGTTCACATGGATCTTTCTCTAAAACCACTTTAGCAATATAACTTGCAGCAGCTTTCATATCATCTGCTTCATAAATTTTAGCAGAAACAACTTCTGCTTTCTCACAGAACAGTGCGACTAAATCTGTCTTTGTTTTTTCTCCAACCATTTTATCCTCCAAAAATTATTACAGTCTTTCTACCTATATAAAATCAACTAATTTAATAACTCTGTACAAGCATCAAAACTCTTATCAAATATGCAAGCAAACATACTATAAAATTAACTAATTAAATAATTAGAAATGCTTCATTTTTTTTACATAGATACTTTATAAAAATACATCTTACTTATTGTCTAAAGATTCCGCATAAAGCTCAATAGTATGCTTTACCCTAACTTTATCTCCTTTTTGAGATAACATATCTTCTATTTGAATCATACATGCAGGGCAACCCATAGTAACGATATCCGCTCCACTCTCATTAATATCATCACGCTTACGCATTCCGATATCTTTTGAAATATCATGATACGCAATACTAAAACTTCCTCCTGATCCACAACATTTCTCAGCGTTAGCCATCTCTATAAACTCATACTCACCACTAAGCCCTATAACTTGACGTGGCTCTGCAATAATACCTAGAGATTTTCTTAAATGACAAGAGTCATGGTATGTAACCTTAACAGCATTAGGTTTAGTAGGTTTTGCTTCAACCTTTAAAACATTTATAAGAAAAGCATTTATATCCATTACTTTATGCTCTAACTCTTTAGCATATGCACCATACTCTTCTGATAATCTAGGAGCATATTTTGGCCAAAACTCTTTCAATGTTGCAGTACATGAGCCACATGGAGTAATTAGATAGTCGAACTCTCCCTTCATTAAAAGGTCAAGTGAAGGTTTTAACTGTTTTAGAACTCCCTCCGCATCTCCTGATGCTATAGCTGGAAGTCCGCAACATGGAAATGATTTAGGCATATATACACCCACTCCATGATGATCTAAAACTTTTAAGCAAGCTTTAGACATATCAACATACATCTTATCTCCAACACAACCTGAAAAAAAGGCTACCTTTATTCCACTACTGCCAGCAGGGGTATTCATCTCTCCTACTGCTGCATGCAACGGAGTAAGTGGTAGAGGACGAACATGGCGTTTACCTATAATAGGAGATAGTAACGGCGCTGAATATGTTCCATGAACTTTATTAGTTTTCCAGAAAACAAGTCTTGATAACGGAGCTCCTATACGCATAGATAAATTAAATAACCATGTATTAGAAAGCATCTTTCTAAATATAAATTTCTTTATTGGTGATAAACCTACATAACCGAAAACTACTTCTCTAGCTTCCATAAAAATATCCATTATATTAACACCAGGAGGACATGCAGCTTGACATGAACCACACAGTAAACATCTCTCAAGTTTTTCAGCAAGAGCGTCAGCGTCAGTTAGAATATGTTTAGATAGATTATCAATTAATGCTAATTTTCCTCTAGCTACATCAGCTTCTTGCATTGTAGAACTAAATATCGGACACACAGGTTGACATAATCCACATTTCATACATGATATTATTTTATCATCTAAACTCTCTAACTTATTTGCTAATATATTTAGTTTACTCATACATATTCACCTGTTTTGTAGGATTTAGAAGAGATTTAGGATCTAACGCTCTTCTTAATTTCTTAGAGAATAATATAGTGCCTTTAGATGTTTCTTTCTCTAACCATTTAGATTTTGCTGTACCTATTCCATGCTCTCCAGATAATGTACCATCTAGTTTTAATGCGATATCAAATAACTCATCTATCGCTTCTTCAACTTTATGAAACTCTGCTGTATCACGTTTATCACATAATATAGTTGGATGAAGATTTCCATCTCCTGCATGTCCAAAAGTTCCGATAATTAAATTGTATTTCTTAGATATGCTCTCTATCCCTCTCATCATATCTGGTATTCTTGAACGAGGTACTGTTGCATCTTCTAAAACTGTTGTTGGTTTTGCACGAGCTAAAACAGGTAAAGCCATACGCCTTGCTTCCCAAAGTTTTGTTTTCTCTGCTTGATCTTTAGCTATATTTACATTAGTTGCACCACATTTCTTTAAAACTTCTACAACTGTATTTGCCTCATCTTCTACCTGTGCTGGATGTCCATCAACCTCTATTAAAAGTATAGCCGCTGCATCACGAGGTAAACCTATTTTTGTATAATCATCAACCATAACTATTGTAGTGTTATCTAAAAACTCCATTGTACATGGCACAACATGAGCCGCAATAATCGCTGCAACCGCTTCTGATGCTTTAATCAAATCATCAAATACCGCCATCATAGCCTTAGACGCTTTAGGTGGAGGTACTAACTTTAATACAGCCTTAGATATAACTCCTAATGTACCCTCTGATTGAACCATTAAACCTGCAAGATTATATCCTGTAACACCTTTTACAGTTCTTGATCCTGATTTAATAAACTCACCCTCTGCATCAAAAAACTCTATACCCATAACGTAATCTTTCGTTACCCCATACTTTAATCCACGTAAACCACCCGCGTTTTCAGCAATATTGCCACCTATTGTTGAGATAGACTGTGATCCAGGATCTGGAGGATAAAATAAGTTCTTCTTAGCCGCAGCTGATGCTAATACTGATGTAATAACTCCTGTCTCAACTACTGCATATAAATCTTCTTCATTGATCTCCAAAACCTTGTTCAATGAATTAGTTAATATAACAACACTATCTGTGCTATCTGGAATTGTCCCACCTGATAGATTAGTTCCAGCACCTCTTACCGTCATAGGTACACCAGCATCGTAGAAACGCTTAGTTAATAAACCCAACTGATCAACATTCGTTGGTCTTACAACCATTGCTGGGATAACTGGCTCTAACACAGCTGAATCATATGAATATGATTGCCTATCTGCATCTTTTGTTAAAACATTTTCTTTACCTATAATTTTAGCTATATCTTTTGCTAATGATTCTATTGACATTGTACCGCCTCCAATACATATTTAAAACATTTAGAATAAATTAAAAGAAGTTTTGAATTTAAAATGAACCGAAATATAAATTTTATCAAAAAAAATACTATAAATGAATATCGTTTTGTAATCTAACATATTTATCCCAGTGTATCAATAGTATAATATTAATTAAATAGCTAATACACACCTATTAACATATATATATAGCAATAACAACCATCGTAAATACCATATAAATAAAGGCTTTTTAATAGAAAATTGAAAAATAAACCAACAAATGATATTGTTATATTTTTGTTAAAAAAATGATAATATTAAAAAATAAATAAAATATTTATATCTTGATAATTCTGATATTTTAATCTAAGTCCTATAGCAAAAAGAACAGTTATAAATCCAAATACCTGTCCCTTACGTCTATTAGAATCATCTGATGCATAGTAAACTCTTATATAAATAGCTACAATTGAGACAACTATTAGAACAACTAGAAGAGTATAGCTATTAATAAACTCTAAATTGATATAAGGGTTGATAACACCAAACAGTAAACCTAAAGTAAATGTATACTTATTTATTGATATCAAAAATGAGTAAAATAACGTGTATGAAATGATTATAAACAGCAACTCAATAGATATATCGCTATTAAACCGTATAAACACTACACTTGCTGATATCAATATCGACGATAATAATATCATTGCATAGTAAATCACTGCACTACGATCCCATATTATTTTTGTGAAACTACGGTACTGTTTCATATCTTTAAACATAAAGCTACACCTTAAATATTTGTATTTGTATCTACTCTTAACCGATATTACATTATTAGAAATTGAAGGGATATAATCGAATATATATCTAAGTACCAATAAAACAAAAACCTGCTACCTATATATTACTTATAGATAGCAGGTTAATATATTATAAATATCCTAAACTACATACTTACTTAAGGCATGAATGGCCATATTAATGGAACAAGTCCAACTATTGTTACAACTGCAACAACCTGTAATATCCAACCGTAACGAATATAATCAACAAAACTATATCGACCATAACCTAAAATAATAGTGTTAGGTGGAGTAGCAACTGGAGTTAAAAAACATGCCGATGCTGACATCGCTATCCCCATTGCCATCGGTAATGGAGATATACCCGCACCAAGAGCTATTGGTATAGCAAGAGGTGCCATTAACGCTGCTGTAGCAGTGTTTGACATAAAATTGGTTATAAGAACTGTTATACAACATACCGCAGCTAGTAACAGGTATGGTGATGAAATATTACTTACTACGATATCTGCTACCAGTTTCGCAGCACCCGACTTATCCATAGCTGTACTCATTGATAACATACCTGCAAATAAGAAGATAGTTGTCCAATCAATACCCTCATACGCCTCTTTCATCGTAATACAACGTGTTATAATCATTAAGCACGCACCTAACATCGCTGCAACAATTAACGGTAACCATGACGTAGCCATAAAAATAATTATACCTGCAAAAATAACTGTCGCAACTGGCATCTTATTATAACGATAGTGAGATTTCCCATCGCTATCTTTACCTTCAAACTCATCTAAAGCACTAGAACCATCACTTGCTGGCAATGATTTAGGTTGGATTTTATCACCAAGAAGAGTGTATAAACCTATCGTTACTAAAAACAATGGAACACCTATTAACGCAAACTCAAAAAAACCGAACGGCTCAATACCTGGAATAATATCAAGCTGTGTATTGATAAAACCATTAGGTGGTGTTCCAACTAATGTTATAGTTCCACCTATTGAACAGGCAAACGCTACTGGCATAAGAATTCTACGTGGATCTATTTTTGATGATGAACACATTGCTAATATCATCGGTATTGCAACAACTATAGTACCTGTGTTACTTAATAAACTTGAAAGAAGACCAACAACAACCATAGAAAAGATAAGAAGACGTTTCTCACTACCTTTTGATATAACCATTGTTAAATTACCTATTTTTTCTGCAAAACCAGTAATAAAAACAGCATGACCAACAATAAACATAGCCATGAATATAACTACCCATTGATTACCAAAATTAGCAAATGCTTCTTTAGCTCCAATTACACCCGTAATAGAAAGTGTTATCGGAACAAGCATCGCTGTTACTGGTAATGGTATGACTTCTGTAAAAAATAACACCGCTGCTAAAAGCAATATTACTAATGTCGCAATCGCTTTATACTCATCAGGAACTGTTGTAAACTGTAAAACACCTTTTGACTTTGCTGCAAACGCAGAAGAAGTGGAAAGCAGAACGAATGAAGTCACTAATGTGAATATCCTCGCACTAGATAAAAATTTAACTCTCATACAACCCCCAAGCATATTTTTTTAAAATCCCATGAGCAACACAATAAATATATTAATCCATAAATAATTAATAAGTTAGATCAAAACATATATATAGTCGCACAAAATATATCTTTAAAACAGATAACAATAAATGTAATTTTTAAAGAAACAAAAACTATATAAAATACAACATAATTGATATATATTTTAAATAAAAAGTAACAATGTTTTGAATATATGTCAATATCTTTCTGTTATCTCAAATTATTTAAATTAAAATTAAAACAATATTACATTTACATTTGTAACTATCTGATAAAAAATATTACTTTACAAAAATAAGAATAACCCTCATTTATAAAGTATTTCAAATAAACCCTTAATAAAGCAATAAATATCTATAATCTATTAAAGTAATTTAATTAACTTATTAGAAGATAGCTATATCGTAACTCATATATAAAATAAAACATAGTGTTAAAGTTGTAACCAAAATATTAAAAACAGTAGAGTGGTATAGATTATAAAGTATTTTTAATGATGTATATCATGATCTTGATAGATAGTTAAAAAATATAATACCTTAAAATTACTTAAAAGATTATATTGCTTTTATTAAACAATTAACTCTCTAATATTTATAGTTATTATTTAAATATAAATATTAGAGATAATACTTATTGATATAGTTGATAAAACAATTAATAAATACCTACCAGCTGCATTAAATATTTTGCATTAGTTGTTGTTGATTTGCCCATATTTATTTTATAACTGAAATGTATCTGATTATCTTGATAATACTCTGAAAAATTATAATTTCTAATTCGCGAGTGATCGTTACCTAAATCACAAAGTTCTAAATCGTGAGTTGATATTATTCCGATAACACCAAAATCATTTAATTTTGATATTACTGATTTTGCACCGACTAATCTATCCTCTGAATTTGTACCACGAAAAATTTCATCAATTAGAAAAATCGTATCTTTATGTTTTTCCGACTCTTTCACGATATCGCTAATACGTTTTAACTCTGCATAAAATGTAGATACTCCTGCATTTAAATCATCTGCTACTCTCATAGATGTCATTATCTTCATAGGTGAAAATTTCATCTCAACTGCACATACAAATGAGCCAGCTTGTGCTAATATTAAATTAATTCCAACAGTTCTTAAAAAAGTAGTTTTACCAGACATATTAGAACCAGAGATAATTAATATTTTATCATTAATCTCAATATCATTATCAATCCTATTTTCATTTATAAGTAAAGGGTGTCCTACCTTAACAGCCTTAATACTCTTATCAATATCCATAACAGTTGGTATAGAAACATTATTACAAATATTTGCAAGGTTTGAGAAACTTAGTAAACTTTCTAACTCTCCAAGTAGCAAAAACCACTGTTCAGATTTATCTGCATAACTTTCTTTCCAGTTATCAAGTTTAATCACAGTTCTGTAATCCCATAAAGATAGAACATTTAAAAGAAAGTAGATAATCGCATTGCCTTTAACATTTAATCTATCTGATATTCTACCTAAACTTTTTATCGCCTGTTCCGCAGATAAAGTTGATGTTACAAGTTTAGATTTGATATCAACTAATTTAACTGAAGTGAAATCGCTCTCACTAATTAATTTAATCATACAGCTATATGCCTTAAGTTTTGAGGGGATATCATCTAAATCTTTTAGATATTTTTGAGTTCTATATGCTCCGATAACCCATAATACCAAATAAGTTGAGATAGTTACTGCTACAAATATATAGTACTCACTAAGTTGAAAAGTTGAAACAATAAACATCAATGGCAATGTGATAAGAGGTAGATAATTTAATATCATTTTTAGAAATTTACTTTTAAGAAATATATCTTTATTTTTAAGAGTAGTCACAAGCTTTTGTATTGAGTTACTTATACCTATTTTAGATGTCTGATATTCGATACTATTTGAAAACTTGATGTTCTCGCTAAGTTCTAATATAGCTTGTTGTCTATAATTTATTTCAGTAGTGTTGTAGTTTTGATTGTATACTGTATCATCGTTCGTATTAGAAGCTGTATTATAATTCATATCAGTAGTTACATTAGCATCTGTTCCATTGTAGTTTACATTAATACTATCCCCACCGTTCGCATTCAATAAATCATTCGCAAACGCAACCCTACCGTGCCAAGTGTTCGTAAGATTTAAAAGTTGAAACAATGATTTCTTGCCGACAATATCAAGATCACTAGCGTACGGATGATTAACTGAAATAAACTCCTCACCGATATCATCGAACTTAATCCAATCGCCAGATATACGACTTAAATGTCGCTTATTTATTTCAATTATTTTTAGCGAGTATTTTATTCGTCCTTGTAACTTATAATGATATACCCATACAACAACGAGCGTAATAAACTCTACTAAACTAGGTATAACAAAACTCAACTCATAACTAGATCTATACGCCTTGAAACATGTAAGCAGTAGTATCACTATAAGTACCAATTTAAAATATCCTAGAAAATTAAATATCTTATTATCATCTACTAAACTACTTTCATGAGTAGCTATTATACTATTAAATTTTGATTGCACATTAAACTCCATATCGTAGTACTAATAAAAATTATACAATAAATTGATCCATTAATAAATCAATAATATATGTAGTGCAAAATGTTAAAACCAAAAATATGCAAGCTGAAATATAAAACTCACATATTTTGGATTTAATTATAAAGATGATTGCTGTATAATGTATGGTACAGGTTATTTTGATAATAACGAAAAACAAAGAATACGGTGCAATGCCATAAAGATTATATTTGATGCAGAGGTGAAATTATAGTGATTTTATTTGAGCTAAAACATTTGAATTCTATTATTAGTTATAAAAAATCAGAGAATATTTCTGATGAACAATTTATATTAAACTTCTTATCTGTAAATAAATCAGAAATTTTATCTAAAATTAATAGATTTTCAAAAGAAGATTTATGGTTGAGCGAATATTATTGGCTATTATGGATAATAAGACAAGAAGGTATGCTCGATGATGCTGGAGCAAAACAACAGTTGTTTCAGCTAATTGTTGAAATGTCCAATAACATTGATATGAATGACGTAATTTGTAGAAAGGTTGTAGAAATAGAAACTACATTCGACTATCATGATTAATAATTTTTCTTATTATGAGCATAATCTTATCTAACACTTACATCACATGCAGATTATTAAATTTTACAGTGAAATTATTTTCATCAATTTTAACCATCCAAAAAATAGCAGTTAAATCACTCATCTCGCCGTTCATACTCTTCTAATTTCCTAGTTGAAATAAAACCTGTTGATGAGTAAAACCATCACCTTTATCTATATGCTTAATATCCTCTCCACCACCTAAAATTAATGCTGGTGTAAAGAAGAATATCTCTTCAAATGCAAGATCACCTTTTAATTTAATCGCCTCATTAAATATATCTACTTTTAATACCTCTTTAGCTACTTCATCATCTACTATAAACTTTTCAAAGAACTCTTCAAGACTGTAAGTACATACAGATATTTGTCGGTGATGAATATTAAGTAGACTTATATCGTTATCTGTTTCAGATAGTTTCCTGTAGTAAAATATATCTCCAAACGCTGTTACAAGTATCGGGATTTTATCAAAATCATTACGACCTAACCATGTGTAGAAACTGCTCATATATTTAGATGGATCAATCACCTTTATAAGCCCATTACCGTAATTACCGAAACCGTGCTCGCTCCAAAAATCTAATAACACTTTAGGCAATTTATCGCTACACCAGTCTAGTATAGCTTCAGTCGGTTCTATCGTATCTGAACTCTTAGCATACTTTTTTAAAAATTTCACAAATAGATCTCTGCTCATACCAATCCCTCATTTATAAAATAGTAACTATACTTAGAGACACTTATATTTTATTTATTTTTATATCTGTATAACTACATCTATATTATAGAATAAATTAAGGATAAAACAATATTATTATCAATTTAACACTCTTAATCATGTTACGTTTATATTATTTCCAAGACAGAGTTTTGCCATCTCTAACCGCTTCACAACCTAGTTTCAGATCTGCTAACTCTCCTATAGAGTTATCAATTTCAAACGCTTCTTTAAGTGATATAACTCGTCCTTCAAAATCTTCGTGATTATCTCTATCACATAAGAATTGCCATGCGCCATCATCTTCATCGTGGCTAACGTAACAGATATCTGCACCTTCATCTATAATATGACAACAAGCAAAAACCGCTACATCTTCAGAATCTTTAAATGGAAATCTCATATCTCAACCTCGTATGTTTTCATTATTTTTTATATTACAAACTCTACATCTGGAAAATATTTTGCGATTTTTTTAAGCCCATCTAAGTACGGTTTAGAGTAAGAATTGTCCGTTCTATCTTCCCATAAAGACAGATTAAATTGATGCGTTTTTATCAAGAGTTTTCTATCAATATTTAAACATAATAAAATCCGTTTCAATGCAAATACTTCACTCCAACTAAAAAACAAATCCTTATTGCAAAGGTATGTTAAGTAATCATTATCCGATTTAAAACTGTTAAAAAAACATTCAAGATCGTCTTTCAAATATCCACTAAGACGGTTCAAAGCATCATCTAACTCTTGCTGATTTGTAACTTTAAACTTTCCTATAAAATCAAAATGGTGAAATATACACTGATTATAATGTTTAGATATATACCGATCATGCTCTGAGCTGATTTCAAATATTTTATCATATAGATGATCAATTGCTCTATGACTTATCTTACTGTGAAAACTTACAAAATAACTATCGCCATATCGCCTGCCAACCGACCAACCGATATAATCAATTCTTGCATCACTTTTTCTTTGTGCAATTTTAATAGATTTATTACAAGTAAAATCAGGCAAGGTGTTTCTCATAAAGATCGCTATCCTTTCATGTATCAACGTTGCATTTAGTTGCATAATTATCAACCCTCAATTCATATTTTTTACGTTACAGAAATTTATATGTAGATCAAGATAGTATTAAGAGTAAACCCACATAAAGCTACTCTCTTCATAATCATCATCAATAACTGTTTCCTTAATACACCTTTCTGTAAGTGGTGTAGTAAGTCCATGTTGTTTAATAAATGATGGTCTGTTATCTACCTCTGTCCATGTTTGATACTTATCATTTCTTTTAAAAAAATTATCGTAATAATCTTTAGAGTAAAAAATTATTATCTGTGATCCCCAATAATCATCTTCAATCGTAACTGCAACTATTTTGCAAAATGGTAATGATTTTATTTTACTTATCTCTATAAATTTTTCAGTTGTTTTAAGCCATTTTTCTAAAAACATAGCTTTAAGTTTTAATTTAGTTTTTGGACTATCTATAAAGCTTCTACTGCATGGTACATGAAAATGTTCGTACTTTTCATCTGTTTCTAAAAACGGTACAAACCCATCTATATAATTTAAAAGTGATTTAAGCTTTCTTTTTTTGCCTCTCTGTTTTGCCAACATTTTATCCTCTCTTATTAATAACACATAATTATTATAGTCAAACATTTTAGTAATCACCTACTCTTTCTTGTTTGAGAAACTAAGCTTATCCCTGTATCCTCTCTGAATAAAGTTC
The DNA here is from genome assembly GCA_947039395.1 of uncultured Deferribacteraceae bacterium. Taxonomy (GTDB): domain Bacteria; phylum Chrysiogenota; class Deferribacteres; order Deferribacterales; family Mucispirillaceae; genus CAMQYB01. Next base: position 19,149 of record CAMQYS010000011.1, on the reverse strand, counting down.
TGAAAATTTTTCAGCATCAGCTTCATTAAATAAATCTATAAATTTTTGCAATATATATTTTTGTGTCGTAAATCTATCTCCTTAAAATAATAAACTTACATATCTAAACTGTCTACTCAACGATCAATTTTCTAACTCTACCTGCTTCAATATCGGCAAGTCGTGTAGGGATAGGTACTCTGCTTTCATCTGTTATTAAACTTGAAACTATATTTTTTGCTGTGTCTAAATCTATATGATTTCCTGTAGAAATAAAAATAGGTTTCACATCTTTATGTGCACGAAATGCACAACCGTAAATATCATCATTTATAATAATATCACTATACGAACCACTCTCATTTATCGGCATAACAAAATCTGTATCCTCTGTTTTAAAATAACTTTTTGCAACTCCTATCGTAGGTTTATCAAGTAATATACCTGCATGAGTAGCAAGCCCCATATGTCTTTTATGTAGATATCCATTTCCATCAAATATATAAACATCTGGAGTATTAACTACTCGCTTATCTGTTTTTAAAAATAATGGAATCTCTCTAAACGATAAATATCCTGAGATATACGGACATTTTATTTCATCAACTTCTGATATAATCTCTATAACTTCATGAGTTCTATAATCTAATATCACGATCACACAAACAGCATACTCTTTATCACTCTTACTAAAATATGCAAGATCAACACCAGCTATATAATTAATAGAACCAATCATACTCTTCTTCGATACTTTACTTATTAATTCATTCTGGATTTTAATTAGATCATCTTTATTAAAATAGTCTAAATTATCAATATCCACAAAACATCACCTCATCAAAAAACCATTATCTTATCTATCTATCAACCCTTATCTCAAAGTTTTGCCACTTCTCTAAAAGCGTTTTGTTAAGTCCGAAACTTTTAAAATAAAATGCATTATGTTCGTATTCAAAGATTACATGAAACTCAGTATTTATACGACACCCAACATAATTAAGTATCACAAGACTAGGTTTTTTTAGAAGAACATACGGTAACTCATAATGAAAATCATCATCTCCATATATAGAGTAATCATAACTATTATCCATCTCCTTATTATACTCTTGAACAAGATTATCAAGCTTACAGATGCTTCTTGCAACATCTATAATAAGTGGTTTTAGCAGGTCAAACGCTTGAGGTACAATATTTAAATTGTTACTATATTTATCTAACTTCGACTGTGATAGCTTTTCATCTTCTGTAGGTTTAAAATTATAATCCTCTATATCAACATAGATATCATGATCTTCCTCATTCGATATATACACCTCATAATTATTAACTACTTTTAATCTATCAGAATGTAATATAAATTTACTTATATCACTAAATCTATTATACATAATCACACTCTTGCTATCTGACGTGCAGTTATAATTTTCTCTATCACATCGTTCTGCGTATTTGATATAAACTGTTTTAACTTAGATAAACCTATTCGTCTATCAGCAGATTTTAAAATATCTGTTAATCCCCACTCATCACTCTTAAACTCTTTCTCATACAGGTCATTTATCGGCGTATCAATATACTCTCTAAACAGATCTGATATATCTGAAATTTCTGTTATATACGGATAAAGTTCTTGAACTTTCGGTGTAATATTTTCTGTAAAAGAATATTTACTAACCTCATCAGGCATCTCTTTATTTATAAATTGTTTCGGATAATCAAATATCACATCTTTATCTAAAGTAATAAAGTAACGTGGCAAACCTGCACTACCTCTCTCGCTTTTCATTCTTATAACTGAACAATGAATTTGTAGGTTGATATTTTTATCTATCAATAGATATATCTGTTTCTGTAATTTACTCCATCTAGCCACTCTGTTAGCTCCTTTATAATATCGTAACTGTAATAACATATTAACTGTAATAATATAGTAACTGTAATACGACAACTTTTAACGATCGTAATAATACGCCTTAATCTCGTCAAACTTCAAACCGTTTTTATTACAAAAATCTATAAAATCTGTAACATCATTTTTTTCAAACTCCCACCATAATTCATACAGTTTACAGTAGTAGAAAAACTCATTTTTCAGCTCATCTTTTATTTCATGTTTTGCGATCATCTCTTTTGCACTTTTAATCGTTTTCTCAATCGTTTCTTTTCCAACAATACACCCTTCAGGAAAATGATGACTACCCCATGAAAGCGTACCAACCTTACTAGAGAACATGAGGTTTATAGATTTTTTATCACTATCTTTATGGTTATACGCTTTACTAATTATCTCACTTGTATTAATAGATTTCACACCTATATCGTACGCCATTTCATAGTACCAACGAATCTGTGGCATCAGATTTTCTTCGTAACACTTTTCAAGATATGATAACATTCTTTTTGCAAGTTCGTAAGGTACAGCACCGTTTCCACGTTCCCTTAATTTTGTTACTTGTTCAACATTGTTATCACAGTAATCTTCACAAAATTTATAGAACAATTTATATTGTTCAGCTTGATCAATCTTATCAAAAATAAGAAAGAAATCTCGTATAGATTTATTCGCCTCTTTCTTAAATCCTTTCTCCCATATATCAACGTAATCATCGTATAGATGTTTTATAAATGAAGTGTAGTTCATAGCACTTTCTCCTAAAATTTCTTATTAATTGTATCTTGATTAATCTAGTAAATGAAACTCACAATCAATTAACTAAAGCAAAAATATTCTATTACTTTATCTAACTCTTACTTCCACTTTGTAGTTACATTATTATCTTTACCAAATGTTTCATACCAATAGCTTTCTTTTAAATCATTCCAAGCATCTTCACTTATTCGTATAGAGTATACAGGTCTACCGTTTTCAAAAATAGGTCTTGATATTTTTTTAATTATAGAAGATACCTCTGAAAACACCTCTTTCGCTCTCGGTTCTTGTTGGTGTATATCTTCATAGTGAAAGTATCCATCACCATCAGATACGCTATATGCTTTAGGAGAGTCTATCTGAAAAAAAGGATAATTACCATAATGTCTTGATGTAGTTCCTAATCCACCCTTAAACCAATCTGCTTTTAAAGAGTAGCAATCGTATCCATGATTTGCATAACTTGTTTTTGAAATTATTCTTGAGTATGCCAAGCGATAATTCTCTATAACTTCTTGAGGCGATGCAAGAGGGTAATTTAGCATTGAAGCATGAAAACGAAACTCTTTACCTGCACAGAAATTTACAAACTCTGCAAACTCTTTATCCGTTACTAAAAATCTACACATCCAAAAACCACATTTTATCGTTCCCATATCAACCCTCTATTTTATCATTGTTAGCATCTAAACATCGTATTATTTTTAGTAAATAATATCAACTATTTGATAATCATTTAATTCACTCTGATCTATAACAGTAAGATAAAAAACTGTGAAATGATACGCTTCATTTTTATTTATCTGTTCTAAATCGCAATCAATTTTATTTGTGTAATCTTGATTTATATTTTCAAAAGATAACACTACTTTACTTCTACTTAAACGTATCTCAACCATATCTAAAGTTTTTGAATACCTTACAACTGTTTCAATATTTTCACTCTTTAATTTCTGCAAAACATACGGCAGAGAAATATTAGTTGAATATTTTTGATCGCTACAACTATTTATCAACCACGGGATAAATTCAAAATTATCCATACTTTCAAACTCTTCAAAAGTATCGCTGTAAATCATAGATAGTTTTCTGCTGTTTTTATCATCACCTGTAAAATGCAACTCAAGTCTATTGCCGTATCGCCATATAGAAATCCGCCCCTTATTAAACTCAGATATATCTTGAGGAGGAGGCAGAATATCTAAACACTCCTCTTCACTCATTAGAAGTTTAATCGGAGGGATCTCTCCTGTGATATAAAATAATTTTTCATCAAAATTCAACCTTTTCATTTTATCCTCTACAATATATTTAGCCAAATTTACAAGCTAAAGTTTGATCGTTCTTACTATCCATATAATCAGCTTTCCAGTAGTGAGGATCGTTCAGTTCATTATATTTAATCTGTTCACTATCTTTTCTAATAGCTGTTAGAAACGGTTTTTCAAGCCATATAATTATATGTTTATCCGATACTTTAGAACCCCCATACACGTTTAAACGATTTTATTACCGTTTAAAATCTCATCATCTAAAATATATTTAAGCTCACCTTTAAACATCTCTACATGTTTTTGATCTATCATCTTACCATACCTACTCTATAATATTTCGTCTACTTATATCCATAAATTTTTATAGATATTTGATCTACTATTTCATACTCAAATAAACATCCAACGCTATCAATCGCATTTTTAAGTTTCATCATATCATCAACCGATCGTACTGTAATAATAATAAACTCTATATCTCTAAGTCTTTCTGGACACGCTCCATCTTCATCAGCTGTAAACTTATCTCCACATATTTTTAACGATATATTAAATAAATTTTCTGGCTCATCATCTTGATACATAGATATGTTTTTAGAACTTACAATCTCAACATCAACACTATTAATCGCTTCAAATAATTTCTTCCATTTTGTATCACTCATACAACTACCCATTTGAGATTGCTTATCTTTAACTCTCTTATCCAGCCTGTTTATCAACTTACTGTCTATCAACTTATTTTTTTCATCATTCATAGCTACACATCCTGCTTATTATTTTACTGTTAGCGATTTTTTACAAACCTAAACATTTAGAAGGCATTAAGCTTAACACCATCGTATCGACTGCCGATATCGGTGTATATTTAAAACCCTCTTCTGTTATTCTATCGTTGAAAAAGTCTACAGAATCATCGTGATCCATAAACCCACCAACTGAAAGATACTGATCTAAATCATCTAAAATATATGCAACCTCTTTAATGTGTTCATCATTAAATTCTTTTGCATAATGAATGCTCTTACTTGTCACTTTTATTTTCATATTCGGATATGTTTTTTTAAAACTCTCCCTTAGTAAAAGCAAAATCTCTTCGATAGTTTTAAGTTGTTCAAATACGTTTAAATCTTCTGTGATAATTTTCTCATCAATTAAATGTTTCACAAGTGCAATAGGGTTCTTCTGTAAATTTTCCATAACCCTTTCCCTCTTTTTTATCAATAATCATTTAACCTATTCTGCTATAACTAATATTTCATTTTTATGTTTTTTCAAGTAGAAAATATATCGTTCAAATTTTCTGCCGATACGCTTCACTAACCATTCATCAGACTCATCTCTATCACACTCTACTTCGCTAAGCGTTGCATAAAAACTCTGCCTTACAGTCAACTCCACTCTTTGTAACTTGCAAAAACGGAAATAACATATCATCATTACAGTTATCATATAGCTCTTGAACCATACCACAACCACCCACTAAAAACAGTAATCCTATCACATACTTTTATCTGTACTCTCATAATATGGTTTCAATGAAATTAATTGCTAACTTTTTAGCTCATTATTACAAACAACATAATAAATGACAGATTTATTTCGCACTATAAAAATACGGTCCAAAATCACTTTCATGTGTACGAATATATGTCCACTTCTCTTTAATATCAAAAACATATATATCCTCATCAATATCAAAATCTGTAGATTTCAGTAAGTTTGGATTTTCAACTATATAGACATCATCACTATGTTGATAAAAGATATACACATCGGTTTTTATAGCCTTATCAAAACAGATTCTTGCATCATAATTATTTTCACACTTTAATAATTCATAACTAAATAGATGCCATCTAAACTCCTTAAAATAAACTCTGTTTTTATCAACAGTTGAGATAGATGATGCAAATATTTTACTCCATTTAGCTTTGATAGCATCTACGTTCTCTACCTGTATAAACTTGAGACCTTGCGACTTCATTAACTTGCAATGCTCTACATACTCATTGTAGTTATCAATCTGATCAATAATATCATATAACATCTGCTCACGGTTTTCAGCTTCTCTCTTGTTAGTTATAAGTGCAATATCATTTTCTTCGGTTTTGTAACTTTTATGATCTATTTTCAACATTTATACACTCCGTAACTTAATATCATAATAAGTAAAATCTAACATCTATTATTTATCGACTACGTTCTTCTTTGCTTCATCGCTCTCTAATTTATCTAACCATTTTTTACATTTTTTCTAAATCACGTTTACCTACTTTATCCAAAAAACCGTAAAACTTATTTAAAAGTGGATAGTAATATAAAGCCCCTTTAGGTCTTCAATCAAGATTAATATATTTAAACTATATTACTCTGTTTATCAAATCTAATTGTTACAATAGATAAAAAAGCTACCTTTTTTAACAGACGATACAGTTATTCTATACCGTTGCTTCTCTAAAATACCGTATACTTTACTAATATAATGTACGGTTACCATCTGTGTTCCCATTCAATATTTTTTTGTACCGTAACAACCGTTACTGCGATCATTTATATCTTACTCATTAAGTACGTCTATTATATACTGTTCAAATGTTTCTGCTAATATAATTAACTCGCCACTACCTATATCATGATCGTATATTACAACTTTTACATCTCTATTAATACCTATATAATTACCTGTGTAATCGCTACCGATAATTAATCAATCATCGAAGCTACATTCTGAATTTCGATAAAGTTCTGTTAAGCTCATAACAGTCATGTTATCACCACCCATCAACTCTGTGTTATGAAATCCGTACACATCTATTGAACTTACAACCGATCCACCGTACCTAAGTTGAAATGCTTTATAATCATTATCAAATAAAATACATAACTATTTTTCAGCGTTACTTATTTCAGTTACTGGAACTACTTTTGCGATTTCATTATCTTGATAAAACTCATCTAATAATTTATATGTGCTATCTTTCATAATTTATAATTAACTCCACCCTTCTTTATTAGAAAAAGTTTCATAATCGTATCCACTTGTATAATATAATCCACGTTTAGTTTTCTGCTCATACGTATCACTTGCAACCGATAATAAAATTTCAAAATCTTCCTCTTTCGGCATCTTTTTAGGATTAGATAATATAGTATCATAAAATTATTTGCCTTTTACAACAACAAAACAACGTGCATATAAAAACATATCTACAGATATATAAAGTGTACTATATCTAAATATAAATTCAACCAATTAATAACTTAAATAATTAATATTAATTTACATTGTTTATCCGATTTTAACATCTTGCCAACATAAAAATATAAAAGTTTTATAAGTTATATAGTTGACATAAATGCTACATATATACATAATAGCTATAAGAAAATAAACTTTAAAACACTTTTTATAAATATATAGCTATTTTTTTCTCTCCAATAAATTAATAACTACACTTTTAACAAGCTAAAAGATAATTTTATTTATGTTATATTATTTAGTACATCATAAATTTATGAAGTTTATAAATATGATGATTTAACACTTGCAATACTCTACTAAAAATCATATTATTATAATAATAAAAGGAATATGGATTATAAACAAATGTATCTACATTTATTTATAAGGCACATAGACGTCTTATAGAGCTTTACCAATAAAATTAAAGGAGATATTATGCCTGACAGTAATAAAAAAATTAGATTTAGAACCGAGCATGATTTTCTAGGTGATAAACAAGTTCCTATTAATGCTTACTATGGAGTACAAACTTTAAGAGCTATAGAAAATTTTCCTATAACTGGGTTTCATATTCACCCGATGATGATAAAAAGTTTAGCAATAGTAAAAAAAGCTGCTGCTGCTGCAAATGCTGATGTTGGCGAACTAGATAAAACTTTAGCAGATGCAATAATGCAAGCATGTGATGATGTTATGATCGGTGATTACAACTCATCATTTGTTGTTGATCCGATTCAAGGTGGTGCTGGTACCTCTATAAATATGAATGCCAATGAAGTGATAGGTAATAGAGCGTTAGAAATTTTAGGATATGATAAAGGAAGATACGATATTGTTTCTCCGAACACTCATGTCAATATGTCTCAATCTACTAACGATGCTTTTCCTACAGCTGCACATCTTACTCTTATATTCCTTCTTAATGATCTTTTAAAAACTATGCGTATGATGAGAGATCAATTTGATAAGAAAGCTTCAGAGTTTGATCATATGATAAAAATGGGTAGAACACATCTACAAGATGCTGTGCCTATCAGATTAGGGCAAGAATTTAAAGCTTACTCAAGAGCTATTAGTAGAGATATAAAAAGAATTTCACAATCATTAGATGATGTGCATGAAGTTAATATGGGTGCAACAGCTGTTGGTACTGGGCTTAATGCTGATGTGAACTATATTGTGAAAGTTGTTGAATATCTATGTAAGTTTACTGGATTTCCAATTCGTGGAGCTCAAGATCTTGTTGATGCAACACAGAACTGTGATATATATACCGAAGTATCTGGTGCATTAAAAGTTTGTATGGTCAATATGTCTAAGATATGTAATGATATAAGATTAATGGCATCTGGGCCTCGTTGTGGACTTGGAGAGTTAACTCTTCCACCTCGTCAACCTGGAAGTTCTATTATGCCTGGTAAAGTGAACCCTGTTATGGCTGAGGTTATAAATCAGATCGCTTTTCAAGTAATCGGTAACGATCTAACTGTCACACTTGGAGTAGAAGCTGGACAGTTTGAACTTAATGTAATGGAGCCAGTATTTGTATTTAACCTTGTTCAATCTATATCTATAATGAATAACGGATTTAGAGTGTTTACCGAATTCTTACTTAAAAACCTTACAGCAAATGAAGAGAGATTAACTTCATATATTGAACGCTCTGTTGGTATAGTTACAGCTATCAACCCACATGTAGGATACGAAGTTGCTTCTAAATTAGCAAGGGAAGCTATTTTAACAGGTCAGCCTATAAGAGATATTATCTTAAGAGATAAAATATTGACTGAAGAAGAGATCTCTATTATTCTTGATCCAGTAGGAATGACTACTCCTGGTATCTCTGGTGAAGAGTTAAAGAATAAAAAGAATGTTCAAAAGTCTGAAAGTAAACAAGATGAAAAATCTTCTGAAACTAAAAAGTAATACATAATATAGATATAGTGGAGATACATCTAGAATGTGTGTCTCTGCTATATCATAATCTATTATTTTATCAATTTATATCCATACCCATTTCTAACTATTTAAACTATAAAACTATATCGTTATCTATTCATAAAATTGAATATTAATTTGATTGAACGTAATATTATTATAACTATTACAATTATTGCTACCTTGATAATAGTAGAGTTGAATACACTTAAAATTGATTAATAAAAGATATAAGTATCCGATCTATTTTTGAATATCTAAATATTTTTGAATTGATTAATGAGAGATATAAACAAACTAAATATCTAGTGTTGTTATAATATAAAGTTGATATTTTAATCTAATAAAATAATTTTAAATTACTATTATTAAATAAAACCTACTTAATTTATCTATGGAATATAGATAAAAAAAGTAGGGGACAGCTAATCGGATCGCGACTTCCAAAAAGCATGCCCCCTATCTTCCATATGTACCTATAGCGGTGAAAGTCATAAACACGCTACTATAGTCTATTCCAAGCTTCACCGGAGCGAAGGGTTCCACTTGAAATTCGATAAATTAAAAATACTTCACGGTTACTATCACAAGCCATTATCAACTGTTTGTATATCAAAAACCGTGCCAAACTTACTATGAAGGATTATTTATTATCTTTTCATGTTAAGTACTTCTTGTATCATCTCATCAGATGTTGTTACAACTCTTGAGTTTGATTGGAATCCTCTCTGTGTAATAATCATATCAACCATCTCTCTAGATAAATCAACATTCGAACGCTCTAGGTTACCTGCCATAACTTTACCTTTAGATCCAGTTTCAGCTCTGCCTATTGATGGTTGTCCTGAGTTTGATGTCTCTTGGAACATAGTATCTCCAGCTCTTGTTAGCCCTTGATTATTCGCAAATGTAGCTAAAGCTAATTGTGCTAAAGTTCTTATCTGTCCATTTGTATAAGTACCAACAAACTCTCCTGCAGTATTAAATGATGCCTCTTTTAAAGTCCCTAATGGATAACCATCTGTATCTGATCTTGAAAAGTAACCAGGTGATCCTTGTATAATTAATCCATCTTGTTCTCCAGCAGCACCTAAGTTTAAGCTGATATCATTAATTGAGTTCGTACCATTTGATGTAGTATAATCAAGTTTTAAATCATTTAATATAGCAACAGGAGTTTGCGTATCATCAAACACATAAGCTATCGTACCATCTGGATTAAATTTAATTGTAACCTCATTTGTTCTAGCACCATCAATACTAACTGTGTTAAATTCTTCAGGAGTTGAAACTTTCATTTTCCACTCATTATTACTTTCATTAGATAAAGCAAAGTCAAAAGATAGTAGATGTGGATTACCTTGTTCATCATAAATATTAAAACTTGTAGTACCAAACCCACCAGTTGCAGTTGTTTGAGTTACTCTTGAAATATAGTTATTGAAACTAGCAAACCCAGGAGTACTTGGACCTTCAAGTTTAAAGAAATCAATATTATTACCTGCTCCTTTTTCTCCAACAATATTAATTTTACCATCTTTCATAAATACATTACCAAACTCATTATGCTCATTACCTAAGTTTAGAAATGCCTCCATTGCATCCATAAGATCTTGTACTGTTGTATCTGTTGTAACATTAAAGAAGTTAGGGTTATTGATATCTTCACTATCTATTGATGCATCAAATGTTATATTTGTATTAGTCTCAGAGAAACCTAAATATATTCCTTGATCACTATATAAATCAGATATTTCTGTATCTTCATCAGCAACAGTTAAGAACACATCTGATACTGTTGATCTATCTAAAGAGATACCATTATTTGCAAGATTTTCATCTAATAGATTTTTAGTAAAATTATCGTTCGCACGAGAACTTATAAACTCCAATCCTGTTATACTAGGAACATTTGCTACAATCGCAGAACCAACAACAGGTGTAGTATTACGTACAACCGTTCCTCTTACTGCTGTATCAAACATATCTGCTAAATAAGGAGTTGATGAAGTTGATGTTACCTTACCAAACGGATACGCTGCACCTGTACTTGTTGAAAATTCAAAAGTTGGAGGGGTTTCATCAAAATTACCTTGAAAATCAAGTCCGCTGTATACTCCACCTTTAGCAAGTAATGCTTCGTTAATTGCAGCCTCAATTCCATTTGCTCCCTTTACATCACTAAAGCCACCACTAACATTTGGATCATCAGTATACTCTATCACAATTTGATCTGTTCCAAAGTTAAAGGTTATCTTATCGCCAGGAACTCCAGTAGTACCTTTATTCATTCCTAAATCTGTTCCTGGGTTAGAAAGATCTACCAATGAATTCTCCGTTGTTGCACTATATGTATATGATAATCTTCCTGTACCATCTATATCTCCTGTTGAAGCATTCTTGTTCGTTGTGTTTAATTCAACGTTTGAAACCGTTCCACCTGCTGTATTAACTCTAGTAAATGACGCATCTAAAATAGTCTTTAAAAATGGATTAGGCGCATCTCCACCAGGCGCTGGAACCATATCTGATTCACTAAGCTGAATATCTGCACCACCACCATAAGATAGAGTAAATGCGTTCCCGTTCATAGAGTAGTTAACATTCGTAGCATGAACTACATCTCTAGCTTGATCAAAACCTGGTGTGTACCCTATAGCTCCTGGGGCTAGGTTTGATTGTAAATTAGATAATCTAAATGCTAACTCTCTTGCCAACTCAGAAACAGTATTAAATGATCCAGAACCTTGTTGAGGACCAGGTTGACTAGTATACTTTAGAGGGATATCTATATCCCTATATCCATTCGTAGAAAGTGTATTGGCTGGAGTAAATTCTGTGCCTGCTGGAAGAGTTAATGTATTAGGAAGTGAATTAGCAGGGCTTAGTGTAGCGCCATCTATAATCATGCCATCAGTCAAAATAGTACCTTGTGGTAATGTTAACCCACCACCTGCTTCTTCTGTAAAATTAAGTGTAGTACCACCTGGTATTGATGTACCTTTAGATAACATCACACCACCAGTAAGCGCTGCCCCTGCAGAAATATGTGTTCCTGCTGGTATAATGAATCCAGTTGGAATTGTTGCTGTCACATTAAAGCCTGCTCCAACGCTTGCTCCTGCTGGTATCTCAAAATCCGTTAAATCAGCTCCTGCAATTATAGTGCCTACTGGAAGAGTAGTGCCTGCTGGTATTGCGCTTCCAGCAGGATAAACTGTATCAGCTGGAGTTCCAGGTACCGTTACCGTCATGTTTGCTGGTAAAGTAAGTGCAGTTGGTAATACAATTGTTCCTGTAATTGATGCTGAAGTCGTTACTGGGTTTGTTACTCCAAACGGAGACCATGTAGCAGCTGCACCTGTTGTTGGTACAGTCATTTGTCCACCAAGTTTTATATCAGCTATTCCAGCTGGATTAATAATTGATGCGCCTGCGCTTAAAGTAATCTTTTCTCCTATCGTCATCCCATCTGTACCAGCAATCGTAGTAGGAGTAGCAGTACTAGTATGTAATGAACCACCTAAAATTACGTTACCACCATTTATACTCCAGTTATCTCCACCTATTTTAAATCCACTATTAGCGATGTTCATGTCATCACCAAGAGTAACATTCGTCCCAGCTGCAATAGTTAGGGTTGCAGTCAGTGTCATAGCATCAATCAATGTTACTAAATTTCCACCAGCGTATGTTGTTGTTACCATAACTTTTGCACCGATATTAATTCCTTCGCCATCTGACATACCGAAGTTGTTATCTAAAAATTCAGCTAAAAAACCGTTATCAACAACTTGACCATTTATAGCTCCATTAATCTCTGAAGCAAAATCATCCATCGAATCAAAATCCGTTCCAGCAACAACATCTTGTTGAACAAATAGTTCGTTAGTATTACGTTTTTGTCCTGCAACATAACTACCTGATAAACCACCTAATAGATCTGTCAAAATACCTGTACCTGACATAGAATCTATTGTAAAAGGTAAGTTTGAATCAAGTTCAAATTGACCATTAACTATAGATAAATTTGCGGCTGGAGTAAAGGAATCTACAGAATCCGTACTCGTTCCTTTTGCAACTCGCTTTAACATAAAATTCATCTCTTCAATGAATTCTTCAACTGTTGTAAATTTTCCATCACCTGGATTATGTGTTCCTGATGAATCATACGTTAACACTTCTGCCGAAATACCAGCTATATTAAACTGAATAAAGTTCCCATTATGTAAACCTATTGTTTGGCCACTTGAACCAACAATCTCTCCCATATCAGTATTATTTGTAATATGTGATTTTATCGTAATTGTGTCGCCTTTACTAATCCCTAGATCAACACCGGTTGAATTTGCTAAATCAAAAATCGACTGATTACCTAATGCTTGAGTCATAAACATCGGATACTCTAAAGTAGATGGAGTGGCTCTTGTATCTAATACTCCCGCAATATTAACCTCTGTAGACTCTTTTGAAAGCATTACCTTATACTCTTCTCCTAAAACAATATCTGATGTAACACCATCATTGATAACTGCACCTGTTACAGGATCATGCATCCAACCTTGAACCTTATACCCCGTTGGAGTTGTTAAAGTACCTGATATATCAAACTCAAAATCTCCCGCTCTAGTATATGAGTTCTGTTCGCCACCACCACTAACTATAAAGAAACCCTCTCCAGCAATCGCTAGATCATTTACTCTTTGAGTAGCATTAGGTGAACCTCCTTCAAAAATGGTATCAATCCCCGCTAAAGTTGCACCTGAACCTACTTGAACAGGATTTATACCTCCCATTGAACCAGATGGAGCTCTTGCACCAGAAAGTGTTTGACTCATTAAGTCTTGAAACACTGCTCTACCCATTTTAAATCCTATAGTATTGACATTGGCTATATTATTACCAATAACATCCATAGAAGTCTGATTAACACTCATCCCTGATACTGCAGAATACATCGATTTTAACATACTAGAATACCTCCTAACCTCAAAAGATACCTCCGTTTATCAATTGAATATAAATATTTATTTTACTTTCTCTAATCTACTTTAATAATTTCCTAAACTGTGTCCGGCTCCTCTGGAACATCTGGATCTGGATTATCTGGATCAACTGGAACATCTGGATCTGGATTATCTGGATCAACTGGAACATCTGGATCTGGATTATCTGGATCAACCGGATCATCTGGATCATCTGGTTTTGGATCACGAACTGAGTAAACATGCTCACTTGAAACAACTCCACCATCAATACCAAAAAAGAGAACACCATTTGCCATCTTAACTGACTCAACTATACCTGAACCAAATGCCTCAAATGTTACTGGTGTACCATCAACCGTTACTGCTGAAACTTCAAAGAAGTATGTCCCTTCTGCTAATTGGACTCCACTTGCACCAACACCGTCCCAAGCAATTGTGTTTTGACCTGAAACCATTTCCTCTGGCTTAAATGTACTAACTAATTCTCCTGCCTCATTATATACTCTTATCTCTGATTTAGTCATATCTGGTGTATCACCTAGATAAAAATTGAAATTCGTAACTGGAGAACCATCAAATGTTATTGTATTAGTTGAGTACTCGATCTCTTTACCTAAAAATGATGATCCTTGTAGTAACGAACTATTATTATTAGATTGTTGAATCAGCGCATCAGCTAGACTACCTATTGACTCATTCATCGCAACCATTTCACCTAATTGAGAAAATGCAGTTGTCTGCATTGTGAAGTCGTTCGACTCCATAGGAGATAATGGATCTTGATTTTGTAGTTGAGTTATCAATAGATGTAAAAAATCTTCTTGAGTTAGCTCGGAGTCACCTATACCCTCTTCTGCATCAGTTCTAGTCGACATGTTATTTGCTGGTGCTACTGCATTACGTGTATTTAAATTATTGTTTAATTGCATTTTTCTCCCTCACTCATAAAAACATTACGCATATATACCCCGTTTTGCTTTTGCACGAAAGTTAATGTTATTGTCTCGTTCTAAAGGACTATCTTTATTTTCATTTTTTTTGTTTGCTTCATTTCTAGCAGCTGAACGTCTCTCACTCTCCGCCTGTTGTTGCTGTTGCTGCTGCTGTTGACGACTTGAATCATCAAACTTAAATTCCATATTATCAACAACTATACCTTTCTCTGATAAATGATTTCTTAAAGCCTCTGTCTGAGATATCATAATCTTATGAGATGATTCTGATTCTGTAATAAATTTTGCAGTCATCTTACCAGCTACCTCTGCAAGCTGTATCTCTAATTTACCTAAATGCTCTGGATATAAATTAACTGTAAGTTTCGACTCGCCTTTTAACATCAATTGATCAATAGACTTAACTAATTTACCTATATCACTACTATTTTTTAAATCATAAACTGGAACAGGATTACCACGTTGTTGCGTAACACCTTTATTGTTCTCTGTAGTTTTCTCTGTAGTTTGATTTAATTGATTATTAAAATTATTTACTAAATTATCGTTCTTACTACCACCATTACTAGCAGTTATATTTGACGAACTTTGCTTAGAGATATCTACTTTATCCGTACTTTTTGTAGCTTGATCATTTAACCTAAAAGAAGCATCATCATTATCTGATGAGTCAGCTACTACACTCTCTTCAACAGTTAATAAATCACTCTTATTTGCCTCTTCCATATCTTCTAACAACTGATTACCTTTACCTGATGGATCATTAGATGTATCATCTTCTTCTTGAGGTAAATCTTTACTTGCAAACTCTAACTCTGTCTCAATCTCTGACTCTAAATTATCTTCAGGAAGATCTTGTCTAAGTACATCTTTAAAATCTTTAGGCTGACTGCTAGCAGCTAATAACATATCTTTATTAAGTTTAGATAAAGATTCCTCTGATGAAACTTTATTTATCATTTGAGAGTTTTGTGTATCATCTGATTCATTCGTTTCTGTATATAAACTTTTCCTCATCGCATCAATCACTTTATTTTCCTCTTCAGTGATCATTAACGCTTTATCTACCTTAGAACTAACATCATTACTCTTTACTGATGTTGCAGTAAGATTAATCTTTGGAGCAGCCTCATCAACCGATGTTTCATTAGTTGACACACCCTTCTCTTCTTCAACTATATTACTCTTTGTTAATCTATTTAACGCATCCTCTAAAGTTGTTACAATTTCATTCTTAGTTAAAGATGTCGCTTGTTCATCTAATACAGATGAGTTTATAATATCTATACCTTCATTTTTAATATTAACCGATCCACTATCTACTAAAACCTCTTGAGTAGTTTCTGGAATATTTTTTGACGTATCAGCGTTAAGTATATTCGCAAGATCATTAAAACTGATAGTTTTGCTATCCTTTAACTGTACATCTTTACTAACAACTTCTTTACTAACAACTTCTTTATTAAGAACTTCTTCTCTAACAACATTTAACGCTGTATCTTTTAAATTTGATTGAACTAAATTTTTACTACTGTTATCTAACTCTTCTGTATCTATATCTCCTGCAATCTTTTTTATCAGATCAAGGAGAGAGTCTTCATCGTTATCTTTTGATGATACTTGCTTAATTAAATCTATAATTGATGTATCTATATTATTAATATCTTTGTTTTTTGAACCACTAAGAATTACATCTGCAGAAAGAATATTACCCTCTGTAAGCAACATACCTTTATTAGCTTTTAATGACTCTACTAATAAAGTATCATTAGTCGTCTTCTCTACTTTCACATTTGATTCATAAAAATTAATTATATCTTGTTCATCTAACAAACCTGATTTATCTGAAACTATAGGTAGTCCTACATCTACTTCACTATCCGTTTTTGTCTCAATATTATTACCAGTACCGTTCTGTTGTGCTGTTGTAATTAAATCTTCTATCTCGCCTAAATTACTAAGTTCAAGCTCTGAAATACCAGATTTATCTGCCTCTACTAAGTTATTTAACGTATCTAATTCATCTGTAGACATATTGTTAATAATAGATAAAAGGTCTTTCATAGACATCTCATCTAATGGAGTTTTACCTGCTAACAATGCTTCATCGCCTAAACTTTCAACATTTAATAAACTGTGTATTTTATATGCAAGAGATGCTATTGATAAGTTCCCAGATGATGTACGTGTGTTAACTAAATCTGTTGAGCCTGTAAGAACAGTCTCTCCTAAAACTTTATCTCTACTACGATTTTGATAGATGTTACCTATTTGAATAGGGTTATTCTCTACATTATCATACTCTTGTCCAACTGTAGTTTCGTTATTATGATAGTTGTTGTGATCGCCATTATTACCACTAGCAACAACCACAGATGAACGCTGCTTATCAACGTTAAACATAGACTTATTTGTTGGTTTATTATAATTATCAGCAGATGCAAACCCACCACGAGAAGTATCTTCATTATACCTATCTTTAGTATAAGGTTCTCTTCTCTCTATATATGGGTCTTTTCGATAATCTTCTCTATCATTATAATCATTACGCTCTCTACGCTCTTGTTTCTCAATACTATCATTTACAGCTTTAAGGTAGTTCTCAAAACTGATACCCGATGAAGGGCTTGTTGTAGTATTAGGAAGAGATGTCATATCTGACACAATATCTTTAGAAAAAGGTATCTGTTGATTATTTAATATATCCACGCATTAAGCCTCCACAGGTATCCTATAGAAAATTCCATGCCAAAACTAATACGTAATATTATAATAAAATTATTGAAAATATTTGAAAAAACAGGCAGATAACCTGTTTTTTATCTAAAACTAACTAACATAATTATAAAATATGTTATTTCTTACCCTTAATACTTTCGTAAAGGGAAAAAATTTCCTCTGCTGCCGACTTTGATGGAGTTTTACCTACAAATAGACTAGATACTTCTGATAATTTTTCAACTATACTCTCTCTATTTTCCTCTATATATTTAGTTGCCTTAATTAATTTATCTACCTTGAAATCTTTTCCTAATAATTCAGGTAAAAACTTCTCCCCTACTATAATATTAGGCAATCCTATCATTCTAAGCTTAGATAAAAGCTTGCCTATAATAATATTTAATCTATGTGAATTATATGTAATAACCATAGGCTTCTCAAAAAGAGCTATCTCTAAAGTTATTGATCCTGAACATGCCCACGCTATATCGCAATATCTCATCATATCGTACTGACTACCATTCATAACAGATATCTTGTACGAACCCATTAATTTCTCAAATTGATCCTTTTTAAAATATTCTGACCTTGAGATAACAAACTGATATTTATCTCTCAACTTTTTAGTAGCTGAAAGGAACAACGGAATAGACTCACTAACTTCTAAAAATCTACTACCCGGAAATATAGCTACTATCGGCTTATCTGTACTTAAATTACAATCCTCTAAAAAAGACTCTTTAGACTCGTAAACATACACTATATTATCGACAACTGGATTGCCAACATATACAGCATCAACTCCTGCTGCACGAAGAACATCCTCTTCAAATGGGAATATAGTTATTACCTTATCTGTATAATCTCTCAATTTATAAATACGGTTTTTACCCCAAACCCAAAATTGTGGTGCTATAAAATAAACAGTTGGTATCTTTAACGATAACGCCATCTTAGCTAATCTTAAATTAAAACCTGGATAATCTACAAATATTAATAAGTCTGGATTTACCTCTTTAATCTTATTTTTAAGATCCCTTAACATAGAGATAATCTTGCCTAAATATTTGAGGACTGAAACAAATCCTATGACAGACATCTCTCTAACATGATAGTACTGCTTCTGTCCTTCTGCCTTTAATCTATCCCCACCTGTACCATACAGTTCCATATTAGGAAACTTTAACCTTAATTCCTTTACAAGATTAGATGCGTGAATATCTCCTGAAAATTCTCCAGCTAAAATAAATACTTTCATTTTAGAGCTATCTTTACTCTTAATACTTTGTATACTTTTAGAATTTTTTATAACCTTTACGTTTGTAGCAACTTTATCACTTTTAGCAACTTTATCACTTTTAACAACTTTATCACTTTTAGTCACTTTATCACT
>CAMQYS010000010.1 GCA_947039395.1 uncultured Deferribacteraceae bacterium | reverse complement strand
ACTGTAATTCATCAGATAATATTACTTACACTAAACTACCTTTTTAATTATCTTTTAAAACTGTCTTAAATCTGTATCATTTATAATATTCACACAATTCGTATTGATGTTTCAATTCATATCAATACTGTAATTCATCAGATAATATTACTT
The DNA here is from genome assembly GCA_947039395.1 of uncultured Deferribacteraceae bacterium. Lineage (GTDB taxonomy): Bacteria > Chrysiogenota > Deferribacteres > Deferribacterales > Mucispirillaceae > CAMQYB01. The sequence continues at coordinate 54,612 of CAMQYS010000010.1, read as the reverse complement.
ACACTAAACTACCTTTTTAATTATCTTTAAAAAACGGTCTTAAATCTTCACTATCTAAAACGCTGTCGCCATCAATATCATCATCAAGTACTAATCCTGAAGCTGTTATCTGTGCCTCTGTTGCCCATGGTGCAAAGAAATCTGGCTTACCATCTTTATCTAGATCTGAAATTGCTATATCTGTACTCTTAAATGCATCAATATTCACAACAGCTTCTGCTATCGACTCTAACGCAGAGTATTTATCTGCTTCTGTTGTCATAATATCCTTATTATTTGCCATACTACCTGCTTTATCTACTAAACCTATAGATACATATCTATCCATTACAGCAATTAAGTTACTTTTCTTCTGCGAAGTAGAATTAATTGTTTGCGCATCAGTTGTAGCAAGTTGTAAAACCGCATCTGCTTTAGTTAAATCTGGAATATTTGCATACTCTATCGCTATAAAATTTAAACTAGCAACTCTAGATTTTTTATCATTATCTGTACCTTTAGGCATTAAATCTACGGCATCAGTTGCTTTTTTTAGATATTCATTCATTTTTGCAGTTTTATCTGTATTATTCATACGAAACTCATCGTGTGCTAAACCGAAATAGAAATCAGCTTCAATCTTTTTACTGCCTGCTGGTAAAGTAACTGTTGCGGCTTTATCAAATAAAGTTCCAGCACCCTCTTTATCTCCAAGATCAAGATACAGCTTTCCGATCGCTGCATAAGCTTTTGATTTCAAAAATGAACCCTCTGTTTTATCTACATATGCTGTAGCTTTTACCAATACAGCTTTACTCTCATCTATTTTGTTAAGCACTCTATATCTCTCTGCAACTTTTAAATAACCTTCTTGTTGATATCTTTGACTGATGATATTACTATTAACCGTTATCAGTTCTATAAGTTTAAGCGGTTGAGGAGTTTGAGAGGTAAAATACGTTACTGCATTTTCAAGTTGTTGAACTATATAAGCCAACGCCTCATCTACATGTACGTTAAAAGATAGAAATGTTCTAACATAGCTAGGTACCATAGAAAAATTATCACCTATAGGAACATTAGTTTCATAATATGATTTAGCTTCATTAAACCCTTTCTCCTTAGCTAATAATTTAAGATAGTTACCGTATGCACTAGCTTTATCTAACTGTATAGTCATCCCCGCGATAATCTCTGTTTCAACGTATTCAACACCTTTAGCCCATGCAACTGCCTCCGCCATTTTACCATAAGAACCTTCCCAGACTGTGCCACCAGCTGCTGCATCTATCTCTTTAAGTGTATCAGCTTCAAGAAAGATATCTCCAATTATAGTTTTATATTTAGCAACATCTGTATCACTTGTACCATCTGATTTTTTTTGTTGCACAATATTGTAATACACACTCACAAGAACTTCATAATATAGCACATGAGTTGTATATAGGAAACCTGGTCTACTACCAGGCAAGAACTCTTTGATATGTCCTTCAAACTCTAATGCCATCTCCTCTGCAAGTTCATAGTTTTTATCTGCAATAAGGTCAAAAAGAGAACCTTTTCCTGATGCATTACCCATTGCAGAAACTAAACGCATTCTAAGTGTATTTGCATACTTTGGATCTGATAGGTTACCTAATATATCATTAATTAGAAAATTTCTTACAGCAGTTCCTTTCTCTATTTCTCCTGAAAGATTATAATACTTCTCTAATTCTTGATAACTCAGCGATATGCTAGTTAAGGCGTTACCTGATGGAGTAGGAACGGTATTATATATCGCATCTAACAATCTTTTACTCTCATCTAAATGCTCTATAGCTTTTGCTTTATCAGAATTTAAAGAATGACGCCCTATCAATACATGAGCATCAGCTCTCTTTAGAGAATTGATTATATATAAATTAGCAAAATTTGCTGCTTTTTCATGTAAACCATATTTCGCATTCGCAATTATTACATGCGCATAAATAGTATCGTTAATCGCATCGCTATTTACATTAGAAATTAACTGTCTCGCTTTATAAGTGTTATCAGCCGTTGAATTAAAGTAATAATTGCTACGTTTACTATTATTATCACCTAACGCCTCGAAGTAAGGGATATCTACAGATATCACGCTATCCGTTGATACACCTACTAACCTTTCTTTTAAAGTAGCTGGAACATATGTAGCTAGCTTTCCTTGAAACATATTTTCAATTACATTAAAATTAGCATAATCATCTAGTTCATCAGCTTCTTGAGTTGCTTTAAGAAGTCTTACTATCTGATTAATATTTGTTTGAATAACTGGTAGATCGCTCTCCATAACAATCTCTACTCTATCATATAAATGTTCAATATTTTTTGTAAAATCATCAGTAGGAGTAGTAGGCATAGATGGATAATTTTGCAATCCATTTACTATAGCCTGTGTGAAATATACAAGCTTCTCTGTTTTTGCAATACTAGATATAACCTCATCAACCGCTCCTGTTGTTGCATCTAAACTTGCTTTAGAAGCTTTAATCTCTGCTCTTGAAGTTGCATTTTCAGCACCTTCAAGTATAGCCTCTAAATATGTGTCATTACTAAATATATTCTCATTACTACCTATACTTGTTGCGATAATATTAATTGAATCATTACCACCTTTTTCATTTAACAATATAGCAGTTTTTACAATCATATACGACTCTTTAAGTAATGATATATTATCCATAGGATCTGCATATAGATCTGTACCTTCCTCAAACCCTAACGCTTTATTGATACTGCTTTCAGCCACTGTACTATCATTAACATCACTGCTATAATCATGCAAAACTGTAGTTATAGGAGAGATAACAATATTATCATTCAACGCAAACTCTGATCTGCGTAACGGAATATTATCAAACGCAATACCGTACTTTGTATCAATTCCCCCTATAGCTTTTAGATAGTACCTATCAAGGTTGATAGCCTCATTAATAGAGATCTGCCACTCTCCATTTTGATTACTCCACCCCTCACACGGTAGATTTCCATTTGATCCACAAACTCTTGCCGTAATTGTCTCGCCTTTTTTGATAAGAGACACTCTACTATCTTTTATATATGGATCAACAACTACCCCTTTAATCTTCAAACCAGCTGACTGATCACTCTCATCACCCTTTTTATCATCTCCACATGAAATGATAAATAACGATAACGCGAAAACTAATGCTGTAGACAACTTCTTCATATTATAAACTCCTTAATCTTTTCAAAAAACTCAATACTATACAAATCTGCTTATACATAAATATAATTAATTGAAATTAAACTATTTTAATACGGTTTGTCAAGATAAAGTTTAGCCAAGACTAAACTTATTATTAAAGATACCTCTGTTTTTAAACTTTTTATGGCAAGTTTTATATTATATTGTAACACTTACAGGGGTTTTTAACTTTTTATGGCAAGTTTTATATTACATTGTAACACTTACAGGGGTTTTTAACTTTTTATGGCAAATTTTATATTACATTGTAACACTTACAGGTTTAAAAGGTTTCGTTGCATAAGATGTTATAAATGATTTTGAGTTAAGAAAGATAAAGTTACCTATAAAAGATCTACAACTAATAATGTTAAAACCAATAACACACATCAGTTTCTGATAGCATATTGCATAGAGTAAATATATCACTGAAAAACCTTAATGAGCTTAGTTGTCAATAAGAGCTAACAATATTTTGTAAAACTTTTATTCTTAACATTACTATGATAATATAACTAAATTACTACAAATTAAGGATATCTAAAAATTGATACATATTTAGTTGAGCAAAATTCTGATATTTATGTTAAATATAAATGGAGTAATACAACGTTGATATTGGTTTTAAAAGATTAGTGTAATGATATTATCTAATATCTAGAAAGTCTTGCACAAATAGAGGAAACAGAGTGAGTAATAATATTTTTATTAATAGTGCAAAAAATGGCGATTTAGCTAGCATACATAAATGTCTATCAAATGGAGTCAATATTAATACTATTGATGAGTGTGATCAAACAGCATTAATACACGCTTCATGCAATGGACACCTAGAAATTGTTAAATATTTAGCTGAACAAGGAGCTGATATTCATGCTAAGGATAAATGTGGCAAAACAGCATTGATAGCTTCTGCCAATAAGGGATATATAGAAATCGTACAATACCTAGTAGAAAAAGGTGCTAATATTCATAACATAAATGCTCATAATGCTACAGCTTTTATGTATGCTTCTCGTCATGGACATCTAAAAGTTGTTAAATATCTTATTGAGCAAGGTGCTGATATTAATACCAAAAACAAACGTGGCATAACAGCCTTTATGTGGGCTGCAAATGAAGGACAGCTAGAAGTTCTAAAATATTTAGTTGAACAAAATATTGATATTGATGATGTGAGTACATCCAATTGGACAGCATTAATGCAAGCTACAGATAGCGGATATGTCGATGTAGTTCAATACTTAATCGAATGTGGTGCTGATATTCATATTAAAAATAATAAATGTCAAACAGCACTTGATATAGCTATACATGAAGAACAACCAGAAGTTGTTGAATATTTAAAAAGTCTTAAATAATATCAACAAGAATATAATAATACAGTTTTTTATAAAGTAGCTAGTTCGCAAAATAAGATTAATAATGTATAAATTCTCTTGAAAAGTAGATAAGCTTACTGAAAGATTTATCTAATAATCAATTAATATATACATTAATTAATTATTAGATAAATACTCTTACTATAAACGATCTATATTTACGAACTTATTAAGAAGTTATCTTATTTACAGATCATCTGTTACCTATATAGGATATCAAATACAAACTTTAACTTTATTTTCTATTAATACTTAATTCACCTATTTTTTTCAAGTTAGTACTTTTATTTGCAATATCCTCTGGACTAATAAACAGTGCATCTAACGGAATGTCTATTTTAGCCTTTACTAAAATATCATTTATTAATTCTAAAAATTTCTTAACAACAGAAGAGACATGAGAGAGATCATTAGATGATAATAATATTTCTTCACTCTTATTTTGATCTATAAGAGATTTATATAATTCTTCTGCTAGTTGTTCATCATCATTATTTATTGAGCTATTATTTCCAAGCATTAAATCGCCTTTAAAGTCTGCTGCATCTTCGCTCAAATCAAGAAGACAAATTGTGTCACTGTTAGTTGCTATACCTTTATTTGATTTTTGTAATGATGCTCCTGAAAATTTTATTTCATAGTCTTTGCCACACTCTGAATATACTTGACACACAAGCTGTGAACAAACCATTGCTTTATCAGGATTGTGTATTATAATTTTTTGAAGCATATTATCTAATATAGTACAAGCTTTTCGTAAAATAATATCTGTAATCACAACAAGTCTACTAGTTGGGCGAATATGTTTGTAGATAAGCATTAAGCCTAGAAGGACAAGAGCTGGGAAATCATAGCGAGTTTTTGCAGTTATATACTTCTCTGCAATATCGTGCAATGGTTGAGTATCTTTAACTGATTCCATACGTAAGAGAAGAGCTTTATTATCACTCCCCTCATATATTTCAGACACTCCAATACCAGATAAGCCCATTTCAACAATTGAATTTGTATCGTAAACCATAGCTGCATGACTGTACTTTGACTCTGTAATCCACGCAATCGCTTTTGATATATAATCATTGTGTGCCTCGAAAATAAGAATGTCACCAATCTTTACTTGAATCATAGTTTTCTCCATATTTTGTTTTATTTACTTCTTCTATATCTTCAACTTGCTATTAACGTTAATCATTATAAAACGCTCTTATTATTGATATTTATAAGTTTAGCATACTCACACCTTACTTCCTAGTAATTGTTATTTTTTTTGACAATGTAAATTTCTTTACCCATTGTGAACCTTTTTATTTATTATGTGTTTTAACATAAATCAAGATGGTTTGTAAAATTTCCACCATCTATCAAAACAACACTTAAAAAATCTAAAGAGTGGTTATAAAATTAATTGTCAAGTGTAAAACCTTACATATATTTACTGTTGAGTATAGCATTATAATAATATCGACATATTTATATTTGCAATTAGGGTAAAAACCATCTCTACATACATGCTATTACGCTGAACAAATACCACACGTAATTGTAAAAATATTATTTTAAAAGAAAGTTTATTTTATGATTTTACATATGAAATACATTTGTATATTGAGAGTAATAATAATTAATTTTCAAACACAAAAAAATTGAATGATAATATTTGATTGTATGCTATAAAAATGATGAGTTACTATTAGTGATGGTCGTTGTTAACGAGAATGTAATATATTTAAATTCTCAGAGATAGTAAATTTTACTTTACCTTTGATAGATGATATCCTCTCTCTTCTAGACATTTATATACAGATAATTTTACACCGTTTTCTAAGAGCAATATCTTTGCACGCTTCTCTGCTGATGACTTACTGCTATACAGATCTTTACCCGATCCGTTTCTATCAAAACAGTTACATCGTTTCTCGGCTAGTGGAGTATTTCTATTAGCTGGTGCTAGATGATAGTAACCACACTTTGAACATTTATACGAAACCATCTCTTTACGATAAGTTGCTTTTGTATATCTTACTCCCTCGTCTGCCTCTGACTTTGTATAATATAATGTTAATGATCTATTGTTACGACCAACACATGTATCACTCTTAAAATTCATATTTCATTCCTTAATAAATTGTAGCAATACCCGATATCTAACTGTACATATATTTTATCCAAAAACAACCATCTTCACTACGGCTATATGATATAATAATATTATATCTACTGTAAGTTTTTTTATCTAAGAAAATTTATCTCAATAACACTAACTTGCAATAATATTAACCCATGCTACAGTAATCTATTTTTAAATCAGATATAAAACTATATATCAATTGCCTGTGCCACACTTTAAACGTATTAATGATTATAAGTAATAAATAAACAACTTCTTATTATTTAGCACCAAATTTTTTTTAATTTTATTGATCGTATCTTCTTTAATTGTATTTGGTAATATCCTATTAAGAAACCTTAATATTTTTGTTAAATCAACTTTGACTGAATATTTTTCATTATCAGATATAGCCTTACTTTCATTGACTAGTACTATATTATTATAACTATCATCACAACTTTTTTTTGTAGATATAACATTATTGTTATAATCAGTTATGTTGTTATTTTCACTATCGCTATAGTAATCAAGAGAAATTTTTAAATTATTCAAACTATCACGACTAATATTTTTGCTCATATTAATAAAATCTTCTACTCTTTTTAAAATGATATTATTTGTGGTTTTCAACAATCTTTTTAACTCTATAATGATAATTAAATCTTGAGTCTTTTCTAATATACTATCTTTTAATGGATGGTCAAACGTAGCAAACGCATAATAGTTTGAAACAAAAGCATTACTTTTCGTAAGTGATTTTGCAATATCTCCCTTTTTTACTTTTTTACAATCTACAAGATATTTTATTGTGTTAGCTATCTCAACCATAGAAAGATTCTCTCTCACAATATTTTCAACTAGCTGTTTTTCCAAAATATTGTTTTTATCATTATCAATTATAGCTGGAATATCTTTCATACCTGCAAGAAGACTAGCTTGATATCTTCTCTCTCCCTGTCTTACAATATATTGTTCCCCATCTGTTTCTGATACCATAATAGGAGCCATCACCCCATATAATGATATCGAATCTGCAAGCTCTTTTAGAGAATTACTATCAAACTCTTTTCTTGGCTGATTAGGGTCTACTTGAATTTTATTGAGATTAATAATCTTAAATTTTTCACTCATAACTGGTTTTGATGTATCAAAATGTAAGTTAGATTTCTTTTTCATACTCTCTCCCATTCATATAGTTCCAACTTATTTCATCAATATTTTATTAAATAATTTTAAAATTATATCATTATATATACTAATAATTTTACAAATAAAATCATATTTAGAAGTATATTTATAATAATATTTCTATATAAAAAACATCTCAAAAAGTGACTGATTTTATATTATTTTTTACTCATTAAAAAGCACTTAGCACTCTTGATATATGTAGTAAATTTTTATAATAATATTACACCTAAAAGCCATACTCTTGCTATACTTTTTTTCTAAAATATATCAATAATCAAAATTAACTATAAGCATTATAAACTAAAATATTTTAATTCAAAATATTTTAAAATTATTTTTTTTATAAAGTAAAATAGTAATCCAATATAACTTGAATTATATAAACTTAAAAAACTATCCCTATCTTTTCTTTAAAATATTTATGTATATATGATAGATATAATTATCGAAATATTTTCCTAAAATTTAAAATATTTAAATAAAATAATACCTCAATATTAAAATTTTAAAAATTTTATCCGATAAAATTTCTTTATAATTTATACCTACTATAAATATAATAAAATCTTTCTCTAAAATTAAAAAATAGTCAATTTATATATATAGAATATAGCTTTTTTAGATTTGACTTTAATAAACTAGCAAGAAAAGTTAATTAAAACATAGCCTTGTTAGTTGCTTCTTTCTAATCTATAAGAACTGGTACTCTACAACTTTCCACTATCACTTTTAAGAATTAAAGTAAATTTCTTTTCTTAAAATTATAGGGCATTTCAAACCACTCATAATGATTTATCAATATCCTTAAAACTTCTGCAAGAAGGAGCAGGAAGTTTTACTTTAATCTGAAAATATTTACACTTTCCCTGAAACTCTTTCAGTTCTTTTATTTGACTGATCGGTATTACCGCTTCAAATCGCACATACTCATAATTGTCAAAAAAATCATCTAAAAACTGATTCTTAATATTATTAACTCGTTGTGGAGAAATATCCAAAAGAGCAGCAAGTTTAACTTGCTTTACACCATCAATAAATAAAGCTTTGATAGCATTTTCAGTTTGAGTGGAGTACCTTTTTATAGAAAAAAAATCATTGAGTTCTGGCATAGTAATATTTACAACACTGATATTTTTCATAATCAGATTATATCAATTTTTAATTGACAACACAAGAAAAAACCCCTATACATAAATCAATAGTTATACACAGTTTGATAATACACAATATATAGACGAATATTTTCATAAGGTGTAAAAATGCAAAACGTTAATATTGAAAAAATTAGGGAAGAAACAATCAGGCAGATTGAAAGCTTAGAAAGGTCACTAGGTAAAGATTTTTTAACAGCATTAAGAAACCCTAAAATAATAGAAATAATGCTCAATGGAAATGGAGATCTATGGGTTGATGAGCTTAGTGTTGGAATGTCAAAAATCGGTTCAATATCTACATACAACAGTAGAATTGCGCTTAATACAATAGCTACAATGCTAGGACAAACTCTATCTAAAGAAAATCCAATAATAGAGGGAGAGTTCCCACTAGATCACTCTCGATTTGCAGGGCAAATAGCTCCTATAGTTTCTGCTCCAACTTTTGCATTAAGGAAAAAGGCCTCATTAGTTTTCACATTAGAGGACTATTTAGAAAAAGGTGTAATCACTTCTAAGCAGGTTGATTTAATTAAAAAAGCTATAGCGGATCATAAAAATATCGTTATCGTTGGTGGCACATCTTCTGGTAAGACTACATTGGTAAACGCCTGTATAGATTATATGAGTAAAATCGCAGAAAATGAAAGAATTGTGATTATTGAAGATACTGGAGAAATTCAGTGTAATGCTGAAAATTCCATTCTATATCATACATCAAAAGAAGTATCTATGAGCGATTTATTAAAAGCAACATTAAGAATGAGACCAGATAGAATAATCATCGGAGAAGTAAGAGATAAGACAGCTCTTGACTTACTAGATGCTTGGTCAACAGGGCATGCTGGTGGAATTTCAACAGTGCATGCAAACAATTCATCTCAAGCACTTGAAAGAATTGAGGGGTTGGTAACACGTCATGAATACGCACCTAAGGATATAAAATCTGTTATATGCAACGCGATAAATTTAATTGTAAATATTCGTAAAACTGGTTCAGAGAGAAAGGTAGAAGAAATTATAGAGATAGAGGGTTTTGATAAAAATAAAAATAGTTATATTTTTAAATATATTTAAAAAGGATAAATAAAATGCATAAAAAACAATTAGTAACAGTAACTCTCCTTATTTTCTTTGGAGTAACAATATTTAATGATCTATCGTTTGCTGCCTCATCTGATATGCCTTATGAATCAGCATTATTAAAGCTAAAAACATCATTAGCTGGTCCTGTTGGAACTTCTGTTGGAGTAATAGCGTTGTTTATAACAGCGGCTATGTTCGTATTCGGCAGCGACTTATCTGGTATGGCGAAAGCATTAGTTGGGGTATGTTTTTCAATAGGAGTAATGTTAGGTGGTAATACGATTATGGATAAATGGTTTGGAGCTTCATCAGGAAGTGAAATAGTGTTAAGTGAAAAAATTTTATCCGATAAAATTTTGAAAGATTTTAAAAATGAATAAAATATTTAAATTTGGTTGGAGACCAGTACTTTTTATGGGTGCTGACAGAGAGCTTACTTTAATAACAGCTTTTACATGTGTCATTGTAGCAGTTTATTCGTTCTCACTAATAATTGTTGCTACATCAACTTTGATTTGGATTGTAATAGTGCATTTTTTTAGATTGATGGCGAAATCAGATCCTTTGATGCGTCACGTATATGTAAGACATGTTAAATACAATATCTCTTACCTAGCTAAATCTACGTTTTTTTGTAAATCGCAACGCATATATAAATAAAGGGTAAAATATGTTTTATACGGTTATCTTCGCAACAGCGATACTTTGGTTTATTATAACAATTGTATTGTTTGTTAGACTATTGGATATTAACAACTTTTTTAAAGCAAAATTTAGTAAGCGAATTAATGAAGGTGTATCAGACTTACTACAATATGCTTCAATAATTGAAGATAGTATTATACTACTTAAGAATGGATCTCTACTAAGCATATTCACATATAAGGGGGAAGATTTATCTTTATTAAGTGAGGATGAACTTATCCTTGCCACCACTAGAGTTAGTAAAGCTATTTCAGAGTTAGGTACTGGGTGGAGCATAAATTTTGATTCAATACGTTCAGAAACTTTAGTATATCCAGATCGTTATAGTTCATTTTTTCCTCATGATATATCATTTGCGATAGATGAAGAGCGGCGGCGGCTATTTGAAAGTAGAGGAGTCATGTTCAAGGCAACGAATATGATCACATTAACATACACTCCCCCACTACAAGCAGAAACTAAGTTAATTAATATGATGTATGATGATAATAATTTAGCTAAACAATCAATATATCAAAAGAATTTAAATACATTTAAGCAAAAAATTGAAAATTTCTTATCAATTTTATCTATTATTTTTACAATTGAACGGTTGGGATCTAACGAGTATGTTTTTGAAGATGGTACTACTCATAAGTTTGATACTCAACTTGAATTTCTACATTATTGTATTACTGGTAAATCACAACCTATCGCTTTACCTAAGTTTCCAATTGCGATAGATTTATTGATCGGTGGCGAAGATTTAATGACTGGTATAACACCAAAAATCGGCGATAAATTTATTTCATGCATAGCAATTGATGGTTTTCCTGCTGAAAGCTACCCAACTATTTTAAGTAAACTATCAGACTTACCGATAATTTCACGTTTCTCAACAAGATTTATTTGCATTGATAAATATAATGCAGAGAAACAGTTAGAGAAAATACAGAAGAAATGGCAACAAAAACAAAGAGGTTTAATGTCGGTTGCTTTAAGTCAGCCACAAAGTGATTCTAATACTAATTTTGACGCCGTTGAAATGACTAATGATGCAATTGAAGGAATTACACTACAAAAATCTGATAGTGCAAGTTTCGGATATTATACAGCAAATATCGTATTAATGGATAGCGACAGATCTAAACTAGATGAGAATAGTTTAGAATTAAAAAAAATAATATCATCACTTGGATTTAATGCAAGAATTGAAACTATAAACTGTTTTGAAGCATATCTTGGAACATTACCTGGACATAATATTGAAAATGTTAGAAGGTTTTTTCTATCATCTTTGAATCTAGGAGATCTAATACCAAAATATACAGTTTATACAGGAAAAGAGAATGCTCCATGTGATAAATATCCTAAAGATGCCCCTGCATTAATAGAGTGTATTACAACGGGTAATACGCCTTATCATCTAAACTTACACGTTGACGATGTTGGGCATACTTTAATTGTAGGGCCAACTGGTGCAGGAAAATCAACATTATTGGCAATGATTGTTGCACAAGCATTTAGATACGATAATGCAAGTATATTTGTATTTGATAAAGGTATGTCGATGTTTGCATTAACAAAAGCAGTGAATGGTGCTCATTTTGAATTAGGCTCTGATACAAATAGTGGCTTAAATTTTGCACCATTTAACTATATTGATACGATGGATGATCGACAATGGTTAGTAGGTTTTATTGAGCGACTACTATCATTAAATGGTATTACAGTAAATTATGCTATAACTTCGTCGATATCAGATGCAATCAAGTCTCTTTATGAGCAAAAAATCCAATATCCACATTATAAACATTCAATAACTGATTTTATATCTCAGCTACATTACAACAATATCAACTTGCAAGAAGTGTTATCTCTTTATGATGTTAATGGTGCATATGGTGGATATATATCTGCTATTCAAGATAATTTAAAGCTATCAACATTTTGTACATTTGAAATAGAGAAACTACTTAACTTAGATGATAAAATCAAGCTATTAATATTTGATTACCTTTTTAGAAGAATTGATTTAATGCTAGAAGGACAGCCTGCATTTATCGCAGTGGATGAAGCATGGGTTGCTTTTAAAAACCCAGTATTCACAAAACAAATAATTGAGTGGTTAAAGATTTTTAGAAAACGTAACTGTAGTGTTATCCTTGCTACACAAAATATAAATGATATGGCAAGTGCGGAAAATTTATTAACAGAATTAATTATATCAACATCATCTAAAATATTCTTACCTAACGCTTCTGCTTTAAAAAGTGAATTTTCAAAAATTTATGAAAAGTTCGGCTTAAATGAACAACAAATAAGAATAATTTCAAAAGCACAACCAAAAAAGCATTACTACCACTATACAAATGAGGGAGCAAGATTGTTTGAGTTATCTCTTGGTAAAGTCGCATTAGCATTTGTTGCAGTTAGTAGTCAACCTGAAGTGAAAGCAATTAAAAACTATATAGAGAAATATAATATCGACTGGTATAGGCATTATTTATTAGACAGAGATATAAACATAGATGATTATCTACCGCTCTATGTAAGGAATAACTAATATGGATATATTAAAAAAATTTAAAGATACTGCATTAAATGTTCGTTTGAAAAATATGAATAATGATAAATATTTAGATGAACACCCTCTACTTAACTCTAAAAACATATGGAATTCAAAAATAGCAGAAATGCATCATAAATTTAGAGTATGGCAACTAATTACGTTCATAGCACTATTCATAGCACTATCATCAGTGGCAGGAATAATACATTTTGGATCAAAAGCAAAATATATTCCATATATCGTTGAAGTTAATAAGTTAGGAGAAACTGTTGTTATAAAGCCTATGGAAGTAGGAACGATAAAAGACACAAGAATAATTAGAGCAAAAGTCGCTGAATTTATTAATGGATTAAGAATAGTAACATTTGATAATACTCTTCAGCGTACTATTATTTTCAAAGTATACTCATCTTTACGTAAAGGTGAGCCTGCTATTAATAAAGTAAATCAATATTATGGTGATGAAAAAACTAACCCGTTTGAACGTTCAAAAGAAGTTACTGTAGATATTCAAATACTATCACTTGTAGCAAATACGGATACCACATATCAAGTTGATTGGACTGAAAAAGTCTACAATAAAATGGGTACAATGATAGATGTAAAAACTTATAGATCATTAATTACAATCTACCTAGTAGAGACTACTAACGATAATATTGATGATTTAATTAAAAATCCACTAGGAATTTTTATAAGAGATTTTAACATATCAGAATTAAAAATATAAGGTAGGCTATGAAAAAAATATTAATAATAATTGGAACGATACAGCTCATTGCATTTAACGCATCAGCTGATGTTCTTAACGACTATATGAGTGTTGTTAAAAATCCTAACTTGACTGAATCAGAACGCAACGGATTAAAAGTAATTGAAGCATGGCGCAAAGGAGAACGTCCATCTCCTATGACAATAGGTGAAAATGGTGAAGTGGAAATTATCTACGGATTAACACAACCACAAATTTTATGTGCCGTTTTACAAGTAACCGATATTCAACTGCAACCTGGTGAAACAATCTATAATGTGCATATCGGAGATTCTTCAAGGTGGTCTGTAGAGCCGTCATATACAGGTAGTAAAGAAGGGAATATAACTCATTTAATTATTAAACCTAAAGATGTAGATCTAACTACATCACTAATTATTGGAACCGATAGAAGAACGTATCATATAAAACTAAAATCACATAAAACGGAATACTATCCTATGGTGAAATTCTTCTACCCTGACATATTAAGCAAAAAAATAGAGGGTCTAAAAAAAGCACAAGAAGTTAGTCGTTCAATGGAAACCTTAGAAACAGGGGAATATTTAAGTAATTTAGATTTTGGATATCGCATAAAAGGTTCTGCAAAATTTAAACCTACAAGAGTTTATAATGATGGAATAAAAACAATAGTGGAAATGCCTGAAGCTGTAAAAAACGATAATATGCCTACCCTACTACTAATTCAAAAAGATAGTTCTGATCCAGTACTTGTTAACTATCGTTTGCAAAACAATAGATTTATTGTAGATGCCTTATTTGATGAAGCAATATTAATATCAGGGATCGGATACAAACAAGAAAAAATTCGTATTATTAGGGATTATTAAATGAAAAACTTATTAGTAATAGCAATATTTATTTTAACTTCAAGTTGTACATATAAAAATACTCATGGGTATAATTTACATACTTATAAAAATGATATCCATAAAGAATATTTTATTCATGAAAGTATATCATTCTTAAAAACACAATATCCACCAGCACATTATAAAATAATTTTTATCAATACAGATGATGATAAGTTTTCAATGCTATTTATAAATAGATTACGAAATATGGGATACGCTATATCGGAAGTAACTCCTAAAGAATCAGAAATAATTGAAGCTAAAAAAAATGAAATTAAATTGTCTTATTCAATTAGCTACGTTTATGAAACAAATAAAAAAACTAAAGAATATTACATCAGCTTACAACTTTTTAGTAATGACTCAGTGTATTCAAAAGCATATATGACAAACTCTCTTGATGAGTTTCCAAAACCATTAGGTAATTGGTCTGTAAGATAGAAATAAAGAGGATATAATATGAAAAACCTATTTGATCCAGATAAAGAAAACTTTAATGATACAAAACGTTTAAATAGTAAACCAAAAATTCTAATAGCAGCAATTTTGGCAGCATTATTAACATTATTATTAATTGTTATTTTAAGTGCAGAATCAAAAAGTGATATTGTTCAAGAAAAACAAAGTTTAGAAGTTGTTAAAAAAGATAGTGCATATAATAGTGATGATGACTTTATAAAAAATCTAGCAACAAGAAGTAAACAAAATAATCAAGAAAGTGAAGAGGTTGAAGATTTTAGAGAGGTTTTAATTAGTCAATCACTGCCCTTCTCATCAAGAGAAGAACCTCAAGATAATAAGGAAAAGAAGAAAGAACTAGATCTATTATATATGCCGATACCTATCTCTATGCTAGGAGATATTATTACAGTTATTGACAGAAGTGATACTTATACATCTGTTAATTTAACAACAAGTGAAATAGTCGCTTTTAGACAAAAAAGAATTGATGAACTAGATACCGCATTAAAGTCTAGTATCCGTGTTTTTAGTGGCAATAATTCGCCACGAAATACAGCTTCTGCTTCTGCTTCTGTTTCTGCTACTGCATCAACCACTATAGCTTCCGCTTCAACCATAAATAGTTCTCCGACTACTTCTAATATTGGATCTAAAGCTATGGAAAATAATCAGATGTCTTATCAGGAACAGTTGCAAGAAGCATTAATCGTAACAAAAGCTAATGCATCTTCGGTATCTAATGAAAATAACAAATGGACGTTAAAAAGTAGTTTAGAGAAGTCTAATCCATATACAATTAAAACAGGTTCAATCATACCAGCAACTTTAATAACACAAATCAATTCATCAGTTCAAGGGCAGATAACAGGGCAAGTAAGAAATAATGTTTACGATACAGCAACGGGAAATCAATTATTAATTCCACAAGGTACTAGGTTGATAGGAACATATGCATCCGAAGTACCTTACGGTCAGAGTAGATTATTTATAGCTTGGAACCGTCTTGTATTTCCTAACGGTGCAAGCATGGATATAGAAACAATGCCAGGCGTTGATATGACTGGTAAAGCTGGTTTTAACGATAAAGTTAATAATCATTACTTACGAATTTTTGGAAATGCATTACTGCTATCGTTAATAGTCGCTGGAGTAAACGTTTCACAAAGCGATCTATTAAACAATTTTGTTCCATCATATTTAGAAAGTTCATCATCAGCAATATCAGAATCGTTAGGTCAAAACTTAGGTGAAACGATGTCGCAGATGGTTAGAAAAAATCTAAATATCGCACCAGAATTAACAATACGTCCAGGGTACTTATTCAACATTATGGTAGTAAAAGATATCACCCTACCAATATACAAATAAAAGGAGCTATTATGAAAATCAAAAGTAATTTAATTAAAGCATGTGTCATTACTATTCTTCTATGTGTCACAAAAAGCGGGTATTCACATGATGTATATGACGCTAAAAATCATAATTTTAATAAGACAGTTAAAGTTGTACATCTTAATCAACTTACTAAGCAAGAAAATATACTAAATAATTTAAAAGAGGGGCTTAAAAATTCTAATCTAAACACGGCACTACCAGGTTTTTGGATATGGGATAAAGCTAATAGTTTTGAATCTAATATAGAGGATTTAAGAGATAAGTTTGATTCATTTAGTAATGATGAATTGAAGGATTATCTAAAAGATTATCATAATGTAGATTTCTATAAAGACTCTAAATGTTTTAAATTTGGTGGTTGTACTCCTAAGCAGATGAGTGAAATAAAAAAGTATAAAAGAGAACGTTTAGAAGCTATGCGTAAGAGTTCGACAGATATAGCAAAAGGAATAGATAACTATCTATTAACTACTACAAAAGATTTACAAGATATTGAAGAGTTAAAGTTAATGACTAAAAGTGCAGATGGACAAATGAAAGCCGCTCAATACAGCAACCAATGGCTTTATATTCAGACTAAAATATTGATGGATTTAAACTCTAATATGCAACTTTTACAAAATCAAATGAGAGTAGTTATTGATGAGTCTTATGCTTCAAAAGCAATGCAAGAGGCATTATCAGATAGAGCTGGATTAAAGATGCTAGAAACAAATATACAATCTTTACCAACTAGTTATGAATATTTAAACTTAAAATAGTCATATGTATAAAAAATTATTTTTTATTTTAATTATTTTATCTATTACAACTATTACATTTGCACAAGAACAAGTGATTCAAAACAGTGGAGATATATTAATTGATCTACAAAAAGAATTTATAAGACAGTTAAGAGTATGGATAACTATCATAGAGAGACATGCGTTATTTTTATTTTTATTCTTAGGTTCGCTAAATATTCTTGTACGCATGATTTTGTTATTAATTGAAGGTGCAGATTTACAAAAGACTATTTCATTTTTAGTAAAATATTTATTTATAACTGGAGTGTTTTTTTATTTTTTACAAAATGGAGTAACACTAGGACAATCGTTAGTCAATAGTTTTTTAAAAATAGCTTATGAAGGGGCTACTATGTCATCAGGTTCTGTAGGTATAGAAGGTATATTAAGTATAGGTTGGGAGATAGTAGAGAACTCATTAACGAATATTAATGATTGGGCATTACCAACTGCTATTGTAAATATTGTATTAGGTTTTGCAACATATTTTGTCTTACTGCTAATCGTTGCAAGTTATATTATTGAGATATTGTCTATCTGGATATTAGTTTATTTAGGTTATTTTTTACTAGCATTTGGTGGTTCTGAATGGACACGTGAGATAGCAATATCATATATTAAAGCAATATTAAATGGTGGCATGAGACTTTTAGCAATTATTTTTATGACAGGTGTTGCTATTGAATTAATTTCTGATGTTGCCCCAACAGTAGATCCTACGAATAGCTCTACAATGATTTACACGTTTACAATCTCACTACTATTATTGTTATTGATGACAAAACTACCAAATGTAATATCAAAGATGATGTTAACCGCATGGGGAAGTATGAATAGGTTATCTAATATCTCTGGAGAGATGTCTGCGATGAAAATGAGTAGTTCGGCAGTTAGACAATCAATATCAACAGGTAGATCATTTAAGGCGGGCTTAACAGATCAATTAGCATTAAATAGAGGTATAAATAGTAGTGGTAACTTTCCTAATGTTGAATTAGGGGTTGCTTATCAAACTGGAAGAGGAGTTGCAAATTTTAGTAATAAATTATTTAGCAATAAATCGAAAAAAAGCCCGTTTAACGATTCAAAAAGTATGTCAGAAAAAAGTGATAAAAAGGTGGACAAGAAAAAATGAAACACATCTTTATAGCTCTTATATTACTTACAACAAAAATTGCAATAGGAGGTGAAATGAATTTAGAAAAAAGGATCGAGTGCGGTGTAAAGAGTGCCATAAAATATAATATACCTGCTGATATCCTACTAGCAATATCTACTATAGAAAATGGTAGTGAAGGTGTTGCATATAGGAACAGTAACGGGAGTATTGATTATGGAGTCATGCAAATCAACTCTATTTATATTAAAGAGTTGGAAGAAAAACACAATATGATAGTACGTCCTGCAGATCTATTAGAATCAACATGCTATTCGTTTGAGATAGCTGCATTTAAGGTATCAAATCATTTAAAATATGATCGTGGAAGTTTTTTAAAGCGTGTTGCTAACTATCATAGCAAGACGAAAGATTTGAATAGATACTATCAAACATTATTAATTGAGCATTCATCAGAGTGGCGCAGAGTATTTGAAAGTCGTGATTATCTCACGTACTATTGGGAATTTAAAAAATAACGGAGGTGTTATTATGAAAAAAAGAAGTATATTATTATTTATTAGTTTAATGTTTTTAGCATTAAGTGCATGCAGTGATACGGGGCTACCAACAATAGATTTTGAGCATACAATAGATAAAGACAATCCATTGAAGATTCATTTTTCAACTGTAATGCCCAACTCAGAAGAGTATGGGGATCTCACATTAGAATGGGATATGGGAGATGGTACAATCTTAAAAGATAGTGAAGTAACTCACACCTATAAAGATCAAGGTGATTATAAGGTGAAACTATCTCTTATATCAAGTAAGGATTTTCTTAGTCCATCTAAAACTATAAAAACAGTATCTGTATATGTAAACTTTAAAAACATAGATTTTACTTTTGTACAAGATAACAGTTTGACTCCTACTGTTACTTTTACAGCACAAGGCAGTGTGGAAGTAGGAAGCTTAAAGTTTGACTGGACTTTTACAGATAATGACCACCTAACTGCCAGTGGCAATGAAGTAAAAAGAACCTATGCATCCCGAAAAATAGTTAAGGTAATTTTAACTGCAAAAGCTGAAAATACAAATGCTTATGTGACTATTGAAAAAGATATAGATTTAACTCCAAAGATTACTTCTATAAGTTTTAAGCGGTTTGCTTTTGAGCCTAATGTTCCTTTAAAAGCAGATTTTACAGCTACAACCACTCCAGAAATAGAAGGATTATATTATGTATGGAACTTTGGAGATGGCACTCCTGATAAAGTATATGAACAAGGTCAAAGTACGTCTCGTCATATTTATGATAATGGTACTTCGGGATTACATACTGTTAAAGTAACTGTAAAAACAGATGAACATGATACTGGAATAACACATAGTGAACAAGTACAGATTGGAGATATACATGCAGAGACCTATTTTACTTATGATATCAATCCTCAATACCCTCTAGAAGTAGCTTTCTCTCCTAACACAAATCCATCAATGGATGGGGTAATATATTCATGGAATTTCAATGGGACTGGTTTTATTGAACATACACCACAATTTCTATATACGTTTACTGAGTATGGTCCTAATTATGTTACATTAAAAGCTGTAATACCTGATAATGCAACTCCTTCATATGATAATAGATCTATATATCTTACACCACAATCAACAGAAACATTTGATTTTACAATTACTCCAACAAATCATCCGTTAGAGTTTAAGGTAGAGGCAACAGGTAAAGTTAATGGTGCAGGCAGTACTGAGTTTATTTGGAGTATTAAAGGTGAACAAGTTGCAACAGGTAAAACTGCCTTAATTAAGTTTAGTGATTACAGTAATGAAAATATAACCTTGACTGTAAAAATTGATGGTATAGTATTCGGGGACATTATTAGCCATGGAATAATAATACCTGAACCAGACTTTACTGTTAATTTTACTTATAAGCCTATACGTGAAGTTAATCCACTTGAAGTATATTTTAAAGGCTCATCTTCGATTATACCTAAAGACAATAGTACTTTTAAGTATGAAGTTGAATACTATTGGGATTTTAAATTTGGGAATACCGCAAAAGGTCAAGAAATAAATCATACCTTTAACTATACCGCTACTTACCAAGTGACTATGACAGCTAAAATTGTAGGAACTACTATAGAAAGATCTATTACAAAAAATGTAATAGTGCATAATGACGTACTAGCTAAGATTAATTGTATGCAAAGATCTGGGATTAATATCAATAACTTAATATATGAGTGTAGTGTAGAGGCTTCGCCACTGCTAGAGAACCCTCAATTTAAATGGGAAGTTAAATTAAGTGATAACAAAACAGTGATTAAAGAATCAGTTGAGCGAAGTTTCGAAATAAAATTTGATAAATTAGACTTATACAATATTACACTTTATATTAAAGATTTAGTTTTCGAAAATGGAGAAACGACTATTCATGAAAAAATAGCCGTACTAACAACACCGATAATTGAACATAATACAAGAGTATATAAGTGTTCATGGGGAGATAAAAGTATTCACTCAACTGTTCTTAATACATGGGGACGTGATAAAATCAACAGAGAAAATGTCAAAATTTCTATTTGGATTGAAGAAAATGCTTATTATAGAGCTTCTCGTGGTTACCACCCTATAGCTAATAATAATCATATAATACAAGGTAAAAACCCGGGTGATAAGAAAAACCCATGGAATGTGACTGTTGATACAGATGTTAGAATCACTTATACAATTGACGGCTTTAAGTCGGTTTCAAAGTTGCAAAATCTCTATCTACATAAAAACTCAAAATGTCCTTAAGTTACAAAGTCATTAATTAACTGTTTTAAAGCAATAAGAAAAGGCACTTGAAAAAGTGTCTTTTTCTTATTATCTTAATATTTAAATAATAATATTTTATTTAACAGGTTTAATAGTAAAACGTGCTAATACTATACTAATTGTCTCTTTATTTGCATCTTCATAAAACAGTGTTATTTGCGAGTTAGTACTAAAATCAACAGGTGTGTTCACAACTGCATCACAAATTTGACTTCCACCTATAGTCAGAATAGGTGGCTCAAAATCCTCTATACAATCTCCATAAGTAGCTCCAGACATACCTGTACCACCAATACGTTTTAATACCGTTTCTTCAGATGTTTTGTTTATAATTCTGAATGTAAAGTTATGTATTGATCCATTTTCAACCACACCTAAATCTGTAGTTACTGATTCAACTTTGATTAATGATGTTTCTAGTTTCTCTGTAACTTCGCCTGTACCACCATTACGATCATCTGCACACGCTACAACAACAAACATACCTAATACTAAAACTAATAATTTTTTCATTCCATACTCTCCACTTAATATATTGTTTTGTTACTTTACTTTATCTATATAGCTAACTAAATAGAACTACTCATAGTAATTAGATATATTAATAAATATATAGTCATATATGTGAAAAATCAACGGTTTTAAAGTATTCATAATGCTTATGAATAGATTTGAAGCTAAATCTAATGATCAACTATTTATTTAAACTCATTAAAATAAGATATAACTAGTTCTTACAGTTAGTGAACAGTATGTAGTTCGCAATAAGTATATTGACAATATATTAATATTATATGCTACAAAACTCACAGTGGTGCAAAACTGGCTGGGCCGATGTAAAGATTACTTACAGAACTAAAAATATCGTAAGAACTGATCAAGTTGCTAAAAGGCTTATTCTATGGCAACGACAAGGCACACCTTGTAGTAATGAAACCCACGCACCTCCACCTAAGATCTGATTCTCTATCTACATTAGAGTCTAAGTAAGTAACAACTGTTTTAAAGCAATAAAAAAGGCACTCGAAAGAGTGTCTTTTCTTATTATCTACATATATTACTATTTTAATGTTTATTAAGAACGACTAACTAAACTATATAGCAAAAGTTTATTGAATAGTATATTTTATTGCTACTGCAAGTTTATCACCATTAGCATCTACAAAGTACATAGCAAAAGGAGAACCTTCCGTTGTAGCTCTCACTCTTATATTTTGTATCCATCCACAACTTGCCCCTGCTGCTAAAGTGATAGTCATAATATTATTCCCATCTAAAGTATAATCACAAGTAATACTATCTAGCCCTTTATTAAAGGATGAATTTCTAACACCAGCTGACCTTAATATCGTTTCACTACTACTTATATTAGTAAATTTCACAGAAATTTGATGATCAGAGCCAGAAGGTACTGTACCTAAATTCTTCTTAGCTGGATCAACTTCTATTGTGATTAAACTTGTGTTTAATGTTTCTTCAGTAGGGCCATCGGTAACACCACCACCACTATTTGGATCAACGTCACTGCACGCTACAACAACAAACATACCTAATACTAAAACTAATAATTTTTTCATTCCATACTCTCCACTTAATATATTGTTTTGTTACTTTACTTTATCTATATAGCTAACTAAATAGAACTACTCATAGTAATTAGATATATTAATAAATATATAGTCATATATGTGAAAAATCAACGGTTTTAAAGTATTCATAATGCTTATGAATAGATTTGAAGCTAAATCTAATGATCAACTATTTATTTAAACTCATTAAAATAAGATATAACTAGTTCTTACAGTTAGTGAACAGTATGTAGTTCACAATAAGCATATTGACAATATATATATAGACTGCTATTGTACCATTCATATAATTAAGATCAAAGATTGCTTATCTCTGGCAACATCTTATAAATAAGTATAATAATCATAATTTTAAATCATACTCAATTTAAAATTTCACCAATTTAAAGCTATACCTAATAATTAAATAACAGTATTTCAATGCTGTAGATACATCGCATCTATTGGAATTATAATAAAAAACAGGAGATATCCAATGAAGAAGAGAAGCTTACTATTATTTATTAGTTTAATGTTTTTAGCATTAAACGCGTGTAGTACAACAGACCCAGTTTCAAGCGATTTTAAAGTAGATTTTGAACACACAATCGATCAAAGTAATCCATTACAAATTACTTATTTCACAGCTATACCTAGTAGAGAGGAGTACGGAGATATAGCAGTGGAATGGGATTTAGGAGATGGAACTATATCCACTGAAGATAGAGTAACTCACACCTATAAAGAACCTGGAGATTATAAGGTTAAATTATCTGTTTCGTCGTTAAGTGAGAAATCTCAAATAGTATCTGAAACAGTTAAAGAGATATCGGTTCAGATAACTATCAAAAATTTTGATTTTAAGTTTAGTCAAAATTTTGAAACACCACTTGATGCAACTTTTATAGCATTAGGCGATATTGAGAACGGAGAGCTAGAGTATAAATGGGATTTTGGAAATGGTGTTATTAAAACTGGACAACAAGTAACGAACTCATTTCATAATACGTCGGTGCATAAAGTAATCTTAACTGCAACTGTTAAAGATACAAATTACAATATCTCTATTGAAAAAGATATAGATTTGGGTCGGTATATAACTAATGTTCATATTACTTATAACCCTATGGTCAATCCTTTATCTATAAGTTTTCAAGCTATTCCTGATCCGTATGCTAAAGATATGATTTACATTTGGGATTTTGGTGATGGGAAAACAGATGAGAGTGAGATAAATAATTATGGAAAAATACGACACCACTATAAGAGTGCTGGAATATATATAGTTAAGGTAACTGTAAAAATAAATGAATCAGATATCGGCAAAACATTTAGCAAAGAAATTGAGGTAGGAGAAGTGATTACAAATGTTGACTTCAAACATACTGTATCGTCTGATAATCCATTACAATTTTTGGTTGAAGCAACAAGCAACTCTAATTTTGGAGAAACTGTTTATGAGTGGCAGTACGACTTTGGAAAAATAACAACAGGTAAACGCACTTTAATCACGTTTGATAAACATGGCACACATGATATAACATTAAGAGTTTATGTTAATGGTGTTGAAGTAGGTGACACTATAACAAAAACAATCACAACCGTACCAGCACCAACTATTACTGGTTTAAGATTTACATCAACACAATATTCTAATAACCCTCTTGATGTAAATTTTATAGCATCAGCCACGGCATCTAACGGAGCAGAAATTAACTACAAATGGGATTTTCAATTTGGTGACGAAGGTGAAGGAAAGGAAGTTTCACATATATTTAATTATTACAGTACCTATAGAGTTACACTTACTGCAACAATAGAAGGTGCAGAACCAGTGGTTTATAGTAAAGATGTAGTAATTGTGATGCTAGATCAATTAGTTGATTTTGATTGTGTTAATATCGCAAATTATGATATCAATAACTTAACATATAGCTGTGATGTAAATGTTAATCTAAATGCAGGATTAATTAATCCAACATTTGAGTGGGAAATAACAGATAGTTCTCAAGCGTTTTATGCAACATCAACTGATAGAACATTCACTGTAAAATTCCCTGTTTTAAGTGTATATAATATAAACCTCAAAGTTAGAGCTAAAAATATTATTGGATACGAGGAATATAATAAGGTCTTGGTAGTAAGAACAAAACCAATCATTGATTGGAATGAGTGGGAAACGGACTCGAATATCCTAGGACAAACAAAACGTAGTGTAGCATTATATAACACATGGAAGAAGATCAACAAAGAGCATATTGATGTTATTCTAGAAATGAATATCAGTCCTTCTGTTAATGGTGTAAGTGGTAGGTTCACTAACCCATATTTTAATTATTATATGCTACAAAACTCACAGTGGTGCAGAACTGGCTGGGCCGATGTAAAGATTACTTACAGAACTAAAAATATCGTAAGAACTGATCAAGTTGCTAAAAGGCTTATTCTATGGCAACGACAAGGCACACCTTGTAGTAATGAAACCCACGCACCTCCACCTAAGATCTGATTCTCTATCTACATTAGAGTCTAAGTAAGTAACAACTGTTTTAAAGCAATAAAAAAGGCACTCGAAAGAGTGTCTTTTTTTTAATACTCATTTTTAGATATAACTTTATCTATATAATTTTATCTAAGGTTAATTCAATCTTAATAGTTATAAAACGGTTCAACAACTTTTTTTATCTCTGATTTTTTAACTGTTCCAAAATAACGTGAATCGTATGACATAGAATTGTAATCGCTCATTAAAAAATATTCATCTGCTTCTAACTGAAACTCTTTCTCATAACTATCAAAAATTTTGTCTGATAAAATAATTTGTGATGCTTCACTATTTTCAACTCTTATATTATTAATAAAAACTCCGTTCATATTAATTCGGATATTGTCACTTGGCAAACCCATAGCTTTTTTTATAAATTGAGGAGTTCTACCACATTTTTTATCTAAACCTTGAAAGTAACCTTGCTCTTCTGCAAACTTCATATACTTATCATATTTAAGACAAAATACTACTAAATCGTTACGCTCGATATCTTTATCTATCACTTTATATAAACCTAACGGAAGACTATTTGTAATATTATATTCAAAATTATTTTTAAAATACAACAATATCGTAAATACAAGTATCACTATCATCAATACAATAGCTATACGCGTTAAAATTCTTTTATTTCTGCTAGTCATCATAAACCTCTATTCTTATATCTTGCAATCTATACTACTCATAATTATATATCTTCAATTCATTAAAATAAATATAAATTAATTGTTTCTGCCTAGTCAATAAAAATCAAGATTATTAATTATATTACAATTTTTTTATCTCCTATAGCGGCGTGAGATAATTTTGATGTTAATCATGTGATAATTTTTTTATAAATTGATCTTAAATTATTAAAACCATTTTAATGATCGTATTATTATATGTTAAATTTAGATTGGATTATGAATATATTAATTTAGAGTTCATCTTACTAATATATATATAGTGTATAAATTAAGATTATAGTTAGGGGTTCTAAGCCTAACTACTTATATATCTTAATAAATTATATTTAGTTTACAAGTTTTTTGAATTTACTACTTAATTTTGAACTGATACTTTTTATGAGCTTATCAACTATAACATTAATAGTATAGGTATCATCAAAAATAATACCATAAGGTATAGGCTTAACGGTATACTTAAAATTAAGATCATTAACAAATATCGCTATATCTATCTCAATATCTCTATCTTCATTAATAGATAAGTTAGAAATTATATCACTATTAATTCTATTTGTATCGAAATAAGCGTATTGCTTCTTTATATCTAACTTATTTATTATATTCTGTGATTCAGTAAAATCATATAAACAGCTAAAAACCTTTCCGTCCTTACTATATCTATGAACTAACTTATTATCTGATATAAAAATATCATCTTTAGTCGTTCTAAATATATCATAATTTAGATTAATATCTCTTATCTTTAGCATTATACTCCCCTATATATTATATTTGAAAAGTTTTATATAGCCTTCCCCACTCTCACGAGGTAGAGAAACCATATTAGAAGAGCATGTCGGAGCCTCTAATTGTCCAGAAACTGAATAACCTCCACCTCTTCCACCAGTATCATATTTAGATGGGTTTGCAGAAGATGTTCCACCATGAGCAAAATTACCAAGATTATTGTCCACCCACTGCATACCTTTTACACCACCACCAGCGCCGCCGCCGCCATGATAACCGTTACCACCAACACTATATATATCAGAGTAAATAGTTGAAGAGTTACCACCATTGTTTATACTATCAGACAATCCGAAGTAACCACCATTTCCACCTAATCCTAAACCACTGCTTCCTTTAATACTACCACCTGCACCCCATGATCCACCACCACCACCGTAGTATACAATAGTATTATTAGTAAAAGTGCCAGCACCTCCACAATTATATGGAATACCTGCAACCAATGCAGAGCTTGATCCACCACCTCCACCATAACCTTTAGATCCAGATAAATTATTATGCTGTCCTGAGGCTCCTGAGCCGAAGTACCCTATACTAGGAGAATTTAGGTAAAACATAACATATCCTCTAGCACCACCACTTGAAGCTATATTGCCATTAAAACCTCCACCTCTCATTTCAAGATAGTACCAACCTCTTTCAAGTGTTGACATTTTATTGTTATAAGCAGTTATTACAAATAGTAATGTTTTAGGAGTATCTAATGTAGGTGTAAATGCCATACTATCTAACTCATCTCTGATCGCTTTTTTATATAATTCAAACTCTTTATGATTAACAATAAGTATATCATCAGTGACAGAAATATTCACTTCATCTATATTCGATAGTTTCATATTAATAGATACTGGAAGATGCTGAGGTTTTGACTTATCTTGTACTATTGCTATAGCTAGATCATCTTGACTTACAATATAGTATGCGTATAGATACTCTTCTCCATTATCCTGTGCTTTAGCATAAATATTAACTTCTCTAACTGAAAAATTAGTTTCAACAGTATCATTTTTAAAGGTGGCTGATAGTATAAGTTGACAACTACCATCTTGATTTTTCACTGTGGATTTACTCATCCCTGCTCTAAGTTCATATCGATTTCTCTCTACTATAACATCACCTAACTTTTCAGATGCTTTTATACCGTTACTGATAGCCATGTAAGAGAAATCAATTAGTTTAATATCTGCTGCTATCAGCTTTAACTGTTCCTCTTCCGCTCTTTGTGTTAATATTATATTCATAAATATTACCCCTTTTGATTTTAATTATTGAATTACTGCTATACTTGAAATTAGTTAGTTTCAAAGTATCAAACCAGAAAGTTATATGTTGATACTAATAGAATCAACGTTAAAGAAATGTGTATCTTGTAACCTCATAACTATTAAACAGAAAGAAAGTATATCTATATTAGTAAAGGCATAACTTTTAATTCTGATTCCACTACTTATAATAAATAAATCATTACATAGTAGTTTCTTATAAAACCTATTTTATTTTATACTTTAGCCAACTTTAACATTTTCGCTAACTCTTTTTTCTCTTTTGCAGTTATTGTATGAACTTCATATTCAATATCAATAGTTTCACTAAATTTCATATCATGAGGAATAGGTTTAACGATAAACTCTTCATCTAAATTATCTGTAAATACGCCTAAGGTTATATAGATGTTTCTATCTTCATCAACTCTTATATTAGATATTATATCTCCATCGCCAACTTCACAATCGGTGCAATCGGTATCAATAATATTATTGATTACAAGGCTTTCTTTATCTAACTTAATTGTATCTAAACGCTCTTGTGCCTTAGTAAAATCGTATAGATGATAACACATCTTATTATCATGCATCCAACCTATAACTACTTTACTATCTGATATATATACCTCTTCTTTATGCTTAACAGTTATATCAAAATTTAAATTTATATTTTCTACTTTTATCATAATTAATATTCTCCTTTTTATTTTTTACCAATTGATTTTGTAAAGACGACAGTAGCCGTCTGTGTTACCTGCAGTATAACCTAAGAAGTCAATGTTCATAGATATACCAGCTGGGTAATGTCCACCAAAACCACCACCTGATATACCACCAACAGGAACTCCAAAACTTCCGATACCACCTGCACCACCACCAATATTAGAAATAGCGTTACCACCGTAAAATCCACCACCAGTACCACGTGCACTACTACCACCAGATTGTCCACCACCTGCACCACCACCACCTGCACCAAAACCATTTGAAGCATCAAGACCATCTCCACCACCTGATCCGAATGAAAAACCTATGCTAC
This sequence comes from uncultured Deferribacteraceae bacterium, assembly GCA_947039395.1. GTDB lineage: Bacteria > Chrysiogenota > Deferribacteres > Deferribacterales > Mucispirillaceae > CAMQYB01. Next base: position 25,116 of record CAMQYS010000010.1, on the reverse strand, counting down.
CATGTTTACCACCAAAACTACCTGATGTACCACCAGATCCACCGTATCCACCACTACCACCATTGCCTCTATGGTAACCACCACCACCAGCAGAACCACCACCACCCATTGATCCATTTCCGGGCATATCAAAAACTTCAGAATTAACCTTTACAGTAGTAGACCCACCACCACCGTAACCAGAACCTATTCCGCCACTACCGATATAACAGTATGTACCTGCAACTAAATATCTGATAAAAAAACCGTAAGGCATAACGGTACTATGTGACGATAGCCCTCCACCTTTAACATCAAACCTGTACCAAGCATCTTCTGTTATTCTAAAACTTCTATTTGTATAGCCAGTTACAGAGAGTAGTTGTGTTGCAGATGTAGAGTAACTTGGCATACCAGCTCTTGGACTTGGTTTATCGTTAATAAACAGTGATTTTACTTTTAACGTATTAAAATCTGCATCGCCGTTACTTTTTCCTGTGCCACCTTTAGCTATTGGTAGAACTCCCTCTATATTTTCACCTGTTAAATGATGTCCATGAGTTAAATCAGCTTTTGTATTTACTAAAGTTTCAATCTTCGTATCTTCTTCATTAACATATGTTCTTATACTTATATCTTCATCATCAATATACTTTTGAATATCTTCTTTATACCTTTTAAACTCATCTTGATTTACAACAAGTATATCGTTGAGAACAGTAATATTTACTTCATCAATATTAGATAATTTTGTGTTAACCGATATCGGTATATATTGAGGAAGTGATCTATCTTGTATGATAGAGATAGCTATATCTGTTGATGATACAATGTAATATGCGTATAGATACTCGTTACTATCTTCATTTGATATCGCATAAATACCTACCTCTCTAACTTCAAAAGTCTCATCTATATCTTCATTAAAAAATGTTGATGTTATGAACAGTTGGCTTTCCTCTTTAACCATTTCTTGAGGAACATCTACTACGTCTGTTTTAACTTTAACCATTTCTTGATAAACATCAGCTATATCTGTTCTAATTTTAACCGATCTTAACTCGGTTATATCGTTTAATAACTCTTCTGATGAATATAATCCACTACCTACTGCCATTTTTGAAAACTTAATAGATGAAATATCTCCAGCGGTTAGTTTATCCTTCTCTTCTTTAGCTTTTATTGTTAATTTTAAATTCATATTTCTTATTCCTTGAGGTAGATATACTACTTAATATTTTTAGATTCAATACTTTTAAACAGGTTTTTCAGGAAAAACTACATTATAAGGAAAACCTTCTTGCTTTGTTATATCTCTTAATGCTTGTCTATACGTTTTATACTTAGCTTTATTAGCTTTTGGTACAATAGTATCATCTAGCTGTGTCCAGTCTGTTTCTGCTATTAACTGATCTCTTTTGCTTCTAATCTCACTTTCAGCATATGGATTAATATACTCTGTTATTGCTTCAAGTTGTTCATCTGTTGGTTTTGGTTTGTCCGTAACATTCCACTCTGCAATATACTCTGTGAAATGAGTAAACTCACCGTTATCATCGAAATTATTTTTACTCTCTAACTCAACTTCGTTAATAAAATCTACTACTCTTCCTAAATATGTTTCAATTTTTTCTGATAAAAACATTTATTATACCTCCCAATATACTTTAACGCCTGCGTTACAATATTCTGTCATAAAATATTGCCACGCTCTAATAGGGAAATATAGGACTCCTGCTGGTGTCCAACAAAAAGTAATTATAGCATCATCTGACATTAAGAACCCATGAGAATAACCTACTCTAATGCAAGAAGCACGATTAGAATCAACATTTGCCTTTATCCAACCATTGCGTGGAACTTGATATGGAGTGCCATTACCATAACGAGTATATGATTGCATATTAATATGTTTAACATAACTAACTTCAGTAATCCTATGTAGAGTAGGGTTATTGCTACTAGAGTTTGTGCCTACTAAATATGTTGGATTACTTACGGTCCTACTAACATACGCATTAGCACCACCTGTTGTATTACCTGTTCCACCTTTACTAGTTGGCAAAACGCCAGTTAGAGAACTTGATGATAAAGAGTGAGTATGATTACTGTTTGCTTTTGTATTTACTAAAGTTTCAATCTTTGTATCTTCTGCATCTACATAAGCTTTAACTAATACATCTTGTTCATCTGCGTATGTTTTAACCAATAGATCTTCTTCATCAATGTATGTTCGAATACTTGTATCTTGTTCAACTATTGAACTTTTAATCTTCGTATCTTCTTCATCAAGATACGTTCTTATACTTATATCTTCATCATCAATATACTTTTGAATATCTTCTTTATACCTTTTAAACTCATCTTGATTTACAACAAGTATATCGTTGAGAACAGTAATATTTACTTCATCAATATTAGATAATTTTGTGTTAACCGATATCGGTATATATTGAGGAAGTGATCTATCTTGTATGATAGAGATAGCTATATCTGTTGATGATACAATGTAATATGCGTATAGATACTCGTTACTATCTTCATTTGATATCGCATAAATACCTACCTCTCTAACTTCAAAAGTCTCATCTATATCTTCATTAAAAAATGTTGATGTTATGAACAGTTGGCTTTCCTCTTTAACCATTTCTTGAGGAACATCTACTACGTCTGTTTTAACTTTAACCATTTCTTGATAAACATCAGCTATATCTGTTCTAATTTTAACCGATCTTAACTCGGTTATATCGTTTAATAACTCTTCTGATGAATATAATCCACTACCTACTGCCATTTTTGAAAACTTAATAGATGAAATATCTCCAGCGGTTAGTTTATCCTTCTCTTCTTTAGCTTTTATTGTTAATTTTAAATTCATACTTCTTGCTCCGTTTCCTCATAATTATTTAAAACAATACATTGATGTACCCTCAAAAATGATCCTTGATAAGAAGTTGAGTCAATGCTAATTGGAAAACGTATCTGTCTTATTTTACTTCTTGCAGGTTTATAATAATTAACCAACTCTGCCAATCCAGCACCATCATCAAAAAGTTGGTTAGTGTTGTATACCACGTCAAACTCTGCCCAACCTTGATTTAATGTCTCATCATTAAATATAATCTTAAAACCTTTGAAACCGTACGTTCTTAATATTTTTTCAACACCATGATGTTTACCTGCTAATAGGTTCCATGTATATGCGTTGGCAACTCTATGACGGAACTCTTCGACAAACTCTTTCTCCTTAGGATCATAATCATACTTTGAGCGTAATATACCCCTAGAACGTGCATACTCTGGAATAGATTCATTTTCTGCCAAACTCACTATGAACTGATTTTGAAGATAAATAATATCTTTCCTTACTTTATCAAAATATTCAGCTAACGCCTCAATAATAAGTGATAAAGCAGACTTCTTATAAAGTGGAACAAAATTTAAAACTTTAAAAAAATATTTATAAAAATATTGCATTAGCTTTTCCTTAATTAATTTCTTAGATTTTCTCTGCTATTGAGCAGATATGATACCCTCATCTAACTCTTCTACAACCTCTTTTACTGTAATCTTGAGACAACAAATTTGTGCTAATTCGCTTCTTGCAACTATTATTGATTCTGTAACAAAATCTACTGGTTCAGTTAACCCTACAGATGAAAATGTCTCTACAGGTGTGTCTGGCTCTACAGGTACATTTGGATCTAACGGTTTAACTGGATCTAACGGTTTAACTGGATCTAAAGGTTTAACTGGATCTAAAGGTTTAACTGGATTTAAAGGTAAATGTATCGGTGCTTCACGAAAACGTAACCAATTAATTTTCTTAACACCTTCAAGATTTATAATAGTTGCCGCAACTTTATCTCGCACAACATCTTCACCTATAACTAATGAGTCTATATATGCTACTATATTGCTTTCTATAGTATCTTTGAATTTTTCTACAACTACACCTTTTGTTTCAACCTCCATCACTATATCAATATTAAGATTATTAGCTTGCTTAACTTCTACAATATCATTAATCATAATCTCTTTACTAATAGCATTTTTAACATTCTGTAAAGCATTATCAGTTCCTTTAGCTTTAGCAGATGTTCTTATGTAAATATCAATTGATCCTTGTCCATTAGGATGTTGATCATCTACTGATACCGCTGTTACTTCATTAACTGAAAGTGCGGCGGCGATATAAGCATTACTTGTAACACCAGTTATACGTTGCCATTGTGCTATATATCTTTCACGTAATAAGTTATCACTTTCATCATCTGTACCCTCACTTATTAACCAGCTATTTGAAGTGTTATCAGATGTAGAACTCTCTTTTGGAATTTTAATATTTAGAACTGAACCAATACCAGATATAGGTGTTATTAGCTGCGTTATCATTTCATGTTCTGCATTAACTTTTTCTCCAAAATCCTCTGATTCAACCTCTACGAAAACAGATTCTTTGTCTGCTAATAATATAGTATCTTTAGTTACTGCGTAACGATATACTTCACCTAATCCATCTGGAAGTGTTCCAACGATCTTATTTTTTGCGATATTAATATTGCCTTTTGTACCGTCTCTAGTAAACTGAACAAGCCCTATCGCCTTGCTTTTTACTTTAGGGGTAAGCCCTACTGACTCTGCATGAAGTTTTAGCCAGTCGCCTGTTGAATGAATAGGTATCGCCTGCATAAGTATCTTTGACATCGTATTATATAGTTGCCAAATACCAAAAATAAATACCTCTAGCATACCCCTAAGAATACCTTTATTAAGATTTATCTTAGAAGGAAGAAAGCCTTTTGTTACATAATCACTCTGCTTACTTTCAATAAATTCAAATAGTTCTTTTCTAATATCATCAACTGATTTATTTAATTTATTCATATCTTTATCCTTCTTGTAAAAAATTTATTTTAGGCAATGTTATATTGTGTGGAGTATCATTACCTACCAATTGAAAATTAACTATGATTGACATCTCATCCATATTCTTTTCTATTACTGTCGATACAGAATACGGTTCAATCCTTGGATCTGCTTCTAAAGTCCTAGCTACTTCAGAGGCTATTGATGTATTATCTATCTCATCATCTTTCATGAATAATGGTAGCTCTGATCCGTAAGTAGAGTCGTAAAATAATGTACCCTTCAACGTTATTAATCTTAATCTAATATCTTGAAGTATCGTTTCTACACCTGTAACCAATCTAAGTTCGCCATTATTTAATATAGATGGTTTAAAATCATCATCCATATAAATATCTGCACCGAAAATATCATTGTTCTGATTATTATTAGACAATTTTACCTCCTGTAAGTGGTCCACCAGTAGGAGGACATGCACCTATTACGATTGCAGATGAAAGAACTTGTGACATAGCTCCTGCAACTGAATTAGCAATGACATCTATTATTTGTTTCATCTCATCAGTTGGCACAGTAACATTCTCGTCCAACTTTGCACCTGAATAGGTAGACTTAAACTCACTCTCTAATAAAGGTCTTAGAATACCTTTAATTGTCTCTTTATCTACTGGCATATCAAACTCCTTTAACAGTTTTATTTAGAGCTACATGTGGCAATCCTGTAAATTGACATATACTACTCTCGTTTATAATTCCAAATGATGCAGTTTTTGAACCTAACTTAATATCAGAACTATCAATAACTACTGTCTTTGCTTTAACCGTTGCATCATCACAGTCTATATCTACTGTCTTAGAACTTATAACTGTTGCCTCTTTGCACTCAACTGCTACCGTATTACTTTTAATAGTTAAGATACCTTCCTTATCCATCTTGATAAATGTCTCACTAGAGTTAGCTATATGAAGCTCGTCTATCTTTGCTTTTGCAAATGATGTTGTTACTCTAAAATTTGACACAACAGGATAATTAATATCTCCATTGTAAAATGATATGTCACATAAACTATCAACAGCTGGTGGAGAAATAATACCTCTACCCTCGCCTGCTACTATCTGAGGTATGCGTACCTTAGATATTATTGGATAACTTTCATCTACACTTTCATCGTTATTTAATATTTCAACATCACAGAGATATGTGTCCTCTGCATCGTAAGTTTTTATAACCTTAGCCTTGCGAAGTGTTGCTGGATGCGGATATAACTCCCTCAATATTGAGGTTAAAATACATTTAATTTCTTCTCTATTACTCATATCAATACCATACCTTGCTTCTAGCAATCCCTTTAATAATGCTATGCTCTACTGCGATTACTGAAGCTAATTTATTTATTTTCTTTCTTGTATCATCTATCTTAATTGTGTCTGTTTGCTCTAGTTTAGGATTAATAAATGTCTCTATAACAGATGATCCTATAACTTCTGGATTTGATATATGAGTCAATACATTCATACCCGTTACAAACATTATTTTAGGCGTTGCTAACTCAATCTCTTTAGGCATCATCATAAATTTACCATCACTATCAATAAAATAAATAACATCTATACCTGTTGACTCTCTAACAGTTGACAACACTTTATCTATAGCTTGCTTTATAGTTAAATCATTAAATAGAATATGAGGTATAATAATATCATCAAGCTTGATTGATCCTATAGTTAATGATGCAGATGTAACTAAGCGTTTTACAATTGCAGAACTTGATTCATCGTTATATGATTCTTTTATTTTTGTAAGAGTAAGATTTCTACCATCTGATAATGCAAATATCTTAAATTTATTATCAACTGTATAACTCACCTCTTCAATAACCATAGATATTGTTGCACTATTATCTGCTGTTCCATAGTCAATAGTTATAGGTGCATCTTTCTTTAATGCCGATGCTACCGTGCTATTCTCTAAAGTTAACTCTATTTTTGCAGTTGTTACATGGGTTGATATATCTGATGATATAATTAACGACTCCACACCTCGTACTAAACTATTACTTCCTATATTTATATTGCAAACTGTATTACTCATTAAACAGCTCCACTTTGTACGTTTGAGGTAGGAGCAACATCTGAAAACATCTCAGTATTTTCTGTAGGCGTACTATTTGCTGATAATGTATCAGTCATAGGGTTGCTACCTATATTCTCAATATTTTGATCTGCTTGAGTATGTTCTGTAAACGTTAAACTAACTTTTATTGTATCATCAGTATTAGACTCAGAAGATGTGATTCTGTCAAAAATTACAGACCTTATACCACGTGCAAATAGATGTCTATTATTAATATTGTAAACCTTTGCCACACCATTTTCTCTAGCTTTAAAAAGTTTATTAATAGATGATAACCTATCGTAACAACTCCTTCTATCATCACTTAACAGGGCAAACTCAATATTTATTTCAGAATCATTAAAACCTATAGGTCTTTTTATCGACGAACTTCTTGAATCTTTTGTTGCTGCATCGTAACGTACACTCGTAGATAAATTACACGATATTAAAACTGCATCTATTAATGTACTGCCAAGTGTTACTATTCCATCGTTAATTGTAAGTAAAGCCATAACTTGTTACACTCCTAAAGATATTTTTAATGATCTTAATTCATCAATAAATGATGCTACATTTTCAACAGATGGTAGATTTAGATTAGCAATATTTACTGTTACATTTTGAGAATCTTTATCATTTGACTGAGCTGACATCCTTTTCGTACCTATCTCTGTCGTTATACCTGTATTTGCTAAAGCAGTATCTGTAGTACTCACTAAGTTCTGACTGCCTTCATCTATACCTGTTGCAACAGTTGACATAACTCCAGCATTTGTATCAGGCATAAATATATTTTTAATACCTTTAAAAGGAGCTTTAAGGAACTCTTGAGGTGACTTAATAATTTCTGATACACCTGTAACAGCTTTACCAAGAAACTCCTTAGGAGATGTTACAATTGATGATACTACACCACTGATTTTAGCAGGAAATGTCTTAACAACAGATGATATACCTTCTATCACTTTAGTAAAAAATTCCTTAGGAGCTTTTACAACTGATGATAATTTACCAAACACAGTGTTTAGCGATTTGCCTGCAAAACTTGCAACAGTGGAAATAGCACCACCGATTTTAGTAGGTAATGCATTAATAACAGATGTTACTCCTTCTACAACTTTACCTACAAACTCTTTAGGACCTTTAATAGCAGATGATAGTTTTCCGAAAACAGTCTCTAGAACTTTGCCTGGTAAGTCAGCAACAGACGATATTCCACCTGCAAGTGATGTTAGCAATTGTTTACCTGTTTCAAATATATCTGAACTACCGATGCTTTTAAGCACACCACCGATATCTATACTTGAAACTGCTTGCATTACATTTCCAATAAAATCACTTGTACTACCTGCAACCGTTGTTAATACCGATTTAAGTGTATTGCCTATCGTTGAACTACCCTTCATAATCTCTGATATAAATGAAGTGACACTTGAAGCAATTTCATCAACTGGTATATTTGTTTTTACAAGATCTAGAACCGATGCGCCTATATTTTTAACTACCGCTACCATAGATGCAGATGTTGTCCCTGCACTTGAGAATGCATCAACTAATCTTTTGACAACATCTATACCAGCACCTTGTGTTAATGCTAAACCTTTCTGAATAATATCAACCTTAGTTAGATCAATACCAAATTTATTAAGTATCGTTTTTGTTGTATCAACAATCGATCCCATATCACTAAAACCTGTTTTTACAAACTTTATTGTTTTATCCACCGTAGACATCACATCACCTAATACTTTAGTTACAGGGATACTTGATGTTATAGAGTTAACTAATTTTGTACCTAGATTTACTATAACTTCATCAGTAGAACCAGCAAGTTGTAATATCTTATTACTAAAACTCTCTGTGCTAGCTTTAGCACTATTAAGTATCGTAGATGTCTTTGCTACAGATACTTGTAACTTATCTACAATACCTGCTGATAAATTAAATGCATTTGTTAATAGATTAGTAGTCTCCGCAATAGGTAACATTTTTTTACTCATTGAAATAAACTCGTTACTCAATCCTTTTACTTCTGAACCAGAATTTTGTAACTGACTAGTCATCTTTGCAAGTGGTGCTGATAATGCATCATTTAAACCAAATGTTGCAAATATTTTTAATATTTCCATAATAACTCTCTATATATTTCTAACTGCCAAGCAGTTTGCTTATGATAAACATCTGTTTATCAAAATATCTTTCTTCTAACCATTTTGCTTGTTCAACTTCAAGAGAATACTCTTTAAGGTCATCGCTTGGAGTTTTGTGCAGATACATTGAAACCAATGCATCTGCTTTTTCAAACTCTGTTAACTCTTTCCCAGCTTTTCAGAAAAACCTGATGATTTTAATATCACTGTTGCAATAGTAACTATTACTCCAGGGTATTCATCTGTATCTGCTAGAAATTTATCTCTATCACTTTTATGTACAACACTCATAAGGAGATTATTCGATGCCGCCTCAGGACTTTTTACAGCTGAAGATTGCATAAGGTTAAACTCTGCCTTTGTAGGCTTTCTAAAACGAGCAGAGATAGTTACCTCTTTCTCTAAAAATTCATCTAAAAATGAATGAGAAAATCCTTTATATACTGATTTCTCTAAGTCGTTACTTAATTCACTAACTGTATTTATATCGTACTCTTCTTTCATCTAATATCTCCTCATTGTTATAATTATGCCTTTGCTGATTTACCATTGTAAACAATAGGTTTTGTTATCATAAAATCTATACTCTTTTCACCAGCTGCAGATGAACCTTGTGAATTTGATGTAGAAACCTTAGTAATTTTTATAGCTGGTAAAAGGTCTGTAACTGTTGCTCCTTCTGCCGCATAACTTACTGTAATAGGAAACACATCATGATCATATATTGTATCTCCAAGTGTAGATGCTAATCTTTCCCACTCATCAAGCAAGATTTTAAGCGAACCACTTGCTTTATAGTTACCTCTACCGTATCCTGCTTGAATAGAGCCTTTACCGTATACTTCTTTTATCTCTTGCTCATCACTATAGTTAATCTCTGTGATGTTAAACATTATTCCATTTGGTGCTAGTGCCGTGATCGACTCCCAGTCATATTTTGAACCATTAATCATATTTATATCTCCATTCTATTTTTATTATACAGACGCATTGAAACCAGTAGCTTAATCGATTCTTTTAGTGATTAAACTTCTTTTAAACGAGGATCAAATGATGAACCTGCAAATGTGTAATTAGCAAAAATCTTGATTTTGTTTATTATCGGGATACCGATAAATGTCATCTCAATTGCAACACCGTTATTAACAAAATCTTGTCCCTCAGGAATAACTATTTGATAATCAACTATCTCTTTCGGTTTCGCATCTTTCATACTATCTAATGAATTAGAAATTTGAGCTTTTAATGCTATCGCTCCAGTCATATCTGCAGGTATTGTAGGATCGCCTAACTCATCATACATTGATGCTAATGATGCTATTCTTGCAAGACGTAAACCTTTAAATACTACTCTTATAATATTTTGATACTTATAATCTGATGTTGCTTCTGCAAATGTTTTCGACTCACCAAAATATAAACCGTTTAAACCAGCGTAAGATTTTACTGTAAGAAATCCAGCATCTTCTAATACTGATTGGATAGCTGGTGTACATTCATCAGGTACAGATAATCCAGATATCGCTCCATCACGAACTCTACCTGTTGCTCTAGAAACAGGGATAGCCATAGTTCTTCCAGCTTCAAGACCTGCAATATTTGATAATTTTACTGCTCCTCTAGCTGTTGTTATATAACCATAAGATGCTGTTACTTGAACAAACCTAGCTGATATGTCTTTACGATCTTCACATATAGCAGTAGCCCAATCATTACATGATACTCCTTTTGCAGGCATAGCCGCTTCAGCTTTAAAATATGTTGGTTTGTGCGCATTAAATTGAGCTTCTGCTAAAACTTGTAAGTAACCCCAAACAGATGGATTTGATGCTCCTGCAATATATACAAACTCAACATCATGCAGGTCTAAAGCATTTGGAAGATAATTTTCAAGCTGTGCTTCTGTTATTACTGGAACTTTTAAAGTAAATGAATAGGTATCACCTTCATTATATTTAGTATCCATACTATCAGCAGCAGATACAGTCGCATCAGGAAATATGAGAGTAAAGCCAGTACCATCAAGCATAAAACTATTATTAGCAGGAAGTGTTATATCTGCTGAAAAAGTTTTACCACCATTAAGCGAATACTTAAATCGTCCTTCATTTAAAACTCCACTTTCTGTTATTTTGATAACAACTGAAGCATCAACCGTCAATGTGCCTGATGCACTGATCACTAAATTTGATTTGTTTTTTGCGTCTGGTTCAACTGCAACCATTGTAACATTTGGTATAACATTACCTTCAGCATCTAGCTCTGGCATATCTCCAACTGGTACAGCTATAACGATAGGATTAGCCCCACCTTGTGCAAAGATATCTTCTAATCTATCAACTAACGTACCTGAACCTAACATAGTTCTGATATCTGTACGGTTACCACAGATATAACTTTTTCCTAATTCTCCTAACGTACATCTTCCTGCTACTAAAACAGATCCAACAGAACCACTACTTAATCCTGACGTGCCATCAACGATATATTCAAATACATCACCCATAAATCACCTATAAATTATATTTTTTTACCAACTACATATCTTTTTTGAAAAAGATCATAATACCCACTTAACTGTTATCCACTTATCTCACGTTATACAAAAACGTGGTGGTAACTGTGCCCATTTGTCACAACGTAACTTCAAATTTTGATGTCTAATGTCAAATGTTTTATCATTTGAGATCACTTATTTAGACATAGTTATTTCACTCCTTCTTTAATTAAATTTGGTACTGTTATCGTAAATTTCTTCATACGTTCTATGATCTGTTCTTCTGTTATATGGTAGCTAAAATCAAGACTTATAACTCTGCTAACATATGGATCAACATCAACTTTCTCTGTTCCTATAAATTTGCCTGAAGCTAACTTATAGGTTGATGACACAATAGCTACAGATACCATATTATTATTTTTATCCCTTAATTTACTGGGTATATTTTTAATAAAGCTCTCGGTGGTGGATATAAGTTCTTCTTCTGTTTGTGTAACTATATTACAACTCACCGACAGCTTTGATATATACTTACTTGAAACCTTCTTTATTTGGTCTCTAATCATTTCACCAGTTAAGGTAAACCCTGTTTTATCAAATGTTTCACCTAAAAACTGCAATACCGCAAATGGTTTCTCTATAAGTATAGTATTACTATCTATATCAATAATTCTCGTTATTCCCGATTTATTTAACGCATCAGTAATAGTTTCTTTTACAAGTTTAATCATCTATTTGTACCTATGAAAACAATCTGTTACCCAATCTGTAATACTGTTTTCAATCCCTTTTTTATCTTTATCTGAAATTATAATATTCTCACTGTTAAGAGTATTCGACTGTTTCGTTGCTATCAACTTCTCGTCTACGATATCGCTATCAACATACTCAACTTTGCTACCATATAGAATAGTATTACCAATATGTACTCTACCTAACTTGCTATCATTCATACTCGCTCTATAATCAAGATTACTATTGATACCTAATTCAATTACTTCTCCTATATCATCAAGTAACTGCTGGTTGCTATCTTTAATCGTTGAAACTGTTTTCAACATCTTCGATATACCTATATCAATATTAGATGTTGTATTAACTCCACTCATATCAACTTCCAACTATTTTTTTGAACTGCTTTAAATCATCTTTAATACATAACAGTAAAATCTCTTTTTTCATTTTATATCTAATCCTTTTTTCCGTATGATGAAGTAAACGTATATTTGAGATTTTCAATATCTGATTTTAATAATGCGATATCTTCTTTTAATAATGTGATCTCTGCTTGTAACTCTTCTAACATGCTCATTACTATAGTTTCACTCATTACTCACTCTCTACGGTTATTTTTTATAACAAACACTCTTAGCAAAACATTCTAAACTTACTAATTTATCAAATCTAAAGTTCTACTAAACTCTGCTTAATATCAGATAAATAAATTGTGTACAGTTAAAGACTTCTAACAAACCAACTTAATAACCTTTAATAGCGTGGGGGTGTACCCCCCCTTTACAGATAGATGATTTTATATACAATCATGTCGTTAAACACCTACCCTATCTTAAAATCGCTGTTACACATCTAATACAAACTCATAATTTTTAAACTGCCTACACTCTAAAATAACTATCCATTTTATAAAAACTTTCTATATCTAATATCATAACTACCTATGATTATTCTGTGCTTTGCATCTATTACAAATATCTAAACAAACATAATCGCATTATCAATTCTTAATCCGTCTATCAGATCAAGTCCTAAATTATCTATAATCGCTAGCAAAATATTCTTCTCATCATCACGTCTTAGCTTTAGGTATTTTGAATTCTCAAGATAAACTAAATAACCATTTAACTCTTTCTCTGTAACATCATGCCCCATATTTGAAAGAACAAATCGTAACACTACAAAATCTACACCATTTGGAAATTCATTTTTTAATACCTCTAATAAAATACCTTTAATACGTGCATGTATAAGTGCTTCTGTTTTTGCATTCATCTACTCATCACCTATATATTTTTGTATTATTATCATCACTAATACTGTTATTATTATTGTTATTAACATTTACAATCTTCTCTATCCTATCTGTTATTACTCTTAATGAAATTCTTATATCATCATCACGACGTGTCCGTTGTTCTTCAACTTTAATAAGAAAATCAACACCATCAACAATTTTTTCAAATGCAGCAGCCTGCCTATCTTGTGATACAAGATACTTTTCACCTAGTTTTGATAACAGCTTAAAAGCCATAAAAATTATTACTATACCAACTAACATTGACGGTGCTATTAACATAACTAGCAGTGCTTCATTGTTTAAAAGAACTTCAATTCCATTCAAAATTACTTTCCTCCACTTGTCTTGAGACAATTAATTATAATCTCAAGCTGTTTTATATATATTGTTAACTCTGAAATATTAACTAGTATCATTTCTATGTTCTCAATTGATGCAATATGAGAACTGTTATCTAGAAAATAAATATCAGGTCTATCAGGAGCAGAGCAAGATGAAACCACATTGGAGGTTATTCCAATAACCTTGCTACTGCAACCCAAGCAGAAGAGTGTTAATGAAAACAATAGAATCCTTAGAGGTTTGCTCATTAACCAAGTTTTCACGAAAAGACATATCTGTAGAACTTGTTTTCTTTTGTTTCTCTTTAATTTTATTAATTTCATTACTGTTTGCTAACCGCTCATCACATAGTTTATAATTTAAAGCCTGTAAAATTGTGGCTTCCTCTAACTTTTTTGTTGCATCCGTTACTGTTATATCAAGCGATGCAATCATAATTTCTTGTTCTCTTACCTTACTAGCTAAACTCATATTTGTTACTTGTAAATAAAATATATAAGAGCCGATACTAATAAGTAGAATAATCAGTGCAATGTATTTATAGTTCATAACTCTGTTCTTAAATTATCTACATTAAAATTAGGACAACTCTTACCACCAGCTGCTCCAGATACAGTCTCATAATGTCCGATTACTCTTGATACAGGAATGTTGTAACTCTCCATCAACTCTTTTAATAATCTTTTTAACTCTGTAAACTGTTCATCAGTAAAATCACTATTACCTATCAAACATATACCGATTGATGTTGAATTGTCTCCACGAGCATGAGCACCTGCAATATCTATATCTCTACCCTTCTCAAGCAAACCGTTATCATCTTCTAAATATTTTCTATTCTTACGATAACCGTTTAAGATAACATAATGGTAACCTATTGTTTCAAATCCACGTTCTATATGCCACGATGTTATCGTATCCACATCTCCAAATGAACTGGCTGAACAATGTAGGACTATCTTATCTATCTTTCTCATAATCTAATTTCTCCAAACTTTTTGCTTAACTGTTTTCTTAGCATGAGTGATAATATCTGATTAAAAGAAAATAGCGTATATAAAGCGTTTTATAGTTTTATTTGCGTTGTTTTTTATTAGATTATATCTGCCGAAATTCTAGATTGATAGATAACGATGAAATTAAAATACTAGTTAGTTAGTTAGTTAGTTAGTTAGTTAGTTAGTTAGTTAGTTAGTTAGTTTATAGATAAAGAATAACTAACAGTTAGATAGCTGGTGATTTTTGATGACTATTAATTAACTTGATAATTTAAAGTGAGACGATCAGTTAGTTAGCTTAAAATTGAATATAAAAAAACCACAGTAAATATGCGGTTGTGTTATTACTATATGAGAAGAGCTTTATATATATCTTCACTCTCCTATTATGATTTTTGTAGCGTTACTGTTTATTAACATAATATATAGCTACTCTAAAACTACTTCTTACTATTCTTTTATTATTATGAATTGATAAACTAGACCTGTTACTAGATATAATTAGTCGTATAGCTTTCTATGTAATATTCCTGTTACTATGCCGATAATTTTATTTGACTCATCATCAAAATCTACCATAAAGGACCTATATATTGAGTTATCACTAGAAAACTTGCAAATAGAACCCGTTCTGCCACTATATCTTTTAACGATTACTTCATTACCTATCAACACAACATAAACTCTATCTACTAGCAACTCAAGATTTAACTGATCTATATTAACTAATATCTTATCGTTATTTTTAAATGTAGGCTCCATTGAATCGCCTGTAATATTTATAATAACTTCGTTATTTTCATCTGTTATAAACTCACTATTAACAATAAATGGCTTACTATTTTCATTTATATTTAATGAACCAGATCCAGCTGATGCACAAACATCAGGAAAATATCGAACTGTAATACTATTTAAAGTTGAATTATCGCAACTAGATGATGAAAACTCTTCTAATGTTGTTGAGTTTTCTGCCGTAATCAGAAATACAACACCTTTACCAGTTTGCATCCATTTAGGATTAACATCAAAAAATTCCTGCAATCTTAATAAAACACCATCATCAATATTACTTTCTCCTGATTCATAATACTGAACCATTCGTAAAGTCTTACCTAGTTGTTTTGCAAATTCAGCTTGAGTTAAATTTAATAGTTTTCTTACTACTCTAATTCTATTACTTTTCATTAACTTTAACCTTTTAGTCATTAGTAATTATGAAATACATTTCATTTTTTAAAAAAAATAAACATTACGTGGATTTCTATTTTGTGTTGACTACGCAATTAATTTCGTATAATGTGCATTACAGAAACAACTATCATACTATATTAACACAACTGGGTACCATATGCAAGGTAGAGAGTTATCACATAATTGTTTATTATAGTAAGAATATCATATTCGTGAGAATTGGTCAAAAACGTATAAATTTAGCCATATATATGTATACGAAATATTGAGAGAGTATCTACTACTTAGATCTTCTTATCTACAAACTCAAAAATGAGCTACAAAACAGGAAATAGATCCAAAAACATATAAATATCTATTAAATAAATAATTTAAGGAGGGAACAATGATTAATAAAAATGAGAAAGAGATTAAAGACAATGATACTTTAAAATTAAGTTTTAGAGATATTCTTTTTAAAGAGCAGGTTAAGAATTTAAAAGAAGAATCAGAGGTGAAAGTGCAATCTAATTACGATACAGTTACCTATTTCATTATCAATGTAATTATGAGTTGTAACACATTAAACCAATTAGAGTGTGCAAAAAAATGGGGATTAAGGCTTGTACAAGATAAAGAAGAGATGAGTGTTATTGTTGGAATGATTATAGATCAGCAATATACAAAAATTGCAGAGAGATGGAGTAATATATGAAAGATAAAAAAAGTAGTTATCCTCCGATATTATCATCGCAAAAAACTGTTCAAGTATTAAAGCTTATAGCGAAGCAACAGGCAGGAATAACTCCAAATGAAATATCAGATAAAATGGATATAAAATATGCAACTGTTATGACACATATAGTCACCTTAGAAAGAGAAGGTTTAATTGAAGCTCTAGATGGAGCATATATAGGAAGCCTAGAATTAGCCACATTTTGGGCAATGAGAAAGGCGATGATAAGAAATAAAGAAGAAGAAATAGATAAAGAAAAAGAGCTTTTAGGAATAGTACAAAATAAATAATTTATAAATAATAAGGAGTAAGCTATGAATAAAAAAAATTTAAAAATAGTGAAAGCAGAAACAGAAGCTATTGAAGAGTCATTAAATATCGCTATACAAGAGATCGCTTTAAAAGAAAAAACTACACAAGATAATAGCAATCAAACTAACCGTAATCAGCATAACAATACACCACTTAAAAACATAGATCTAGTCGCAGAGGCTTATAGATTAACAGGAAGAGTTGAAGGATTTACAGTATCAAGTAAATTTACTGATATGTCGGCACTTTTCCTAATAAAAAAAATAAAAGAAAGTAAAATATATAAAGAAATAAAAGGTTGTGAAACTTGGGAAAAATATTGTTTATCAATAGGTTACACAAGATCAAAAATAGACGAAGATCTATCGAACCTTGAAACATTTGGAGAACAATTTTTACTGACCATCGGTAATTTTGGAATCGGATATAAAGAACTTAGAAAACTAAAATCTTCAACTAAATCAGGTGTATTTGAGATATTAGATGATGCAGTATCAATTGATGGAGAAATTGTAAGTCTTACTGATACAGATAAACTTAAAGAGACTCTTGTGACAGTTATTGAAGCTAAAGATGAGATTATAAAAGAGAAAGAAAGAGTAATTATTGCAAAAGAGGAATTAAATAGAGAGTTATCAAAAGGACGTGAAGATGCACGTCGAGAATCTAATGAGTATAAACGTAAAATCAACAACTACACTACTGGTAAAGAGTTTAACATAGATGAAAATGAATTACCCGCATTTAGAGAATTAAAATCCATTGAGGATAGAATAACATCAATATTTTTTGATATGAATAAACTAACTGATATAGATTTATCGGAGAGAAACCAGCATATATTTGGGGGTTGTCTTATGCTAAGTTTTAAACTGCTTGATGATATAAGAGTGAAACTAAACAGTAATGGTGTTTATCTTGATAGGCTTTATATGGATGATAATGAAATTGAAAAATCAGATAAAATGTTATTACCTCGTGACTTTAGAAAGAAAAGTATTGAAGAAAATTAGAGGGTAAATATAGTTATGGATATCAATTATATTTTAAATGAAACCAATACACTTGAAGGTAGAGAACTATCTAATCGTATAGATCAGCTAGCAGAATTTTACGGTGTTGCTCGTCAATCTATATGGCGTTTACTTAATAAAGCTGGCGTACGTAAACGTTCTATAAGGGTAGACAAAGGCGAAACAAAAGTTACTGATGATATACTAAATGAGATTGCTACAAGGGTTAATATCTCAAAAAGATTGAATGGTGACTTTACTAATTCAGTTAAAAAAGCTGTAGCTGATATGATAGAGTCTGGAATTAATATCCCCGTAGGATATGCTCGTATATGTACTTTACTACAGATGCGTAACCTTGATAAAAAATCTCTATCTACCCCTACTCCGCATAAACAATTAATAAGTTTATACCCTAATCATGTTTGGCAGTTTGATATTACAAACTGCTTACAGTGGCATCTTAAAAATAAAGGTGGGCTAACTGAACGTGATTTTGAACGTTTATTCTATAAAAATAAAGTTGTAAAAGAAGCTAAAAAAATAAGAGAAGAGTTACTTCGTTTTGTAATAGTGGATCACTGTTCTGGATCGTTTTTCTTCTGGTACTACTATACATCTGGAGAGCGTACAGAAGATGGTGCAGATTTTTTCTATAAAGCTTTTGAGGATAAAAAATCATTAATCTTAAAAACTCTTGATGTTGAATATAAAGGAAAGTATCAGATGTACGGCGTTCCTAATATTTTATACTCCGATAAAGGATCAATACTTCGTTCAAAGGTTATGCAAAATTTGTTTGAAGCACTTGATGTTAAAATTGAGTTACATCAAGCTGGTAATCCTAGGGCTAAAGGTATGGTTGAAGGGCTTATGCGTATTATTGGTAACGATTTTGAAAGCAATCTTAAACGTATGAAAGTTGATAATTTAGAGATGTTAAATAAAGTAGCTCTTGATTGGTGTATCAACTTTAATTGTAATAAAGTGTTTAGAAATAATAAACGTAGAGCTGATCTATGGCTAAATATTAAAGAGAAAGAATTAAGAGTTATACCTAATGAAATATTATTTAAAACATTACAACATAAGCCTGCTGTTACTCGTAAAGCTGATGGAAATCGTAGGATTAGTTACGATGGACGTATCTATCAATGTCCTGATATTAACGCTGCTAAACAGAGTGTAATTGTTAAAGCAAACGCTTATGAGTATCCAAGTATTGATATCCATTACGATGGAAAAGTTTGGACTTGTGCACCTTTATCTATTGATAAATACGGACGGTATATAACTGATGATGCTGTAACGTTTGGCGATTATAAATCTATGCCACTTACTAAACTTGAAAAAAATAAAAAAGAACTTGAAAAAATAGCGTATGAAAAATGGGGAGTAGAATATAAAGGTAGTAAAGATAAACGTCAATCTGTAGCACCTGCAAATGTTAATAAATATGAAGTTAAAACAACTCAAGATAATATCACTGCTATTAGAAAAAAAGGAGTAGAAACGGTTACACCTAATATTCATTTACCACTTACTAAAGAACAGAAAAAATATGAAGTAGTGCCAAGTACTGATGATTATAGATTGATACCTATTCACGATATTTTACGTCAATACGTAGCAGAGTATGGAAGAATTACACCGATGATAAACAGTAAAATTAAAAGCCTCTACCCTAATGGAGTACCGACATCAATAACCTTAACGGATATACATAATATGATTGATAAAGAGATAAATATAAACCTATTAAAAGCTTAAAGAGTTAAAATAAATAAAAACTCTAAAACGTAACACAGATAAAAAAGAGAAGAGAGGAAGTCTTATGCCAAGAGCAATAGTAAAACCATCGCCTATTATACTTAAAAAGATTTTAAATCTTGCAAGCTGTTCAGTTTCAGAGTTTGCAAAAATACTTGCAACTCATGGAGTTAATATAAGTAAAACTTCAATAGGATATCTTATAAATAATGGGATAGAATTAAAAAGAGTTACTAATTTTAGAGAAAAAATTGAAAGAGCAGTAGAAGAAAATTTTCAATATATTCTATCAGCAAAAAAGATCAACTTAAACGATATTTGGAGAGAGCTTACAATAGATTATTCACATAATAATAGTAACAATAGTAGTTATAAAAATAAAGTAGAAAATAAAAATAGTATAGAGATTAAAACAGAAGAGGAATTATTAAATTATTTCATGGAGGTTACTATGTTAGAGCAACATACATTACAATTTTTTGGATTAAAGAACAATCCGTTCTCACTAGATATTAAAAGAGAATCAGAGATCTATCTTGCATCACCTCATGCGTACGCACTTGAAGTTATGAAAGAGGTTGCAGAGTTTGGAGGGTTTGCAGTTATAACAGGACAAGTAGGTAGTGGTAAAACTACAATATTATCAAAATTTATTGAAGAGATCAAAGTTAATAAAAAGTGTCATATTATATACCCAGAGTCAATAGATAAAACTAGACTTAATGCAAAATTGATCCTACAAGCTTGCGTTTATGACCTAACTGAACAGCAACCAAAATCAGGGATTGAAGCGTTATCAAGACAAGTTAAAAAGCTATTAATTGATAGATCTCTAAACAATGAAAAAACAGTTATTATTATCGAAGAAGCACATGATTTACCGATTATAACTCTCAAATTTTTAAAACGTATATGGGAGATGAAAGATGGATTAACAAGATTATTAGGCATAATTCTAGTTGGACAAAGCGAACTTGAAACAAGATTGTTCGGTTCAGCAAATACAGATATAAGGGAAGTTACAGCAAGAGTTACTCATGCAAAAGTTTATCCTATTGATAAACAAGTAACAGATTATATTACTCATCGTATTCGTATGGTTAAAGGCGATATCGCTAAAATAATAACTGTTGATGCTATATCAATGGTTGAAAATAGTTTATCTAAAACAGATAGGTTAGGGAATCAGATATCATTCGCTTATCCGCTAGCTATCAATAATATAATGATACGCTTAATGAATTACTGTGCCAATTACGGAGAGAAAATAATAACAGCAGATGTCATAAATAATATAAATATAGGAGAGTAAAAATTATGGAAAAAATAGTAAAAAAATTAGATCAAAAAGCATGTGAGTTAAAAGATGCACTACGTGATTTAGAGATTGCAGTAGGAGATTTACAACAGAAACATTACAAGAAAATAAAGCCTATAACTGATGATGTCATCAACCTAAAACAAGAGTTAATAGCTGAGATTGAAGAAAACAAAGATAAGTTCTTTAAATCGAAATTCATGACTCTATTTGGAATAAAATGGGGACTACTTAAAGGTAAAGGGAAAGTAGAAATTAGTAACGAAAAAAAGAGTATTGAACTTATTAAAAAAAACTTATCTGAAGATAAACAAGAGAGTTTAATCAATATAAAAGAGAGTATAGCTAAATCTAATATATCCCAACTCGATGCAACTGATATCAAAAAAATAGGAGTCAAAATTGTTAATAGCGATGAGAAACCTTTTATATCTTTTATTGATAGTAATATTGAGAAGTATATTAAAACTTTAATCAAAGATGATAAAGTAGAGGTAAGTTAAATGGTTACAGCTATACAGATAAAATTAATCCATATAGCTAAGCATCAACTTAATATTGATGATGATACATATAGAGAGATTCTTCAAGAAAAATATAACGTATCATCATCAACTAAACTTACTAAAACTCAAGCTGATATGTTGATAAATTTTTTTAAAGATAAAGGGTTCAAAAGTATAAAAAAAGTTAAAGCAAATATTAGTAAAAATGGAAAAATTATTACACTTGTTAAAAAGACACAACTATCTCTTATTGAAATATTAAAAGCTAATATCGTATGGAAAAATGATGATGGATATAAATTATGGCTACAAAAAAGAATGAAAATAAGAAAAGTTATTACAATGAGTGAGGCTCAAAAAGTTATTGAAGGATTAAAAGGTATGTTAAAAATTAATAGCAAAATTATTATAGATAGAGAACTACCATTTTCATACGATACAGAAAAAGCAATACCATATAATTATGAGAAAAATTTGAAATGGTATTACGATTTTAAAAATCAGAAATTACTTGCCTACTCTAATAATGATGAGGATATACTTATATGTCTAACAAAATAGTCTTAGATGATTTTGCAGAAAACTATAGAGATGTAGTGGAAATTATCGGTATTGATAAAGCGATAGAATTATCAAAAAAAATCGGTGGTACTATCCAATATATCCCTAAGGTTGATGCGTTATACCGTAAAGATAGAAACAGTAAGATTAGAAAAGAACATACAGGTTTTAATACATCAGAACTTGCAATTAAACATAATCTTACTGAAGTACAAATCAGAAATATTATATCAGAAAAATATATCACAATAGAAAACTTTCTAGAGAATGAGACATAACAGTTAGGATAATTATATAATAAAACTATCTCTAAAAACATCCTAACTCTTTCCTCTCTATCTTGATCTAAAATTACTGTTTTTATCTATAATTTTTACAATCAATAGATATTTTAACGATAAAGTTTCCTATATTTAATCTATTAAAATCATTTTAATAAAATCTATATTTAATCAACCGTAACTAAAAAGTTTATACTTATTGATAATACTATCGTACCATTCATAGTTTAGTTATCATATCCCTCTATAGACGAGATCTTTAAAGATCAAACTACAATAACTTTTTATAGACTTAAATATCTAGGTATACTATATTTATCAAGTATATATTTATTAAGGTGGTTGTAATGAACATAAGTTTCTGGAGAGATGATCGTAAAGTAAGAAATATATCATGGGTAATATTGATAACTTTTATCGTTATAAATTTCATCGCAACAATGATTATTAGTGTAGATGTTTTATATGGAGATGCGTGGGAGATATGGGTAGGTAAACATGGAATAGACTCTGATCCTAGTTTATCATTAAGCACTTTATTTACCGCTCACAATGTACATCTTATTGTTATAATGAAGGCTATATATATGATATCTTACTTTTTATTTGATATGAATAATATTTATATCACTATTATAAATTACTTTATCACTATTACTCTCTTTCTATCATTTTATCTTATAGTTAAAGATTATCTTAAAGATATAGCTTTTGCACCTCTTCTATTTACGCCTCTATTTTCATATTACTTTATTGATATTTTCACGTGGCCATTTCTCTTGTCTACTACCTTAATGGTAACATTTGGATTTTTAGCTATCTATTTTGGTTTTATTAAAGATAGAAGTATTAAAAATATTTTTATAATGTTTATCTTCTTAATATTATCTTCAATCTCAACAAATTATACATTTGCTACTGGAGTAATGCTCGCATATATAATAAAGGAAATTATATATATTAGTGGTAATAAAAAAACAAAAAAATATGATATCACTACTCTTCTAATAACTATAACTATATTTATACTTGCGATCCCTATACCTTTTTCTTTTTTAAGAAATACAGATGCCACATTAACAATTATACATATTGAAGCTATTATACCTAATTTTATAAAATCTATAGTTATAGCAACAGCTCTTATAAGTAGTAATAATTTACTCCTTACAATACCTATTTTTATTTTTGTATCAATACCTATATTAGCATTTATTATCAATAAAGAAGTATTTAAAAATAAAAATCTTCAAGCAATATTTGCTGTGATTATAGCATCATTAACAAGTATAGCTGCTGTTGCAGTATTTAGAGTATTATCAGAATCTATACAAACTAGGCATTACGCATTTTCTCTAATATTAACACCTATTGTGGCTATTTTATTTATTAAACTCCATTATAAATATAAAACAAAAGTAACTCGTAGGCTGGCAATGATATACCTAACAACTATATCTATTATTGTAATAGTCACTATTCCAGTAGGGGTGATTAGGTATATGCAGATTCACAGAACAATGACAAATGCCTATAACTGTGTACAAGAGTATTATCAAGGTTTAGGTAGTGGAGAGTGCAAGATGACCTACCCTACATCTTTATCAAAACATCTTGATAGAGCAAAAGAGTTAGGGTTATCTTTTACTAAAGATTAATGTATGTATGTATGTATGTATGTATGTATGTATGTATGTATGTATGTATAAAAGAAGTTGTTCTCAACTTTAACTGTTGAGTGAATATCTATTAATGTTTTATTAAAAATTAATAGAGTATATATAAACTACCTATCTTTACTAAAATCAATTTTATTATTAGTGAAACCCAAAGATAAGTTGTTTTATAATATAAGAGATAGATTTTAATTTTATTGTTGTAGTTTTTGAAATTTTTAAAAGAGTATTAAAATACTTTATCTAATTGCAATAAAATTATTTTTCAGAAATGTTTTTATAAACCGATGTATCAGTAATTGAGTGCCTTTCAACTACATTTAGTTCGATATCTCAAGGTTTGAAATTGTATTATTAACAGCGAATATATAAGTTTATAATAATATATGCATTATTAAATATTAACCATAATGAGAGGCAATATCTTTTTTCAACCACTGACTACAAAAAAATAGCACTACTCTTATAACGCTCTAGAAATTTTAAAGCTACTTCCATACTCTAATTAAGTTATCATATCTTCTATCTATTCTGTAAATTATACTTCATATATTATAAAAATTTACACCATGATACTTCTAAAATTATAAGTAGATTATCACTACCACTTTTCTAATAAGAGTATAATATTTTTAAGCTATCATGATGGTAGGTGAAACTTAGTAGTATTGTTAAATAGGTTACAATCTTTTAAAATAAAATAGCCTGTGATAGTGATACAAGTTTAGTTTAGTTTAGTTTAGTTTAGTTTAGTTTAGTTTAGTTTAGTTTAGTTTAGTTT
>CAMQYS010000009.1 GCA_947039395.1 uncultured Deferribacteraceae bacterium | reverse complement strand
AAGGAATATAAAATCAGCCCGAGTGGCGGAATAGGTAGACGCAAGGGATTTAAAAACCTGTGTATGTAAAAAGTCATTCAATTCAAAATCATTTTCAATAAACATTTAAAACCCCTCCATAAGTATATTTCATTCATATATTACTCATATCGGTTGATAATTGTCAATAGATTAGTTTATCGTGATTTAAAGTATAATATAGTTTTAATACAACTATGCACTATTTATTTAATCTGATACTAGTTCTATTTGCCTTGTACTTTGATATGTGTACTCTATTTTCTAAAAGTTTAATAGCTCTTTGTGCATGAGCTTTTTCATCTAAGTATTTTGTCATATGTTACCTATTTGTACTTATTTTTTATATACTTGCCGTAGCTATCTAAATCAGGGAATAAGAAGGGTTGATTAATATTCAGTAGATCAAGTTTTTCTCTAATATCTTTTTTATGTTGTTTAGGGATAATAATACTTATGTCGTCTTTTAAGGTTCCCGCACATGGACATTTTTGTTTCTTGTTAGATGGATCAAGATTTCCAAAAAGATAAAACTCTCCCGCTTGTGCGATTATTCTACTATTTATCTTATTGGCAGAAAAGAGCAGTTTTTCTTCTTTAAAATGATTTAAGTTTATTTCTGAATATGGGGTATTGATATTAGTTTTTTTATAGAGTTCGTGAAAAAGGATATTTGTCTCTAATTTATGATTACATTCTATGTTTACAAGTTGTGCTAATATTTCTAGATTATTTTGAATTTCTATATCAGAGCTAGTATCTTCTAAAACCATAAAAACTTTTCCATCGGCATCTACTGTAGGATCAGTTGCAAAATAGAGAGCTACTAACGGGTTTGATGTGATATCCAGTAATCGAGTTGGCAGTCCATAATGTTGCATGTGGACAAGATTATCTAAAACTGAATTATGGTTAAACTCTTTAGGATAATCTCTTAGTGCTTGTTTATATATATCATGTTCATGTTCTAGATAGTTATGTCTAAACAAAATTGGTTCTAGTTTCCAAATAGAGTTTGAGTATCCACGAAAAAATCTTTTAATTGATTTAGATTTTTCATCTTTAAAATAATTCTCTATTTTTTCTTTGGTTAATAAATTATGTTTCTCAACTTGTCTTTTCAAATCTTCAAATTCATTTAGCTTTCTTTTTTGTGTAGCAAAGTTCTTCATTAAATTTATATATTTTATTGAAGTTCTTGAACTGTCTAGGTTTTGTATTTCTAATAGTAGGTTTACAACCTCTAACTGTTTGAGAATGCCATTTTTTTGTCTGTATAACTCTTCCCAATTTTTATTTAATTGTTTGTTATGACTATACTCTTCAAAAAAAACATTAAATTCGGTTTTTTCATCTAATATGACTTTGTCTTCAAGAGTAGATTGTTGAGCCCATTCTATAAATTCAACTAGATTGGTTATTTCAGTATTTTTTGACATTATATATATCTCCTTTCATGAGGTGCGTAATGAGAATATCACTTGTTGCTTTAGTCTTTTATTTCTCTTTGACTTTGTCTTTTAGATTAGTTATATCTGCATCAAGTTTTTGTACAGATGATAGAGATTCTAAAATATGATTGATCGCTTTCCATACAACCATACAATCATCAAGAACTACTTCATTCTCACTATCAATTAAATTGAAATTGTGAGTAGATTTATTGCCGATAACTCTTGTATCATCTAATAGATTTTTAATTTTATTAGTAATGATTTCTAGTTCAAGCAATTTTTTTATATTTACTGAAAAATTATCGCTAGGCTTTTCATTTCGTTCAATTAATATTTCGTGAACTAAACACTCTAAACACATACGAGATAATGTTAATCCTGCACGTGGAGAATCGCTAGCTACAGCTAAAGACTCCTTAAATAACTTTTCAGATTTAGGATATTCTGTGAATAACTCATGAGGTTTGATATGAGAAGTAATACGAGGATAGACTATCTCATCCCCAAGAGCTAGAAATATTTGCTTACAGTGGTTACATCTTGTAAAAGATCCTACATGCGGGCAACTTTGATAACTATTATATCCATACTTAATCCATGCCCAACTTAGATTCACACCACATTTAGGGCATTTAGCATAGTCATCATCACAAGACAATATTTTTTCTTCTATCATATTTTAAGCTCCATTATTTTTAAGGTATGTTTTTTATCTATTTTTTCAGTAAACATTTTCACACCTTATCAAGTTATTTATATTTAGATTTAACATAAGCACTATAATTATCCAAATCAAGAAATAAAGATGCTTGATTGATATTTAAGGTGTTTAACTCATTAAGGATATACTCTTTATTCTTCTTAGGAATTAATACACTAATTTCATCATCGTTAGATGCATCAGGTATATCTTTTAAGGTTATAAAAACATCTTCTCGCTCTCCATCAGCATCTATATGAATACTTCTATCCTCGTCATCAATTTGATAAGTTTCGTTATATATCTCGCCTATATTTTTATGTCCATAGATAAAAAATGTTCCAGCCTGAGCAATAACACGGTTATTAATTTTAGGAGATTGAAAAAGAAGCCTATCTTTAGAGTATGAGTGATTGCAATCGTAGTCTATAAATTTTGGCACATCTTCAAGGTTGTCATATATTTCCATATGGACATATTGAGTAAATAAATTAACAGATTTAAGTGAGCTTAATCTACTGTCAAACATAAACACACGTCCATCGAGATCTATATTTTGACAAGCAAAATATAAAGCCACTAAAGGGTTTGATGTAACATCTAGCAATCGTGTAGGCAGTCCATGATGTTGCATAATGATTAGGTTTTCTAATATAGTATTTGTTGAAGAAAAATCAGAAGGTCTATCACTCAACGCATCGTTGTATATTGCAGATTCTCCCTCTAAAAAATCATCTCTAAAAACAGAGGGTAGTAAAGTCCACTCTTGATTTCCTTGCCCTCTAAAAAATAGAGAGTTTACCTTAGGCATTAGAGAGCTGTCTGTTAATATCAATTTTATCTCTTCAATTTCAGTTGTTGTATATTCAAATAGATTGGGATATTTCTCATAAATTTCGTAATAGAGTTTATCTTCTGCCTTATCTTGATGGTTCTTATAATTATTTGATGTTGGAAACACTTCATTTAGAAAGTCTTGATGTTCTAGGTGGCAATGCATGTTTTCACAATACTCATTATATAGGCGTTCTACTCTGATCCATTGCATGAAATCTGTTACGCTTTTAATAGTAGGCATATTATATTTCTCCTAAGACAATATATTTGTATTCGTTTGATTTCATATTGTTGTGTAACTTATTCGCTATCTTCCATAGTTTTTCTTCAATAGCTATCATCATAACACCCTCGTATAACATAACTATTTCATTATAGTACATTTTGCTTAATATGACAATGCAGATACTAAAATAATTGATGGTATAAATATACAAAAAAGTCTATATTTAAAGGCTTTTTACTTCTAATTATGAAGTTGGTGATTAATAATTGATGTGTATGTCTAGTTAGTAATTATAATAAAATAGCACTACCTTACAAAGTAGTGCTATTATTTTGAGTACATATTAATTGTCAACCCTATACAGTCTGATTACTTATTAAGCAACTTGATATAAGTCGTTAATAATATAGACTTTTTGAGCTTTATTACTTGTGAATAAATCTATCTACCTATATGCTATCTTATTCACAGCTTTCATTAACGTGTAGATGCTTGTTGTTAGATATTTCTCTGTCATCGCTACACTACAATGTCCTAAAAGTTCTTTTAAATCATGGAGATTGACATCTTTATCTTTCAACTTTGTTGCAAATGTACGTCTTAGATCATGAATCCTAAAATAGCGTAATCCTGCTCTCTTTCTAGCATTCGCAAATGCTGTGCGTATATCTTTAGATTTGAAAATCCTGTTTTCATCTAACAGTATATCACTTAAATGAATTTTAATCTGCTCTCTTAAAGTATCGTTAATTGGGATAACTCTTTTATATCCTGATTTAGTTTCATTATCGAACAAAACTATAGTCAATCCAACGAGATTATCCTTTCGTAAATTCAAAATCTCTCCTCGCCTCATACCAGTATTAAGAGCAATCATTAATATCAAATATAACTCCTTATTTTTACTTGCTTTAGCTTCTTTTAATACCTTTTCTATCTCCTCATCAGTTAATGCAATATCTCTACCTTGTTCTTTATATTGTTTTACTCCTTTTACAACATTTTTAATTATAATATCATTAATTATTGCATGATTAAAAATAGCATTTAACCTTGATCTATAACGATTTATAGTAGCTTTACTTCTACCCATCTTCTCTATCGATATTAAGAATAATTCGATATCATGTGTTTTAATATCTTCTATCGCTAGCTCAGATATAGGATGATTTAGAATTGCTCCTAATCTAATAAGATCACTTTTAATCGATGACATTTTCTTAGCTTTTGCTATATAATACGGCTTATACTTATCTAATATATAATCTTTTAGATATGTCTTTTTGATCTCCTCTACCTCTCTGATATTTGTAAATGATAACAAGTTCGCGATATCAGATAAACTGCTTAATACTGTTGTTTCAAAATTTGATTCTTTCATAAAATGAACGCCCCTCTAGTATGTATTTAGTCAACTGATATAACAGAATGTTTTTCAAAAAACAATCGCACTCTTTTGTTATCACTAACAACATACAAATCATTAAAATCTGTAAGTCCATCAACTATTTCTCGTTCTGTGAACTCAGGAAAAACGATACTTGCTCCGACAGATTCTGCAGCTTTAGTTGCATATTTTCGTCCAGGATTATCATCTCTTAAAGCATCGTCATCGCCTGCAATAACAATGTTCAGATATTTGCCGTATTGATCTCTTACTGCTTTTGCTACTGGCTCAATATTACCTGCATCCATCGCTGCGATTGTAGGGATTTTAGTTGCTTGATAGATCGTTGTAGCCGTTGAATATCCCTCACAGATGATAACTTCTTTATCGATCTGTTTACCTATCAGAAAGAAACACTCTTTTTTCTGTCCACCTGTAAAGAACGATTTACTGCCGTCTTCATAGATACGTTGAAATGAACGATATTCGCCTTTAATATTTTGTAAAGGGATTATTAGTACGCCGTAGTTATCAACTAATGCTCCGTAAGGCGATATTTTTTTAAAACATAAATACTTATGATATAAAGCTTTTTTAAAGATTTTAGTAATAAGATAAGTTGCTTGACTTGCTTTTTCATTTTGTCTTAGATTGTTTTCTTTTGGATTATAAGTGTTTAATCCTTTTTGATACTCATTAACCTCTCCTGATATCGATACAGTTTTATACTCTCCAGTTCTGTTATTGCTGATCCACCCAGCTGTACCATTTGGATTGTTGTAAATACAGTATGCTCCATCTTTTGCACTAGCCTTTTTAGTTCCTTCAACTGCCACTCTCTGAATACTTCCGTTTGCTATCGGTTTGTCGATAATTAAACCTAACTCTTTTGCGATCTCCATAAACTTATCCATTATGAGATACCTCCAATAATATTTTCCTACACCCTTATATATCAGAGGCTTGTTCGAGATCGGTATAAATACTTAATGTTGTTGACAAAATTAGATATTAATTTAAAATTACAGATTAGATACTTAAAATATATTGCGAGCAAGTTATGAAAATACAATTAATTACGGATAGAGGTGCAGCAAGAGAAGTTAATGTGAGTGGTAATTTGGTTTTAGAATGTCACACAATAGATGAACCGAGATCTTTTGATGACTATAATATAAATATTATAGATTTACAAAGCGAATATTTATGGCGAAATCATGCTAATAATGTTAGTAGTATAGACAAGAGAGGGGATTTTCTATCATTAAGGACAATACTATGTAGCACAAAAAGTTCGAAAACCATTGTTATATTTCCACAAAATATTGTTATGAAATATCGTTATGACACTTATAAGAAGGACTATCTTTATAGACGAATATTAAAAGATATGCTGACTATATTAATGACTACTATAATGCCTGACCTTCTTACGAAGACGATAGAGAAACATGTACTATCATTTGAAAAATGTCGTAATAAGTTAAATGGTAATGAATATAATTCAGATTTTCACTTTAGAGATGTTGATAAGGGGGTGATAAAAACTACTTCGGAGTGTAGTGAAAAAACCACAACAATACAATTTGCAGATAGAATCTTTATTACGACAATCAACTTTCTTCCAAACGGTATTTATGATTTTTTAAAAGAAATTAAATTGATTGATACTAAAGAGATTTGTCCAGAGTGGTTACAAGAATACAGCTTTTTTGATGATGATGATCAGAAGAAAAAAATAAATGATAACATGGCTATAATAGATGAGCGTAATAAAGAGAACGGTATAATTCAAGAAAAAATCAATGAAAACTTAAATTATAAAAGTATATTAATTGAAACAAGTCCTAACCTTGTAAAAGTGATATTTGAAATGCTAGAAAAAATGTTAGATTATGATTTATCAAACTTTGTAGATATAAAGAAAGAAGATTTTTCAATACAAATGAAGAGTGGCATTACTTTTATAGGAGAAATTAAAGGCGTTAACTCTAATGTTAGAGAGGCTAACGTATCTCAAGTAAACCTTTCTGCAAGTAGATATAAAGATAAGCTAGATGATGATGGAGTTAGTGAAACGGTGTATCCCTTACTTATAATTAATACATTTAGAAGTAAAGATATAGAAGAAAGAAAAAAAGATAAAGTCAATGACGAAGTAGTTGAATGTGCTGATAAATACAAGATATTAATCATTACTGCCGAAACTTTTCTAAAGTTATTTGAAAAATTCCTTAAAGAAGAAATAACAACTGATGAAATTATTTCTGTTTTTACGAACAATACAGGTTTGTTAACAACTGATCATTTCTAATATTTAACTTGTATTCTAAAAAATAGACAATAAAAAAAGCCCCTAAGCAAAACTATCTAATAGTTCTGTAGGGGCTTTTTACTCATTTCATAAACCATATTAATGGCTTATAAAGTAATAAATTCTTAAATAAAACAATATGATTAATATCGTTATTTAAAGACTTTATACATTTTTCTTCTAGTCAATATGAAAAAATATTTCATATCTAATTTAATATTATGCTTTTTAGCATTCTTTAGTATAGTCTTACGAATTTCAAACTTCTGTTCAATAACGCCTTTATATGCAGGCAAATTATTCAATATCGAAAACATATACCTTAATTCATTTATTTTTTTATGTTCTAGTAAAATTAATAAATCTCCTAGAATTTCATTATAACTATGCTTTTCAAGTCTACAAGTATATCTACCTGCTTCGCCTTTTGCATAGCCTATTTTCATTGATATTATATCACTTACTTCGATAATAATACCTTTTGCAGCACTTGAAAACTTTTCATTCTTTAAGCTTTCAGGTACTTCTCCTTTTGTTTTTAATATGATCGCTATCTTGTCCCAACGTAAATAAATAAAGTTTGCTATACCACGTTTTTTGTTAGTATAACGAGTATTACGATTTTGCCCTTTAAGATTAAAAACCTTAATAATACGCTTATCAATTCTACGCAAACGTTCTTCAGTAACATTACCTTTTGGATTTAATAGTTGATATTCTTCGTAACCTCTTGAAACTAAGGATACGATCTGTTGAATTAGTCCTTGCCATAATTCACATAGATAAACTTTTCTCATAGACACCTCTTTTCGGGAGAAATCTTTTGATTTGCCTTGCCCTTCAGGGCGGATAGATATCAGTTAATTAAAAGGGATAGCTAGCAATTAAGCTAAACTATCCCTTAAACGAACTGAAAAAAATGTAAATGTCTAGTAAGAGAAGGTGGAAATTTTCATCTATTCTGCTACAAAGTTGGTAATCAGCCAACTCTAGAATTTAAACAGACACTGCCTTGCATCTGTTCTATATTAAGATTACTAATCTCCGCTAATCAATCCTCGCAATAGGTTGTCAAGCCTATCCGTTCGGATCTTTCCACGTTAGTTATATACGACGTACATTGAGTCTGGTCTGCTCGAAATCAGTTTGTGATACCAATGGTATCGGGGCAGAAACTAGAAGCTCCCCCTTACTTTATCTTAAAATTAAGATATTTCGGTACACTGATTCTTCAACGCAAGTTCGGCCTTGCCACTCTCAATCTACTTACATGCTTGCATCCTCCTAGAACCTTGATTTCTCAAGGCGGATAGGACGCTTTAGACTAACGTTGTTCTGTTAGTTCCTTTACAGGTTGAGCTATTCATCTGATAATATTACTACTATCAGACTCCCCTGGCATGCTTAGTGTTATAGTATTACGACTATCCCACAAGGTGGATTACTTAGCTATTACTAGCCATATCACCACTTCATATATAACGTACAAACGATATATCGTTCATAATTTCCGTGTCGCCCAGTTACAAAATAATTTTACATGAAAATCACTTAGCGTGCAAGTGTTCTATCGCTAAAACAATTGTAGGAGTGCTAAGTGCAAAAAAGGAGAGGATTTTTAGTGGCTAGAAGCGATTTTACTCGCAGCCGCCGTTGCCACATGGCGAGCAACTCTCATTGCACCATGCGACACCCGTGTGAGCTACAATTGGTCGATTAAACCAGTTAGCACCCACACACCTAATAGTAACAGAATTGACTAATTCTATTACGTTCAGCTCTCTTGCCTAGACAATTCAGGCTAAAAAACAATCTATATAATCACGTTTTCAAACGTGTTCGTTTTAACTTCTATCCATCCGCCGTGAATGGCAAAGATTTCAACAGTAAACTTCTTTTAAAATTTCATTTTTTTTTGGATTTAAATTATTTTTAAAACCTTGATAAAAAAGCTCGAAACTCGCTTTTTCTCTAATTTCCAAATGCAGATCTGCATTTTTTTTGTAAATTACTGATAATACAGTAATTTTTGCTATTTAAAATATTTTTTAGATTTTGTCAAAAAAGAATCATTTTTTTGAATAAATTTTGATTGATTTTAGATAATATAAGACCTTTGAAAAGTATCATATACATCTCTTAATTTGTTTGATTATATTTGTTTGATTTGATGTTGAAATTAACATCATTTAAATTGAATATTGTGAACAATATCCATTACATAAGTAGGGGATCGAAATGAACTATTCATGTCGCTACTTTTTTGCCACCAACAATTACATCCTCTATAACAGTTATGTTCTAAACATATCGATATAGCATAATGGTTGATCTGTCCCTGCACTATGCAGAGGTGACGTTATGAAAACGCAGTTGATGACACTAATCTATAATAGATATATATCGATTGCAAGCAGTTTTTTATATCGATTAAAATTCACTATAAAATAATTTCAAAAAATAAAAAATATAACTTTTTACCAATTTTGTCAATTTGACAATTTTGCCAATTTGCCAATTTTGGCAAAAATTAAACTAACTCATTAATACATAACAGTAATATTTTTATAATTATTTTAAAAATAAATTATTAATTTTATCAATTTGCCAATTTTGCCAATTTGCCAATTTTGGCAATTATTAACGTAACTTATTGATAATTAACAATAACCATTAAAATTGATTTTTATGTCAAAAAATCATTCTCGAACAAGGCTCTGATATATAAGGGTACAGAAAAAAATATTACGGAGAGTGATTTTATGGGAAACAGTAAAACAGTAAATGTATCATTTTTTAGAATTGATACGAATGACAAGAATTTTATTTCAGCGATATCTAACGAACTAGAGAAGACTTTAACAATGGATAAGAAGTTTGATATGTTCTATTCATCGGTTAATTATATGTGGAAGGTTTTGGAGAAAAAGGTAATCAATAACAAACCGTACTTTTTCATAACTATAGCTAAAGAGAAAAAAACTGTACCGATTCTTTTCAATGAAGAAGATGGAGATATTAAACTGATGCGTAACAATGAAGATTTATTATGTGATCAGTTTTACGGAATCTTTTCACCTAAAGATAGTTTTATTGCATGTATGCCAGCAAGAACAGGATCAGGAACATCAACGTTCAAACATTTCTTCAATGAGTTCTCAAGTGTAAGTCCAGTTAGATTGATACCTTTTTTTGAAGAGAAGATAGATGAAACTGTTCTATCGTGGAGTTATTTTAAAAGCATATCAACAAGACTTATATTTCCTACTTATGAAGAGATGGAAACATTTGCAAACAGTAATGAGGGAGAGAAGTTAGGTTTTATAACTTACTTATCAGGTTTGAAAGTAGATATCAATATATCAGGTTCTAAAAAAATGATGTTGAGTGAGTATCCAGTTAAAGACTTTATATCAAGCATGATTAATAACGATTACTGCGACAAGCTACTAGTCAAAGGTGGAGATTTCGCAACTGAAGAGATCGGTCAAGTAGATATAAAAAATGCAGTAGTTAAATACAGTGAGAAGGTTTTAACAGTATTAGAGTATATCGAAGATGACCTAGCTAAAGATATTCTGTTCAATGCAATCAATGATAAGCATTTAATATTGTTTTATTAAATAGATTTACGGAGGCAAGCATGACATACGATATAACAGAACTTTTAGATATTAATGAGCATTTACAAAAGGTGTTAGGGAAATTTATAGATATATTTTTTTATGATATGAAAGGCAATTCAGATATGTTGCACGCCTATATTTCAAACATTGCTTTAAATGTTGAACAAAGCATGATTACTGTTTGGTTTATCAAAAATGAGAGGAAAGGGATTTTGTATATACACTCAAACGGTACAGTTAAGCATGACAATAAAGAAAGTCGCAGAGTGATTAAAGTTAAAATTGAGAAATAATATTAATTCAAAATCGGAGGTATCCATAATGGGAGAAGTTATAAATATTACAGAAATGAGTAGTAAAAATAGATCTGATGAAACGTACGCAATTACTACTATGAAGACAGATCGTATCAAGCTTAACGATCAGTTTGTATCGTTATTCAATATCGATAGCTTAGTTTTAGATAGTATCGTTAATGATATTCGTATTAACGGTTACGATATGTCGCAACCAGTTGTTGTATGGAAAGAGAAGTGTATCTTGATCGATGGACACACTCGTTTAAAAGCTGTAGAGATTTTAGGTATAGAAGATATACCTGTAATCTACCATTCATTCAAAAATGAGAGTGAGGCATTAAAGCATGCATATAAATTACAGTTTAATAGAAGAAATATTACTGATAGTAATTTAATCGATTTGATACCTAAAGTTTTAGAACCTTATATAAAGAGTTACGGCGAAGGATCTAAAGCAGATTTTATTAGAGAACGTTTTACTACATTATCAGAGAGCAAGGCTAAACAGATATTGGTTGTACTTGATAGGGCTACTCAAGAGGATATCGATAAGATTAGAAACAGTGAAGTATCGATCTATCAAATCTATATGAGTTATAAAAACACGTATATCGAACATCAAGATAGCTGTGATGATGAGAGTGTTAGTAATCTAGGTATAGATATAGGAAATAGAAATGATGGATCAGAAACATCAGATAATCAATTTGCATCAGTTCTTAAAATTCTACATTATCAAGACTCCTTTATACGTTACGACACCGAAGGTAACTTCTACCTGCTTGTCCCAGAGCAAAATGATGAAGTTAAAATATTGAAACTACAGAAAGAGTTTAATAGCTGGAACATTAAAGATAAGCTGAAATCCTTTCTTCAAAAAATAGTAGCTGAAGATGAGGTTAGTGATAATGAATAAATTGAGATGTAAAGAGTGTGATAGTTTTCAAATAACAGTCAACGCTGATCACTATGAAACAGGTGTGATCTTAACAGAATATATCTGCAGAGAGTGTGGAAATAGAACTAGTCGTGATCACGGTAAAGCGTTTTATTACTACGATAGTAGCTTGATTGATAATAAAACTGCACATTAATTGAAAAAAATACATATCAGTAAAATAGTTAATATTACCAGTAACTTATATCTATATACGCATCTCTCGAACAAGGCGTTGATATATATAGGTATAAGATATTTTATTTAAGAGGTGATAAAGAATGTTTTCTGATAATAAAAACAAAAACAAAAACAAGCGAAATGACAATATCGATGATCAGAGTAGGGTATTTCCTGATGTAGTTGTTACTGCGATCATTTCAACAATTCAATCGATTTCAGATCTCAAGAAATTGAAAGAGATGAAACAGACGGTAAACAATAATGAAAAACAGATGTTGTATGAGATTGAAGTATCGAAACAACAAGCGATTAAAGTTACAGCGATTTTAAACACTCATATAGATCAACAAGAGAGGGTTATTAAGTTAATCAACTAATAGAGATAGAGGAGGAGCTTTGCCTCTATTAGTAATAGAAATATAAATAAGGAGAGGGTAATGAAAGTAGCAGGTATAGATATAGGGTTTGGAGATACAAAAGTATGGTGTAGAGATAAATATTTTAAGTTCCCTACAGCTGTCGCAATCGATTATGGACAAGGCGTAGATTTAGGATCGTTCGCAAGTAAGAAAATAGTGATCTCATATAAAAGCAAAAAATATATGTTAGGAGAAGAAGCGTTACTACACGATCCTCTACCCACTAGAACGACTGGTTTTTTGAGAGAGTACACTCCATTGATTATAGCTTATGCAAAACGGTTCGCAGACTTCCATGATGTTACATTAGGCTTACCGTTAGGTTTTTATAAAGACAATAAAGATGAAATCAAAAACAATGTTACTCGTTTTAGAGCAGATGGAAAAGATTATAGTTTCAATGTTAATGTTTTGCCACAAGGTGCAGGTATAGCTTACGACTATATGTATGACGACCATGCACAGCGAAAGAATATTATCAATAATGCAGCAATAATAGATATCGGTTACAACACAATTGATGTCTTGTCAATCATTAAAGGTAGTGCTGATTCTACATTATCGTTCATGCTAGATAATAAAGGTATCTGTCAAATCGTTGTTAAGTTGATGGATAAGCTTGGAAAGAAATACAAACATAGTGTTGATGAGTTTAAAGCAAAAAAAATTTTAGAAACAAAAAGATATGTTGGGTATGGACTATCTGAAGATATTACTGATATCTGTACAGAACTCATAAAAGAGTACACAGATAAAATAGTAAATGAACTCTTCATTAAAGCAAATGAGGTTTTAGAGAAAGCTGATTTAGTTATCTTCTCAGGTGGTGGAACGGCATTAATCAAAGAGTATATAAATGAGGATAATAAAAAAAGGATTCTTTTTCTAGGAGATGAGCTTGCTGAATACTCAAATGCTAGAGGTTTCTATAAACAAAACGTAAGAGGAAGATTGAATAATGCGAATATCAATCACAAAAAAGGATGAGAAATATTTAGAGATAGATACTCTACCTCAAGATGTTAAAAGGCATGTAGTTAAAGAGGCTATCAAAAACTATATGCAGACAGATGAGTATAGAGAAATTCTAAAAACATTCGGTAATCCAAATAATAAAACTCAAAAAAGAGTGGCTGTAGATAATAAAAAAGCAGAGAAGATTATCGATACCGTCGTCCATGAGAAGAGCAGTGATGCAAAAGATGTAGATATGGCGATCGATACAGAAGTCGCTGTAGAGATAAACCCAGCTACTCTTATTGTTGAGAAATCTACTACTAAAGAAACACATACTACTCAGGAAACATCTGCTGAAGATAGTGATAGTTTAGTTGAAGATAATGACACGTTAATGGTTAATTTTTAAATACATAAAATAGGAGATCGCATGAATGATGAAAAATTTATAAAAGATATTTGGTACTTTTTAATCAACAATATTTTTGAAGGTAAAATTGCGATTGTTATTTCTACAACGCTTATAATCTTTGCAGTGTTCTTATTTATTAGGTGGAAAGTTTACGCCGTATCGATACTGCTATTAATGATGGCGATGACAGTTGCATATCTCGGTGGATTTTTAAAATTATTAAAAGGAGGGATATTATAGATGGGTAATGATAACAACTCTCCGTTTCTTGTACAGCATAGAGAGAAACCGAAAGATCTACTAGAGGCTATATCAGAGATAGAGATATTATCAGCTACAGAAGAAGATGGAGCAGAGATACATGAACGTTTAGCGACTCTAAAAGATAGAATGGATTATTTCAATCTAGGTTTAAGATCGATATTTACTGGAACGATAATATCGCTTTTTTTAGCACCGATTTGCAGTGCTGTAATCAATCAAGATATACCGATATTTGGGCATATCGATACAACAGTTTACGACATGATTTTATCGTATATATTCTCGTTCGGTTACTCGATAGGGTTCATGCTTCTATTCACCTATATCGCTAAATTAAGAGGTGGAACGATATCTAATATCTACTCCAACAACATCTTAATAGGTATGAGTGTAGGGGCAGTTATAAAACTTATAATAACAGGTTTTATATATGGGCTTCTATACATATTTGTTTTTACAGATACCAATATTGCAAGTCTGATTTCATTTTTTATAAAAAGTAAATTGCTTGAAAACAATATGATTAATTTGATTTATATAATACTTTCAGCAATCAAAGTTAATCTTATTCCAGCGATTTATATTTACGGTATAACAACAGTTTTTATCATCACAATTCCGTGGGTGGTAAGAGTAGTATATAAAATAATTAATAACAGGAGAGTTAGAATATGAGCGAAAATCAAAATCAACAGAAGGTACAAAATCCACAAACATCACAAACATTGAGCAGGGATAGAAGAAGTAATTGGAAACAAGAACGTGCAAAAGAACCTGATACTTTAGTCATTAAAGCAAGTTCAGAAAGAGTAATTACAGCACTCAATATGCTTGCACAAACTGATTATGTAATCAAGAGAATTCAAAATAGAGTAGGTGTATCACTAGATATAAAAGATGCAGAAAAAGCGTTTGATGAATGGACAGATATCGTTTTACGAATTGATAAGTTTACAGAAAAATACAGCAAAACAGTTGGCGTAAATTATATTGAGAGCAACTCTTTAAAACGTATAAAAGATATGTCTAATAAAGATAATATTGATAACAACGCTGAAGAGATTATTGATAGTAAATCATCAACGCCTGTTGGTAATAGTAGTAAAAAAAGTAAAGAGTAGAGGGTATAGAAAATGAATATAACGGTAAGTAGAGACCCCTTTATATCTGAGAGTATTGTCGTAAGTATCTACTCTCAAGATGTACATGCAAAAGGCGTGTCGTATTGGCTAGATATAATTAGAGAGATGTTTGTGAGCGACTATAATAAGCAACCAACATCGGTTGAAATAGTAGAGATTGATGAGTTTAATTACACTCATATTTTAGCAGCATAATGGCAGGTGATAAGTATGATATATAAATTTATTATATCCATAATATTGCTGATGTGTAGTTTCAATTTATTATTAGCAGGTGGCATGAGTGAAGAGTCTAACAACTGTAATGAGAAAAGATTTTGGAATGATGGTAATGCAGATAAAGGTTGGTATTGGAAGAAAGAGTGTGTGCCTATTGTGAGTGATCCTATTGTTGAGAGCAAAGATAATTATACTATTTTAGAAGATACGCAGAATATACCGTGGGATAAAATCGATAGAATTGATCCTGATCAGATTGCAAAAATCATAGAGCCTCAAGCACGCAAAGTGGCCATAACTTATCCAACTGAAGAGAATATATTGGAGTATAGAAAACTCTCTCAGTGGATACAAAATAAGACGGTAGCTTTTATGAATGAGGATCGAATGGTTAGAACAGAAAACCCTAACGATCTTTTAGCAGGGTTAATGAACTCTAGTAAAAGGGGACATTTTGAAAGTTCTGTTTCAAGAGTTGTTGCGAATGAGAATGTAGATAATATTCTAAAAAACTACTCTCAAAAAGCAGGGTTGATAATTTTTGTATCGCCAACTTGTGAGTTTTGTAAAAGACAGATACCTATCTTAAATGAGCTTAAACGTAAGTACGGTTTTGATTATGTAACGATCGATGTATCAGGTAAAAATGAGATGATAGAGAAGTTTGGAATTGAAACTACACCTGATATATTTCTAGCCGTTAATTCTAATGGCACAAAGTATCAACGTATCGCAACAGGTCTACACACATTGCCAGATATGATTTCTGCAATAATTTATGGGTTAAAATATTTAGGAGAAGATGTTGATGAAAATACAATTAATTAAACTGCTAACTACTATAATAATTTTTGGTAGTTTAAGCAGTCAGGCAAATGCAGGTTGGTTGTCAGGACTTGCTAGTAGTATAGAGTCGAACTCGCCTGCAACGTATGACACGCAAGGAGGAACATATTATTCAGGTGGTGGATATAAGTTCGCAGTAGAGAGTGGAAACTTAAAAATGTTCTCTGCAAGTGCACCATCGATCAAGGCAGGTTGTAACGGAATAGATATCGATTGGGGAGGTTTTAAACATGTTAATGGCGATGATATTATTAAGTTCATGAAACAGGTTGTTTCAAACTCTACAGGGTACGCTTTTAATCTTGCTATGCAAACTCTATGTCCTCAATGTACCGATCTAATGAACACACTTGGAGAGGCAGCGAATACGTTAAATAGTATGGATTTAGATTCAT
The DNA here is from genome assembly GCA_947039395.1 of uncultured Deferribacteraceae bacterium. Classification (GTDB taxonomy): domain Bacteria; phylum Chrysiogenota; class Deferribacteres; order Deferribacterales; family Mucispirillaceae; genus CAMQYB01. The sequence continues at coordinate 41,887 of CAMQYS010000009.1, read as the reverse complement.
GTAATGTTGCAAAAACTGCTGTTAATATGGGAGGCGATTTAGTCTCAGCCGCTGCTACAAATATGGGTGTTACATCAGGGTTAACCGATTCATTTAATGATGGATTAAAAAAAGTGAATACAGGTATGAAAGATTTAATGCAGGGAATAAAAGATGCAGTTGATGATATCTGTCTTGAAGATGTTGTTACGACTAGTTCGTTTAAATGTCCTAAAACATTTTTTGTAGGCGATGCTACTTTTTTACAAACTATTTTTTCTAGGAGTAAACGTTTTGAAAATTTAGGTATGGCAGAAGGTGGCGATGATCCAACAAAACATATAAGTGGATTAATTACTATTGTGAGATCATTTACTGGAGATATCATACTCGATATAAAAGAAGGAGATGATGGTGGAGAGGGTAGTGTCGATATTGTTTACTTTTCTTCAGTTCGTGCTAATAGTATAGAAGATATGCAAAAAGCAATTAACTATTGGATTGCTGGTGATGAAAATTTAGATCCTAAAAAACTAAAAGATAAAGCTTTTAAGTTTGATGAGAGTAATATTGAAATTAATTTTAATGGGCGAGACCATGAGAATAAAGTTGCTCCCAATAAAATTGAAAGTTTTGTTGGAACAAGTATTAAAAATATTAATGGAATAGAAATAAATTTTAATAGTCGTCATGCGTTAAATGAAGACCAACTTAATTTTTTATCCACTTTTAAATCTCCTATCTATAAAATATTAAATACCACTTCTGCTAATCCTCAGCTTTTTAAAAGTTTCATAGAGAACTTTAAAATATTGGCAGGTGTTCAACTGGCTTATGAAACTATATCGTTAATCACTCAAGAGATGTTAGTTCATTTATCTCTTTTAGAAACTGAGATTAAAAAATACAAATTAATTAATAATGAGGCTAGCTTTAAAGAAGGTATTGATAGTATGAGAAAGATATTAAGAGAAATGAGTGAGTACTCATACTCATTATATGCAGACGCATTCGATGCTTATAATGATAGAAATAGAACATTAGATTCACTTGAAATAACTACAAAAAATATGCAAGCACAATTAAACAGACACCCAGTTATATCTGCAAGTTCATCTGCATTAGGAGTTGGTAAATAATGAAAAAAATAATATTAATGGTAACGTATATTTTTATGTTATCAAGTGTAAATCTATATGCAGTTACTGGCGATGATCTTATGAATGCTTTATGTGGAGTAGGTGAAACAGAGTGTATCGTATGTCAAGATGAGTCATACGGTAAAGAGCCTGTTTTTACACCTTGTAAAAGTTATGGAACATTCAATAAAGATAAAGTGACTGAGGAGGAAAACTTAGATACGGTAATCGGTAATTACGATGAAGATAAAATATCTAAGGTTTGTCCAATGGTAAAATTTAAAGAGAAATGTATGGTAGAAACAATTGCAACGAAAGTCCCTGGTTTTGTAGATTTTGAGTACAAATGGACTGAAGTGTATATGTATGATCGTACAAAAAAGATAAAGAGACACGGCGAGGGGGCATATTTTGAAATTAACGATACTTTAGAAAAAGTTTATCTTAATCAATATGATGATTATGTTAAGCCTGAACCATTTCCTTACGGTGCATTAAATCTATTAGAAAAGATTGAAGAAACTATTGATGCTGAGATAGATTATGAAGCACTTAAAAAAACACCTATAACATTAAATTTTGTTACGATTAAGAAAGGATGGCTTTTTTGGGATGATGAACCTATTAATAGTTCAGTATCTATCTTAGCTGGAGAAAATAGACATTTAAGTAAAAAAGGGATATTAGAAAACCCTGTGATTAATGTGAAAGTACCAGTATTATTTAATAAAGATGATGTAACGGTATACTGTGAATCTGATCGATCACTTCCATGTGTTTCAGAAAATAAAGGTAAAGATTATTTCTGTTCAACGTCGCCTTGTGGAGTTATATCTGGTGATATAAATCTCAACCCTGATCAAATTTTACCTACGGATAATACAACTGTAACTGATAATATAACAATGGAAGATAATGTTACTAGTTGTGATATTAATGATATTATATTGTTTAATGGCAAGCAATATAATTGTAGACATAAAGGAGAGGGTATTCTTTCAAATGATTTAACATCGCCTGACCAATGCTTGATATCTAATTTAGATAACAATACAAAAAAAGCTATGTTAGATGGACTTAATAAGTTTTTTGATGCGACAAGTTTAGGTGGTGGGCTTGGATATTTAGTTGCTCCTGGACAACTATTGATTAAACTATTTACAAAATTTCTTCTTGAGAACCTAGCTGATATGCCAACTGATGAAGAGAAACAACTTTCAGTGTTAAGAGCAGTATCAAGTAATAACGGTTCTTGTGAAATTATTGGAGAGTATTGTAAAGACTGGTCTAAGACATATTACTTTATGGATAAGGATATGTCAGAATGTAAAAGAAGAGCATCGATATATTGTTGTTTCGATTCTCCGTTAGCGAAAGCGTTTAATGTTGCAGCAAGAGATCAGATACCTAAAGAAATTACATGGGGAGAGAATTTAGAGTTCATAAGTAAATATTTTGAGTACCAAAAAAAACCTTCAACACCTGATTGTAGAGGTATAACAGTTGATGAATTAGGAAAGATCAATATGGATGACCCTGAGTTTTCTGAAGATATGAAAGCATATATAGATATTGTTCTTATCCCTGAACTGAAAGAACCAGGAGGAATGTTAGATAATGATAGCTTGATAGAGAAACAACAAAAGATGCGAGATGAAATGAAAAGTTTTTATGAGTAAGTAATCAAGGTAATATATCAATTAATAAAGGGAGTTTTTAAGCTCCCTTTATTAATCATTAACTTATCTATATAAAAATAATTATTCTGCTATAAATGTATAAGTAGCATCTAAAACTAGTTCTACGTCTGCTTGTATGCCATCTGAAAACACCATTATTGCGTCAATATTTAAAGTACTTTTTCCAGTAACTTCTTGTTTTTTACTTATAAATAGTTCGCAATTTTTATCAATAGATACCACACTGTTTTTTATACTACAGGTAGTTCTTGTATCGATCGTAAATATATCTGAAAAACCATCCTCAAATTTTATTTCCAAATTTTTTAAAAATCCTACCTCATGTCCTTTAGTAAACCAATCCCATATATTCAATCCTGCTAATGGAGTTGCATTTGTTAATATAAGTTTTCCGTTAATCTCTTTTGGAGTGTCACATGTTAAATCATTAATACAGCTTGGCGTAACAGCATCAATAAACTTGACTTTATAATGATATGTATTAGTTACGTTTGTATAATTATTCAATACATTAAAAGAACCAGTTATTTCTGGAGTTTTATTTGCTTTTAACTCTTCAAGTTTAGCTGGGTTAATTTGTACTAATATGTCCGATGAATGCGGGTTTTTATGTGCTGGTAATTTATCAAGTTCTGTTACGCAAGCATTCCCTGTTATATTAAAGCAGATAAGCATATTTTCGTTAGTACTGGTTAACGTATGTTTTACAGTTTCTGTTGCATGTGGGAGGATATCTAACTTGGCAGGAGATGAATAAGGTAAGTATTTATTAATATTATTGCAAGATGGTCCAAAGTTTTCTAGCTTATATCCACTTCCTTCTTCGCATTTATTAAAGAGTCGCTCTTGCGTACCATCACCACGTATATAGTAACCAAGATTAAATGTTGATTCATCATCTTCTTCTAGTTCAGGAGTATAATTTAATCCTCCAGTTCCAGAACCACCACCACCACCATTACCGTTACCACTACCACCACCAGAATTACTATCTGCACAAGAAATTAGAGAGACTAAAAAGAGAGCTATTAGAACTGTTAAGATCGACCGTTTTTTCATAATTTTCCCCATTATGTTAATTTTACAACTTATTATTTTGTTTCTATTCTTGATGTTACATTTTAGTGCTTGGTGCTTTGTTCGATACGATTTGATACTTTTTGACTTTGTTAAATAATAATGAATAATAGCATAGTTATATTATTTGACAAGAATATTTTATAAAATACCAACTATTTATATGAATAAAAGTAGATGTTTTAAGTAGTCAAAAGTTGTGGTTTTATATTTACTTGCTATTGTTATTAAATACTTTTTCTTCAAGATCTCTTAAATAAGTTCGGTTGTTCAAAGCAAACTCTAGATTTTCGTTATCACTAGCTTTATCAATAAGCTTATCTTTGATATATTTAATATTTGCTTTAGTGACAGAATTTGATAGCCATACAAATGCATAGTGCTTGTTAGATCCGAGTAGGTTGGAAGATGTACAAAAAAAGATGCAAGATGATATGAAAACATTTTATGAGTAAATGGTAAATTAAAGGGGAGCTTAAACGCTCCCTTTGTTAATTGTTAATTGTTAATTTAACTAGATTGATGTAATAAATTATTCTGCTATAAATGTATAAGTAGCATTTAATGGAACTGCAGGTAATGGTGTTGGAGGGTTTGTCTGCTCATAAAGATTTATAGTTCCTGTCATAGTTAGAGTTTTTTTCCCAGTTAATCCTTGTTTCTTATTTATAAATAAATCGCAGTTTTTATCTATAGATACTACACTGTTTTTGATACTACAAGTGCTTCTTTGATCTATAGTAAATACGTCTGAAAAACCTTCTTCAAATTTAACTTTTAAATTCGTAAAAGTATTACTTTTACTTCCATTAACAAGCATATCTCCAATAGAAAAACTTGCTAACGAGTTTGTGTCATTTAATATAAACTTTCCATTAGATTCATCTGGAGCATTACATGTAAAAACATTCGGAAAATAATCATCAACAGTTGCTCCACTTAAACATTCTGCTGTAACTGCTCCTATGAGCTTTACTTTATATGTAGCTGTTTTAGTTTCGCTGTTTATATTATTAGATATTGTAAATGAGCCTGTTAGTTCAGGAGTGTTATTTGTTTTCAACTCTTCAAGTTTTGTTGAATTAAGTCCAATATATACGCTTGGAGAAGAGTCAATCGGAATGACTGTTGTCTCCGTTTTACATGTTTCAGCAGAAGAACCACTTGGCGAATACGAAAAGCAAATATACATATTTTCATTAGTATTATTTATAGTATATATTATCTTTTGAGTTTGATCAACTGCTGGTTCTAACTCAATAGGATTTAAATAAGGTAATAGAGTGTCAACTGAATTACATTCAACACCGAACATACCTCCTGTAGCAGCCTCTCCTACGCATTTATTAAAGAACTCTTTCTGTTTACCATCACCATAAACATAGTAACCAAGATTATAGTTTGTATTATCCTCTTCTAACTCAGGAGTATAATTTAATCCTCCAGTTCCAGAACCACCACCACCACCATTGTCACCAGTGTCATCGTTATCACTACCACCACCAGTATTGCTATCAGCACAAGAAATCAGTAAGACTAAAAAGAGAGCCATTAGAACTGTTAAGATCGACCGTTTTTTCATAATTTTCCCCATCATGTTTATTTTATAACTTATTATTTTGTTTCTATTCTTGATGTTACATTTTAGTGCTTGGTGCTTTGTTCGATACGATTTGATACTTTTTGACTTTGTTAAATAACAATGAATAGTAGCATAACTATATTATTTGGCAATGATTTTATATGAAAAGGAGAGTAACTTAGGGCAAATTAATATTATTAAAACTATATATTGTGAGAAAGCAATCGATTAATTATTGTTTCGTGTAAAGATTATAATTAAAAACAAAATTTTAATATTTAGTTACTACAAGATAGTATGTATAACTGCTCTTTAATATATTTTTTTGTTTTTAAGGATTCTATATTATGGCTTTTAAATCGTAGATAATCAAACTCAACTAGTTCGGTTTTCCCATATTTATTTAATATATCTAAGATATTGCTTTCCGTCATTATGCCTTCATTATTATAACTTAATATTAAATGTTTGTATTTCGCTTTACTTGCTATTAAGTCTAATTCTTCCAAAGCTTTTGATTTATTACAAAAGTTAGATTTTTGGTTTTTATAATCTCTCATGCCCGTGATACCTTTAATAATTGGATTATCGTATTTAGCAATAGTTTCAAGCACATGGTAATTAGGAGCATACTGCCTATTATTATACGGAGGGTCTAAATAAAGTATATCCACATCTATATTATTTATTAACTTAGTGCTATCTGTATTAAAAGCTTGATTTTCTTGAGTTCCTTCAATTATGTTTATTGGTTTTAGTTGTAAAGGTTTTAATGCTCTTCTATCCCAATGCTTAAAAAATGCTCCATATACTCCTGAGATATTAGAATAAAATGGAACAGCTTCTATCAAAGAGGTTAAAAGTATATAATATTCATTCTCATTTATATTGTTTGATTGATACCACTCTTCTATAATTTGCCTGATAGCATCTATTTTCGCTCCATTTTCACTAGTAAAGTACATGCGTGGAATCTCTAATAATTTTGTGCCTTCAGGAGTATAATTCTTATATATAAAACCTTTAATTCCTACTAGACTATTTAGGTAGTCGATTATATTTTCAAAAGGATTATTAAATAAAGTTGAGGTTTTTATTTTGAGTTTTGGTAATAAGCTTTCAAAACTAGGGTCGGCATTGTTTATTAAATATGCTTTTTGCAAACAGTATGAAAAATATAGCAAGTCAGACGAGTAGATTTGATAATTCATTTTTTTAAAAAAACGTGCCACATTTGTAGTTCCTGAAAAAAAATCAAAAAAACTTTTGCCTTCTATTTCTTTATGTTGTAAAACATTATATATTGTATCTACCAAACTATCTTTATTACCTATAAATCTCACTAATAAACCTTCTTGTTTAACTAAACTAATTGCATTACGGCAATTTAGGTGCATAGTTTGTAATCAAAACTTCTTTTGTAGAGTTCTTATCTCTAATAATCGTTTGATAATTCGAGTTTGAATAATTACTGTCAATATGATATATAATATAACTTTTATTCTGATCAAGCCATTCTTTCAGTATCATATTTTGTTTACCTTTGTGTATTAAAACATTAGATAATGCGAACTTTACTTTATTTTTTGTTAGATAATCTAATTTTTTTAATAAGGTTAATTCTTCCTTTATGCCCCAACCTGTAAAACCTCTTTTTCCGTCATTATAAGTTCCTCTTGTAATTAAATATGGAGGATCACAATAAACAAAATCTTTAGTTGATATATTTGATAATTCGAAGTTATCAAACGTAATATTTGAGAATTCAATATTTAATATTTGTAACTGATTAACAAATCTTTCTAAATTCTTTTTTATAGAAGAGTTAAAACAACTTCTGTCTTTTCCAAAAGGATTATTAAATTGATGATTATTATTAAATCTTATTTGATGATTGAAAGAATAAAATATTAATACTAATAAGTCCAAGGGGTTTTTATCTTTATTATAATATTCTCTTAATTTGATATACCCTTCCTTATTAACAAGAGAAAGATCCAGTTCTGTGATCCTCTTTTCGATATAAGATAAAGTATTATCTAATGAGTTGTTTCGCAAGCTCTTATATAGCTCTATTAAATAGATTAAGTTGTCATTTAAAATAATTTTTTGAGCTTTTACATTAATTCCAATATTGCAACCACCAGCAAACAAGTCAATAAATGTGTTTATATTATTAGGAAATAAATTAATTATTTGTTTTGCAATCTTTTTCTTACCACCGATATAGTTTAAAGGAGATTTTATTAAATCAGTATCTGTCATATTATATTTCTCATGTTCTCCAAAAATCTAGTAAATTTCGAATTGCTTCATGAAACAACTCAGGAGCTTGAATACCTAGTATTAATTTTCCATTTTTATTCAGTAAGAACCCTACTTCTATTTCCATAATTTCTTCTTTATTACTGCCATATAGAACAACTGTACGTATTATCTGAAAATTAGGATAGTTTTCTTTAATATAATATTCTTCAATACAATTATAGTTTCCTAACTCTTCGATACCTTGGTTTTTAAATTTAAATTTCTTGCCTTCCACATTAATTATTTTAGTCCTATCAAGATCTATTAATATTAAATCAGGAATGTAAATTATTTTAGTTTTATCACCTGCTTTATATGCAATTTTATCTGAATATTTCTCTATTGGGATATATCTACAATCAGCTGTTATAAAATAACCTTTTTCACATCCAGCATGATTTTCAAAAATAGCATACCCTGTTGTAAAGTTTTCTACAATAAGGTGAATAAAGATAGTTCCTAGCTTTTCTCCGTCTAAGTCATATTTCCAATAGTTTGGATTAAAGTCAGCGTTAGGTATCATTAATCCTAACAGCTTTATATTTAACTTATTTGCTATTAGGGTAAATTTATTCCTGTTTCCTAAGTGAGATTGACTTAAACCGTGATCAGTTATTACAATATCTTTATCCCACCCTAGTTTTCTTAAACAATCAGAAATAGCGGTCAATGCTCCTATATTCGGATCATGAGATAATGAATCACTTTTAAGTAATCTACCAGATATTTTAATTTCATTGTTACTTTTAATTATTAATATTGGAACATTTCCATTCGGAGGTTTTCTCATAGCCTCTTTTAAAGCTATTAATTCCTTTACAGACTCAAACGGTTTAAAAATATTTGCATCTAAATCCTTTCCTAATATATGAATTCCCATTGTTAATAACAATCTAGTTCCAAAAATATATGTTGGTGTGGGAGTTTCTTTTTGAGTTACCTTTAAGTTATAGAGCATTATTTTCTTGATATCAGGATAATAGTGATTCGCTACTATAAACTTAGAACATCTTTGATACACTCCTGTGTTTCGACTTTCTTTGTCATCAGTTTTTGTTTCTTCAATCATATACAATGGAGTGTCATCTGGCTCAGGTTGATTTTCTTGATAAAAAATTAAGAAATCAACAAAACTAGAATAACCACTAATAGTTTTTATATAAATATTGCTTATTAAGTTGCAACAAAAACCTATTACCTTATATGTAAATTTAAATGTTTCATTATCAAGAATAGGTAATATTCTTAGTGTATCACAAAAAGCTCCCTGTTCTTTGTCCTTAACAAATTCTTGTAATATCATCACAATAACTTCTTTTTTTGGTCTTTCTTCTGTTAAAATCCATAAATTCATATATTATTCTCGCATAAATCGTATTTTAGTTACATTGGTTAGTAAAAAGTTGTTTTATGTGCTATATGGTCAACATTGTAACACAATCAAAATTTTAGTGCTAGTTTTTTGAAAATACTACAAAAAAAAGCCTAGAATAATCTAGGCTAAATTAAGTTAATGTAAAGTAATGAATACTTTTTGCGACTTTGGTAAAGAACAATGAATGATACAATAGTTGTATTGTATTGCAAGGTGATAATGTTTTTCTATGTTTCGTCTAAAAATTATTCATTTTCTGTTGTGATTTTCATCATCATATTGTAATGGTTTTCATGTCCCATATTGATGAATATTTTTTTAAATATTTCTTTGAACTTCTCAGTTTGATCAGAGCCACTCTCAATAAATAAGTCCTCAGGCATTGTATGAGATTCTACGTTTACCCAACTTAGTAGTGATTTATAAACAATTTTATCTTCTATAGTGGTAAAAGACTCTTCTATCTTATTATCTCTCTCATTGCCAAGTATATGAAAATAGTTTTCAATAATTCTTCTCATCGTGTTTCCCAAAGAAGTTATAGTTATTTTATCAGAGGGCTCTCTAATTTCATTCCACAATAATTCATAATAAGTACTAATTGGATTTGTTGTATTATAACTTTGAATTGATGAGATTTCTGAGTTTTTTCTAATAATCCAATAGTTAGTGTCATTATTTTTATCCTCTCTGTTGCCTGTAAATGAAGTTTCTCGATGAAAAGATACATTGTGTGTAAATATAAATACTTGCTCTACATCGCCAATTTTGCCTCTAATATCTCTACATAATTTTTTTATCATCGTGCTAACTATATATAAAATGGTACTATCTAAGCTAGACACAGGGTCATCTATAACTAGGATTTTCTTTAATGATACATCGGACTCATTAGAGTCACCTTTTATTAACTGCATAAAATACAGAAATGTAATGAATGTTGTTTCTCCTTCACTTAAAGTATCTTTTACGGAAGTGCCATCTGAACGTTTTAGTTGGTAATAGTTCTTATTTTGTTCTGAAACACAGATACTGAAATTTTGAAACCCATAGCTTTTTAATGAATTGTTAATTTCATCTACACTGGGTTGAATACTAGTGATCTCTTTACCAGCCTCACTTATTTCATTAGATTTGATACGTATATCTGACTCCAAAGATTCTATTGCTTTTTCTAAACTATTGATAGCTTTATTTATATTAGAGACACTACTAATGTGATCACTAATTGTCTTTTTCTGTTCGTTTAGTAAGTATCCCCAGATATCGTTTTCAAGTTTTTCTTTTTCTTTATCAGAGTTCTTGACTATGTTATTGTGTTTATTGATTTTTTCATTAGTGTTCTCTATAAGTGACATTAGTTTGTCAAATAGTTCTCTTGAGCTACTTAAACGTATCTTTTTGCTTGGTTCTTGCTTTTTACTTTCTATATAAGAGATGTTTTGTTGTAAATTATTTTCTATTAGTTTGATAGTAGCCTCGAACTCTTCTTTATTAATTATATTATTAGGCAGAGTTGGACTGATGAAAGTTTCTGACTTTAGTAGAGTAGATAAATCACTTCTATTTAATGTGTAGTCATTTAACATAGTGTCTAAATGTGATAAATTGCTTTCATATTCTTTATTAAAAAAGTCACCTAATTGTTTTTTGAATTCACTATCAATAGTACGTTTTTGACAAAATGGACATTCATCAGTGTCATGAATATACTGTCTACCAGTATTTACCCAGTCGTTGTTATTTAATGTTTGAATTAATTTGCCGATTGGGATATCTTTATTTCCGATAATTAGTTTCTCCCAAAACGAATTTTCCTCAATACTAATTAATGTAGATAATAAAGAGGTTGTTTTAAAATTAATTAAAGAGTACTCTTCAATATTGTCACTATGAAGCACTTCTGCTCTTTGATTTAAATCAGTAACCGAACTTGCTAAAGAATGTGTTGGGTTAAATTTTTCAATTACTTTATTTTTGAAATCATTTTTTGATTTTTTAAAAGAAGGAACACCTTTATGAAAAAGAGTTTTATTTTTCAGATAAATTGTAGTCCAGATAGATTCTTGAAACTGTAGATCTTGTGTGTGTATTTCTTGCTTTTTAGATTTCAAAGAGTTACTATTTTGGATTAATTTATTATCTAAGTCATTTTTTTCATCTTTTAAATCTTTTATTTTTACTATATTTTTAATATTATCTTCACCAAGTGTAAAAATACCTTTAATATCTTGCTCGGAACTCATCTTAAAGTTTTCATCACGAAACCTACGATTATAAACTACTACTTTTTGATGAGAGTTATTTCCCCATGAAATTTTTGAGTCTGCATAGAGCTCATCTTTTTGAGATTGAAGAAAATTACTTATAGTAGACTTGCCACTCCCATTTGAACCATAAATAAAATTAATTTCATGGCATTCGCTAATTTCCGAACCAGTTTGATCGTATGTGGCACAGTTTTTCATGTGAATACTTTTTATCATATTACCTCTTGTTGTACATATATATGTCAATATGCAAATTGTGAATACTACGCACTATACATTATTTTTACTCACAAAAAAAGCCTAGAATAATCTAGGCTAATTTTATTAATATAATTTCATTTCGTTGATATAATCTTACATCATACAGCTCTAACACAACGACAAAAAATCCTCCACAGTAAGCTGGCGATTGTTGTCAAATAACATACTCGCTTTTGCTAGAAAATTCGTGGACTTCTTCTTCTTGATAATAGAAACTGTATCACTCTGTTGATCCGTAACCTCATTACTAACTGGGTTACTAATCTCAACACTACTTATACTATCACTTTCACAAATAACAGCGTTGTCTTCTTCTGCACGATCAGGCGATATGATAGTGAAAACCTTATTGTACAACTCTTTGAATTGATCCTCTACATAAGTATCAGAAGTGGCCAGACTTCTGTCTTGTACACTCTCACTACTTCGATACTTTGCAAAATTTCTTTTGATCTCATTATCATTGACACTCTTATTGCCGACAAGCTCTTTAGCAAGTGCAAACAATAATGAAGAGTCTGATGATGAACTCATTTTTGTTAATCCATCAGCTGAGAATTTACCCTCTACTGCGTTCGATGTTTCTAACTTGTTAGCTATCAGGTTTAAGGCTTTGCTCTGTGCTGTGTTCGAGTATGCAAGGTATATAACCTTAACATCTTGAGTTTGTCCAATTCTCCAACTTCGTCTTGATGATTGTCTCAACGTATACACATTAAAGCCAACTTGAAAATAGATTATAGTTGGAAAACTAAGCAGGTCTAAACCAGTTTTTACTAAGCTTGGATTACAGATTAAAACATCAGGATTTTCACTTTCGATATTCTTCGTCAACCACTCCTCACGTTTATCAGTGGGTACAGTAGTTGATCGTAAAACTAAAGCAGTAATGCCATTTCTTGATAAGCGTTCCTCTAAATCAGGGATTAAATCCCTAGTTCCAGTATGCTCTAAAAAGATAGCAACTTTACGTCCTTTAGATTTCTCCTCTAAGACAAGTTCAATTAATTTTTCTTCCTTAGGCAATATATCGAGATACAAAGGTTCGGCTGAACACAACACTTGTTCCACGCCATGTGCTTTTGCATCAGGATCGAACACCATCTCTCCACGTCTTGCTCCATCAGGTAATGCGAATAATGAATTGACTAATGCTCCTAATAATCTGTTATCTCTTTTCGCTAACGCCTCATATACGATACGTTGTAGATCTCTCTCAAATAACTTATACACATGTGATTGTTCATCAGTCATCGGAACGATCTCTACAGATTCTTCATAGCTTGGCAACGCGTCAGATATATCTGATACCCACACATACACAGTGTTCTCTAATAAAAACTCTGGCAAGAGTAGGGGAGATATACCAGGCTTCTCTTTTATCTTTCTAGTCTGTTTAACTTTTGCAAGTGATGCAATTCTGTCGTTTAGAACTTTCTGTTCGACAACTTCTTCGATCACACCAAAGTCTGTAGAGAACTTACTTGAAGAGTTATGTTTATATCCTCTCTCAATAAATTTCTTACTAAACATTCTAAATAATAAGTAATATAAATTACTAGCATAACCACCCATAAGCGTACCAGTTAATGCTAAGGTTTTATTGCTAGCTACACAAAGTGCATGAAAGGCCTGGCCTTGTGCCGTATCGCCACCTTTAAGTTCATGAACTTCATCAGCTATCAACATTTCAATTCTACATAAATTCTTTTTGCGTCTAATATAATCTGCTAAAGCAAATCTTCTAAACTTAGTATTATCAGCAGTTGTGAATTTTGATCCACATTTTTTTTTACTACATTTATTTGCTTCTTTCTCTTCTTCATCAAGTGGTTTATAGCATGATGGACAACAGATACCTTTTCGTCGACTGTAATGATAAACTTTTTTAGTACTGTAATGCAGTTTAGCTTTCTCTTTACCGAGGATCCAATACTCTCTGCCGATCGGAGCTTCAAGATTGATATCCGATATTTTATAAAGGATACGAATCTCTCCATGATTTTTATCTGTAGATATAATCTCTCTTTTCCATTTTTTAACTAAATGCCCTGGACAGATAATTAATACCCTACAATTCTTTTTAGGTATCAATGAGGCTACGTTTATAGCCATTAAAGTTTTACCACTTCCCATCTCTCCAACCAATATCAAACTCTTTTTATCTTTCTTATAGAAACCTTTACTTAAGGCTAATACAGTTTTTGCTTGAGCTTGAAAAGGTTTACGAGTTGATACTCTACCTAATTTATTCATAGCATTATGATCAAAATCATCAAGATTGTTTTGTTGAAAAACAGGATCAAGTTGATCTAATACTTTAGACTTAATTGTCTCTCCATACCTCACTAAAAAATCTGTGAGTGAGATAATGTTTTCACTATCACTACTATTATTTACTTTTTCTATATTCATAATTTTTGTTTATCCTCTATTCTTTTTAATTCGTTAAGATTGTCTTTTATTACTGCATACAGCTCTTCATCATTTGGAAGAGTGATCATTGAAACATAATTAAAACCGAACCCACTAGATACAAGATTAACTTGATCGATATAAGGGAGTAGGTAATTGATCCAACTTTCAAGCATAGGGATATTACACTTTAAACTGAGAATTTCCCATATACGTTGTTTCATTTCTTCCTCTGTATTTCCGTATGCAATAAATTGTGTTTTTAGGTGATAGGGCGAGAAATACTCTTCAGCATAAATAATCGCATGGCCTAAAGAGTTTTTGACTTTCTGCTGTAAAAAACGATAAGTACTTTTTCCTCTGTAGGCACTATTACCATTGATATATACTTTGTTATCGCTAATAAATGCTGCTGAAAATGCTTTCACAAGATCGAGATTACCAAATACTGATAACATCATAGGTGTTTTCTTTTCAGAACATATTAACTTGTTTACATATACGTTTATCCCTTGATAACTAGCTTCGATATATTTTAAATCCATTACTGTATCCTCCATAATGAGCCAGTATTTAAGTCTAACGCATTGATATTAATTTGATAAGTTTTCCTAAATACCTCTTTAGTGTCATCACTAGCTTCGATATCTACATACATACCTTCTTTTACATAACCTTTTAAAACTAACTGCTCACCGTCATGAGTTTCGATCAATCCATTCACCATACCTGAAGCTATTAGCATTGCTAAATGTCCTTCAGTTAATTCGGTTAGAGGAGTGATTACTTTCGATCTGTTTGCAAGTGAAAGGTTACCATTTAATTGTTCATATAGTCCTGATAGTTTCGTTAAATCCATAATTGCATCGTCTGGATTAATTCTACTTGTGTGAAATGTTTTTAACTCTTCTCTTTTGTCATCAGTTATATTATAAAGCACTCCATTTAGTACGGCATTCGAGGTTGTTTCTAAATCTCTGTATGCGTGTTTATGATCTGTATTGTAAATAACTTTATCTATCAGTAGAGAGTTTTTATCGTAATTTTGTTTACCAGAAAATCTTGTAGTAACTCCTGTAATCACAACCTGCTTAAAGTATAAATACTCTTCTTCAGGAAATGCAAATATTCTAAGGTCTTTAAGTTTAGTGAGAAAACCTTTTACTATCTCTACACTTGTTATAGGGATAATAAGGATCAATAATCCTCCTTCACTTTTAAGATATCTTAGATGATTTGTTAGAAATTTTTTCTCTAACCTTATAGTTGTACCATCAATATCTTTCATATCTGTATCGTATGGAGGGTTCTCAAAGAGGACATCAAATGCATCATTTGTCGCTCTAAGTTCTCCTATAGAATCACAGTTTAAAACATGATCTAATTTTTCTTTTGCTGATTGGTATCTGTTAGCATCTAACTCTACTCCATATGTAGTTATTGCTGGATACATAGTTTTGATATACGCTAAAGCATCGCCTTTACCACAACATGGATCAAGAATTCTTGCTCCACTATTTAAAGCGACGATCGATGTGATATCATTAACTACGGTTGATGGGGTAGGGTAGAAACCCATTTTTGTTTGACTTGCTAATCTTGACATAGAATCTCCTAGAACCTCTAAGAGAGTATAAAATTATCCCTATAGGGAGTTTTATATCCCATAGGGTTTTTTATTTTAATTTTTATTTACTGCTCATTAACTTACTACTTTTTCATATACTATTTTTTATGCACCAGCTCTAATTAAAGCATCGTGAATTAATATCTGTTCTTTACCTAACGTACACATGAATGAGGCTATTTCTAATAGGCTTTTATTATTTCTATTTGTAGTATTAACTACTGCTCCACTGCTAATTAAGAAATCGACTATCTCAACATTTCCTTTTTGGATTGCTACACATAATAAACTTTCGTTATATTGATTATTGATATTTAAATCAAAACCACTGTAATGTGTTGCTTTTATCAGTTCGATTAGATTTTTCTCTACAGCAATGAACAATTCTTTTTTTAGTACTTCTATTGCTTTATCGAATTTACAATCATTACAATTTACAATATCCATATCGCAGAGCATACAAGGGCGTATACTGGTTTTGCAGTAAGGACATTTAGAAATTCTATCTCCGTGTATCTTTACCTCTCTATCACAATGCGAACACCATTCTGTAACTTTTTTCTTTTTCATATTATTATCCTCTTAATTTTGTTGCCGTACGAGGATACAAAAAAGCCCATATGGGTTTTTTATATCCCACAGGGCTGATTTAATATCTGTATATTTGAATTTTGAAACTGATTAAAAAAAAGAGTGGCATGAGCCACTCAAAATTTATTTCTTGTTATTAACTTCTTCTTTCTCTTTTTTTTCAGAGTGGGATTGTTGGTATACTACAAAACTACCAAACATAACAACTATCACTCCGAATACAAACAAAAAAATTGTAAAGTCATACATAATTATTCCTCCACTTTGTTATTTTTACTTAGCTTGATTATAATTATATCTATTGAGTAAACTAATATTAATATTAGTCCAACTAAAATCATAGATATAACGTCTGATTTTTCAATACCTAAAAACCAATCAATAAGTATTCCATAGAACAAGAACTCTCTTGATGTTTTTAATACAGCTATTATATAACTGTTGTCTATCTCTTGCAATAACTTTTTCATATTGCCTCCTTTACGGCTAATTCATTTCTTAGATACCTAAGTACTGTGATCATTGCCGTTTCAGTCGATAGCAACTTGCCTTGTACTGATAGAACCCCTTTTTCAATAAGAGTTTCTACTTCGCAACAAGTAAGTTGATACCTACTTAGTAAAGCATTGAGTTTTTTTGTGTTCATAAACGTCTCCTTTAAACTGCTAGGAGGAGATATAAAACTACCCTAGGGGAAGTTAAATACTCCCTCTAGGGTTTATGTTTATTTATTTAAATTTTAATACTAATAATCAACAGAAATAGACCATATCCTTACTTTCAAATTGTAGAGTAGGGATATTATTTGTTTCGTTAATTAATTCTTCATTCTCCATATACGAGTTAAATGATGTGTTCTCATCGATCTTTTCAAGTGATAGAACTGTCCAATTCTGATAGTAGTTATCAGAATTTACAACTCCTTCTGATTGTAAAATTAATTTACAATAAAGACGTGCATTAGAATCAAAGTTTTTTAATTGAGTAGAAACTTTCCTAGAATATACTTTTGCATTGATAAAAAAAGGATTATTAAATACTCCGATATTTATACATACATCAGCATACTTCAAACCATTTCTAGAAATTTTAAACTCAACTTTATAAATACTACCGTGTGTTTTCGTATACATTGCCATATCTTTCTTCTCCTTTTAATTTCCATAAAAGGATATATAAAAACCCTAAAAGGATTTATAATATCCCTCTAGGGTTTGTTTGTTTTTATTTAATTTTTAAAAATACTTAAAAAAAGAGTGGCATAAGCCACTCAAAATTTTATTTAATATCTTGTTTCTCTTTATTATCTGGAAGTCTAGGAACGATAAACAAAGCTATAAAAACACCTATCGCTCCTATAACTAGTAAAACGTTTAAAAAAGTATCCATAACTAAACCTCCTTCTTGTATAATTTTACTATGATATCTATTATTAGTGTACATATAAAAAGTATAAACATTTTTAGAATATCTATAAAGGTAAAATTTCCACTCTCAATTAATATTACTGTAAATCCTAACAACAGACCATAAAAAATAAAATCTCTAATTCTTTCTAATACAACTATTATAATTCCTTTTAGTTTATTAGTAAATATGTTTTTCACAATGTCAACTCCTTGGTTATCATTAAAAAAAAAGTGGATAAATCCACTTAATTTTATTGGTTAATACTTATTGATGTTTTCTAACGATTAAAATATTTGCCTGTAGGCAACATATAGTCATCAATGTTAAGAAGTTTGCCATCAAAAGGAGTATCTGCATGAATAATTTGTCTTGTTTGTGCTACCACTAACATAACTTGTGTTTCGTCTGCTAACGCTAGTTCGTCTTTTTTAACATAGTAAGTCATAGAGAATCTGTCGACTGTTTTTGATGTAATAGTATTGTAACCATTACTATCTCTAGTCGTAATATTTACTACTACTGTGTTATTTGTGTTATCAAAGTCAAACCATGCAAGCTTGCCGATATATGAACTAAACAATAATCTTAAATCAGTCATCTTTAAATCATTTTTCACTAAAAATAGTGATAAACGATTTTTGTAATGCTTGATATTAACATCTGTAGGTTTAAGTAATTCTATCAATAATCTAACTTGCCAATTCTGATTAACTTCTCTTTTAATTCTAATTTTTCTAATAATTTTTTTCAACATAATATACTCTCCGTTTTTTTACCTCTAAAAGAGAATATAAAAATACCCTAAAAGGATAATTATAATCCCTCTAGGGTTTGTTTGTTTTTATTTAATTTTGAAACTAATTAAAAAAAAAGTGGCATAAGCCACTTAAATTTTATTCTTTGTTTTTCTTCTCTTTTTTAGCATAGTAATTTAATGAATATAATCCTAAGATTGCTCCCATTGTAGAAAGTACAAGGGAGAGTATTAAAAACATACTACCCATTTTCATCCTCCTTAGTCATATTTATCACTACTTGATCTATAAGATAGATACCAATAATGATTAAACAACTCGTTATTGATGCTAGAGAACTAGGTATATCTTCTTTTGATAAAAAAATACCAAGTACAAATACATAAAGTGCTATTTCTCTCGTAGTTCTCAATAGTCCTATCATATTGCTTTTGTCAAACTTTTGCAATACTCTTTTCATATTGTCTCCTTTCTACCTCTAAAAGAGAGTATAAAACTGCCCTAAAGGGAAGTTAAATACTCCCTCTAGGGTTTGTTTGTTTTTTATTTATTCAACATAATATTTGCTTCTTTAATGAGATTTTTTAGTTGTTCTTCATCTTTTCGATATTCACGAATTTCATGTATATTTTTTTGTAATTTTCTACAAAACAATAACACGCACGAAAAACAACAAGTTATTACAAAAGCAATACTCATATAAGTGAACTCACCAAATATAAATATCGTTCCTATTACAGATAACAGTAGCGTTATTGATATAAGTGCATCTGAAAGTAACTCATACCATTTAATAGATACCATTCCTTTAAAAAAAGTTACTTCTTCATTCCATTCCGTAAGTTCTGTTTTACTAATAAAAAGTACTGCCATAATAATTCCTCCTTTTTTACCTCTAAAAGAGAATATATAAATACCCCAAAGGGATAATTATAATCCCTCTAGGGTTTGTTTTTATTTAATTTTAAAATACTTAAAAAAAAGTGGCCTAAGCCACTAAATTTTTATTTCTTATTACCTGCTAAATACTCAGATAATATTTTTTCTTTTTCTTCCTCAGACAAAGTATCTCTAGAAGTAATTTCAAAAGTATCTGTAGAAGTAATTTCAGTTGAAGTAATATCTGTAGTATCTGTAGAAGTAGCTTCTTCTGGTGCTTTTAATAAAGTTAAATCAGTAAATCCTAATAGGTACCAGTTTTCAAAGTAATTCTCATCTTTTTTAACTGATTCAGCTTTAAGTGATAACTCGCAAAATAACTTTTCTTGTCCATCTAATTTTTCAATTAAACTTTTAGAAAAGGTAACTGCACGTATAAAGAAAGTATTTTCTTTAATAGTGTATGCTCCTTTCTCATCTTTTCTTTTAGATGCCATTGCTATACTTACTACTGCCATTTTTCCACTTGCTTTATTAGTTGAGCTATCTGCTTCTACTCCACTAACATAACTTTTTACTTCTACCTTGTTAATATAACCTTTTACTGTTGTGTACATTGCCATGATTGATCTCCTTTTTTTGTGATTTTTCACATAATTTTATTTTTTTATTTATATAAAACCTAAAAAAGGATATAAAAATACCCATAAGGGTAAAATTACACCCTATGGGTTTTAATATTTATCTAAATTAATAACGTCTAACGCTACTAAATAAGAGTTTAAATTACAATAAATTTGTCAGTCCTAAACTGATAAATATATCGTTTTAAATTTATAATATTTTATTTGGATTAAGATACATAATGTATCTGTTTTGATTAAATACTTATGAAAAGTATTTTTAGTATTAGTAGGGAAATCAATATAAACTATTTATATTGCTACTATTTAGCTCACTAACTACTACATCCTCTATAAAGACTATGTCCTAAACATAATTAAATAGCATAATAGTTAATCTTCCTCTCACCTAGTGAGAGAGACATAATTAAATGCGATTGTATGTTTATATATTACACTAGTTATTTTAATATTGCAAGTGTTTATTTTAGGTAAGAACGATTTTTCACTTCCTCAAAACTTTGTTACACTACGTTTTGATCGTAAAAAACCTAAACCGTTGTCGATGCAAGTAATAAGCATTTATGTGTTACTATATCGCTTTCAATCGTACTTATTATTCATTACGGGTTTTTTGGTAGAACCCTTCATAAATAATAAGTGAAAGCTTGTGCTGTGTTAAGACTTCTTTGAGATTGTAGATTATGTAGTTGGGTTGTGTGTTGTGTGGTTGAGAGAAGAGAAGAGAAGAGGGGGAGATTGTGATTGAATATTTTATTTTATAAATCGGTTGCTATTGCCTTGAGTGTTTTTAATTCTCTGATTGCGAACTCTTTCGAACATAGATACTTGATCGAGTTTGTTCCAGTATTGTAAAATGTTTATTTCATTAGTTGGTATTTGTATTTTGTATCGATCTATCATATAGAAATATATACGAGCGATATCGCCTTTGACTTCATCTCTTGGTTCAACGATTTTGTTTTCGATATAGAACTCACATGAACCGTATCGTTTGATTTTATTCTTAACTATACCGAACGAGTAATTACTTCTGTCTCCATTTAGTTCTCCAACAGCTGGTACAAGATTGTGCATATCAGCTTCAGCTATTTTAAAATAGTTATCAATTTTCTGACAACATTTTCTACCTTTATATTTTTTACCTTTAGAGTTGATACAGATATTATCTTTCCAACAAGATAGATTTCTGCCGATGATAGATGCAGGGACGACATGCTCCCATTCGATATATTTACCTCTATTAATATTCTTGCGTGGAGTGTAGCCACATGTAAATGGATTTACGACAGTTTTTTTCTTGCCTTTGATAAAGGTATAATTGTAATCACATTCACAGTAGAAAGATTTTTGATTATCGAAATAAACAGACTGCATTAACTTTTTGCTTTTATAAAAACTTTTAGGAACGCCTGCAAATGAAACGCTCGTAAAAGTTAAAAAGATAGTTGAAATTAGTTGCAGTCTAGTAAACATATTTATTCGTATTTTGAACAGTATTTTTTTGGATTATTTAAGCAGACTTCTTTATAGGTAAAAGCGAAGGATTTACACCCATCGTCATTTCCTCCATCACAAGCTTTCTTGTATAAACTTAATGCTTTGTCATAGTTTAGCACAACTCCTTGTCCATGATAATAGCTGTTACCAAGATTTCTACAACTTATCATATTATTTCCATCACAAGCTTTGCTGTATAGCTCAACCGCTTTTATATAGTTTTGTTTAATACCGATAGCGTTTTCATACATAAAACCAAGATTTGTGCAAGCATCTGTATTTTCTCCGTTACAAGCTTTGGTATATAGTTCAACTGCCTTATTGTAGTCTTGTTTCGTACCTTTAGCATATTGATACATAATGCCAAGATTAGTACAACCGCCTAATTGTCCATTATCACACGCTTTAGTAGAAAGCTCGACAGCTCTAGTATAGTC
Organism: uncultured Deferribacteraceae bacterium; assembly: GCA_947039395.1. GTDB lineage: Bacteria > Chrysiogenota > Deferribacteres > Deferribacterales > Mucispirillaceae > CAMQYB01. Next base: position 19,939 of record CAMQYS010000009.1, on the reverse strand, counting down.
TAGTTTAACTCCAATTCCTTCCATATACAGATAACCAAGACTAAAACAAGCATCTATATTTTCTCCGTTACATGCTTTTGTCAGCAGTTCAGCTGCTTTCTTAAAGTCTTGCTTAACACCTTCTCCATTACCATAAATTATTGCAAGATTAAAACAGTCCGTCATATCTCCACCGTCGCAAGACTTAGCTAGTGCATTGATTTTACCACCTAACTCTTTTGAAGTTTTAGAGTCAGTTTGAGCATTTGCATTTATCACTAAAGTTGCAAGCAGTGTGAATATTAAAAACATTTTTTTCATAGTAGATATCCCCTTTATGTGTTAACATTTATTATACTAAATATAATTATTAAGTCCAGAATATAATAATTCAGTAAATTAATGGGTTGATACATTTATTTATTGTTATAGATTTTAAAAATCTATTTAAAACTGTTTTAGGTGCTAGAAATCAGTTCTTGACACTTTGTCCTCTTTAGTAGGATCTATTTCAACCTTTTCTGTTTTAAGATCAATAAGTTTTAAGTTGTTATCATCACCTAGCTTTTCATTTAGGTAATTTTGTACATTTGTCTCTATATTTGTAGAGTTAGAGTCCTTCATTATATCTGCAAGTTCTTGTTGATATAAATTTTGAGTTTCAAGAGTTTGATCTCCTTTACTTACGCTAGCACTAAAAAAAGGTAAAAATCCTCCTGTGTCTGCTTTCACATTCGTGCTAACGTTTTGAGCTTCCGTTTGTGTTGAATATGCAGCCATTTGACTAGCTATACTTGCTGCTGTTTGTTCTTGCATGGCTACTGTTTGAGGAGAATATGATGTACTACCTCTTAATGATGCTGGAAAGTTTTTAGCTTCCTCATTGTTCATTGTACTTGCTAATTCTTTAAGTGCTATAGAGTCTCCTGTACTACCTGTTTGAACTGATCCTGACAGATTTAATCCTTCTTTGATATTTGTTTCGTCATTAATATTTGTTGAACTATTTCTATTATCACTACTGTTGATGTTGTTACTACTGTTTTCGTTATTGCTAGTGTTTATATTACGGCTACTATTTACGTTGTCGCTACTGTTTATATTGCTGCTAGTGTTTACGTTGTTGCTACTATTTACATTACTGCTATTGTTTACATTGTCGCTACTGTTGATATTGCTGCTAGTGTTTACGTTATGACTACCATCGTACGAATACATTTCACTACTCTTTGTATCTGCACTAATATTTTTATCATTTTTGCCTACAATAGAGTTAGAGTTAGTCATTTGACTGCTTTGTCCTGAGTTAAAGCTTGATGCTCCATCATACTTATTTGCACTCATCATATTTTCACGGACAACGCCCATTGATCTTGATCCTGAGGCGATCTCGCCAGCTGCTCCACCTACTGCACTGTTCGCTGCTGCTCCTGCTCCACTCATCATTTGTGATGCTGCATAACCGTTCATTGAGGCTACTGCAAATGATAGGGTAGGGATCATCCAATACATACTCATAGCCATATTTATTGAGTCAAGTATCGATGAATCAATTATCGGTTTTGTTGTTAGTGAATACTCTCCACCAGCTGTTGCAACAGTCTCTAACATCTCACGAGTTCTTATCAAAATAAAGAAGTCTAACAATTGAGCTCCTATCGACCATAACGACAACGCAGTTAAAATACCTATAATCATTCCTGCAGGTTTACGAAGTGAATTAGTAGCTAGTGCGATCAGTAAAATTAACGGTATAAGTGCGATCAATATAACCGTCATAAAACCTTTTGTGAAAGGCATATATTTCTTTGCCATTATCCCTGATAACGTCATCTGTGTTGCAGTCGTTTCGCTACCTTTTGCCATACCATACGCTAACGCTGATGAATCTATACCTACCTGTGATGCAGTCTGCACATACGCATCATTAAATGAATTCATAGCTATCGCATTCTTTAAAAACATAGAACCGTTCTGACCGTAACCGAATGATTGTTTCGATATTGTGCCTAACGTACTTGATACCGTATCAGCAGTTAAAAACCCCATTGATGCTGCTAGTCGTTTAAATCCTGTTCCACCTTTATTAGTATATGTAGCTAAGGTGTTATCTATATATGTATACACTGCTGGACATGGATTAAGTTTTCCATCTATCAAATCAGTTTTGCCTTCGTATATACCTGATATTCTTGCAGGGTGGGTGTTGCCTGAAAGTGATTGCCAAAAATTTGCTGATCCTAATGTTGATAGATCTAAAAATCCTGATAAAACATCAGGGTAAACACAGTTCTGTATAAACTGATTTATAGTTTGATTAAGTTTAGGATCTTGAATACGATAGTTACTTGCTGTGTATAGTAAATCATACCCTGTAGTTACTGGTACTGATCCGAGTGCTGTGAGCGAACCCTCTGTCATTGCGAGTGATGTTCTAAAAAGTTCGCTTGCTCCTCTTTCTAAATTTGAAAAGAGGTATAGAGGAAATCCAATTACTGATGGTACACTTCTGATATCACGAGTTTTACCAGTTGTATGATCGGTTATAACAACATCTGTACTGCTACCAACGATGAAAGTATATAGTAAAACACCTACAACAACTTTCTGTCCAACCATAAAAATTGAAAAATCTTTCGCATTCATTAACGATAATACAGTTATCATTATACCGATCGTTAATGCGATTTGAACCATTTTTAGATAGTTGTTTGAGCCTATAAGAACTTTAGTTGCTTGAAGGACGTTGTACAGTAGATCGCCGTAACCCCACGCATGAACTTCATAAGCAGGTGCAGCCGATACGATCGTTGGAAGTAAAATCATCGCTACTGCCAATATACTTTTTGATAGAAATTTATTTGTCATAATTATTTCCGTTACTCTGTTTTTTTCGTGTTTTAAAATTCTGAATAAATCTAATAAAATAATATATAAACATAATCATCGGAATGATGAAAAATATAAATCCGTACAGTTTTGAAAACACAACAACATTACTGCTTGGAAAAAAGGTTATTTGAATTATAAACAAAATTATAGTGAATATAAAAAGTGATAAATAGAATCTATTCATAGATATAATTTTAGGTTTAGGAAAAGTTATTCTCTTACTAATATTATTTAATATATTTTTAATTTTTATCATCACTATAACCCTCTAAAATATTTTTAAGTGTATTAGAGTTTGAACTGCGTTGTAACTCTCTTAGATGATAATCAAAACTCCAATCGCCTAAACTTTTACTATATTTAGGTGTTGAGATTAATCTTTGATCTGATCCCTCTGATCCTATATCGCCTGATAAAGTTATACCCTCTGCATAAACAAATGTAGGAGCAGAAGTAATATCGTATTTTTTAAATAGGGTAGGGTCTATCCAAATTTGAACATTATAGATACTATCCTTTTTATCTTCTGCAAATGATTTAAAAAAGTTTACGGTAGCTTTAAAATCGCCACAACCACCAACGCCTTTACCTGTATCAATACAACCTCTTAATATGAAAACTGTGTTTCTGCCTATCCCTAATAGATCTATATCTGTAGCGTATCTTTTTAAAACATCGATCGGTATTGATGATGAAATAAATATATAAATTCTCTCATCATCTCTTAAAATATTACCCATATTTTTTGCTAATTTTTTACTATCATTTTTAGGTACTGTACGATTGAAATGAATAACACCAGTTGAGTTATCAAAGCTTATAGTTTCGGCAATCTCGTTAGCTCTTGGCTTAACGGTATTAGTTATAATATCGTATAGTTCGTTTGCCTCTTTCTTAAACTTATCGTTACCTAAAAGATTTATATCGTTTGCACCTAGCTCAATACCTTTCTTCATGGTTTCATCTCTATTAAAAATTTCAGCATTTATAACTCCAGTTAATAGTAATGTTAGTAGTAAAAAATATAGTAATATCTTCATAATTAATTACTGTTGAGACGTACAACTAACATTCTCGTCTTCTCGTTTTTAGATAATCGTGGTGCAACAAATGTTACAGCTCTTGCTGATTTAATATAAGGTATAAAACTGCTCTCATCTAAATCTATAACTTGAGGGGATACAGATTTTATCTCCCAATCTTCAACAACATAATCGTACCCTTTATAGACGTAACGCAACTTAATTTCTAACTCTTTAAACTGATAAGCTAAATTACCTTTACTCATTTTATAACCTACAGGTATCTGTTCAAGATATGCGTGTTTTACTAAACTATAAATTAACTCTTCATAATCAGATATACGTTCCGTGTTGCGTGCTTTTTCGATCTCTTGAAAAGTTGATTCGATAATAATTGTTTGAGTAGGTAGGTTATCAACTGGTATAAAAGTGAAGTTATAAATCTTACCTAAACACTCAACAAACAACTCTCTTTCAAATGTATTAAATTTGATCTCAGTTACTCCATCAGCCGTAGTTGTTTTAATAGGAGAGATTTTTAAGAATAGATCTTTATCACCTCCACGCACAACTTCAAACTCTTTATCTTTACTGTAAATAGGATCAGATATTTTTGATCCACAACTAAGTCTATTAAGATTTTTCAACGATATATTTACTCTATGGAGTGTGTTATCAGAAACAACAGTTGTATTACTGTTTTTCACAGTATTGGTAGTAGATTTTTTTATAGGTAACGCTACATCTCTTAACTCAAAATCATTTATAATATCTGATGCAACGTACCCTTTTAAACCAGTTGGTGTCTCGATATAATACCAAAATCTACTGTTCAATCCTTGACGTACATTTTTTAAATCTTTAAGTACAGCTCCTCTTTGAACTGTTTCTATGATCGTTGAATTTATACTTGCTTCTTCTCTTATATTAGCTGTTGCAAATCGTGGAACAAAATCTGCATAAACAGTTGTAGAGATAGTTAGTAATATGAATACGGTTAATAATTTCATCTTATATTAACTCCTTTAATAATTAATCTGCCTGATTTGATCTCATACGGATAATCGATCTTTTGATCTTTAGACTGCACGAACATATCTCCGATATATTTTCTAAGTACGCCTGTAACAGTCATGATTTTATCTTTCTCATTTATCTGAAATTTGTTAGGGTAGAACGATTGAAACAAGTTCTCAGATATGATTAGTTCGGCTTCTTTCTCTAACGTTTTTTTAATAACTTTTAAATGCTCAACATCTGTTGATAAGAACGGAGCGATACTCTCTAAACTCACTTTTGCATTGCTAGGAGAGAGAGACATTATCCGATCTGATATATAAAATGATACCTGTTCAAGATACGATTTAGATAACGTATTGCCTACAATTTGAAACTCTTGATCTACTTGAGGAGGTAGTATTACAACAGTTCTATTCTGTACGATATTAATTATAGCAATCGTTTGAACAACAAGTATAACTGCAAGTATCACAATTATATAAAAGTTGATATTGTCTCTCATTTTAAGTTTATCCCATTCATTGAAAAATTTAGTCTTCATTTTTTATCCTATTATTTAACGTAAAATTTTATATAGTAATCAGGGATCTTTTTAAATTTCCCTAGATTACTTTTAAATTTGACAAGCCCTAGTGCGTATAATGTGTGTTGCACAAACCCTGTCTGTTTTGCATTCTTTAGACGTGAGTATACTTTCTGAACTAGAAAAGAGGTGACTATAAATAGTGGCATCTGATCTAACATTCTTCCTGTAACAAGTCCCATAAGTAAGATCATTGCTTCATCTAATTCAAACCATAAGAACTGAGGTTGTGCATCTAAATATTTAGGGATATATCTAGCGTTACTCATATTAAAATGTTACTGTGCCGAGCTTGTCGATAATTGCAGGTACGGTAGGGATCATAACGCCGATAATAATACCACCACCCATACCCATCATTCCGATACGCTCTCTATTCCATATAGACGCTATTACAATTCCTAACGATGCGATTTTACCGTATGTACCTGCTATTCCAACTTTGAGTTTATTCCATACATCATCTAACTCGGCTGCATCTGCTGATGCTGAATAACCTAACTCTGGCATTATTACTACTGCTACTGTTACTAAACATAAAATAATTCTTATCATTTCTTTTCTCCTTAAATACTATTTTTTTATTGGATAAAACTTCTGTTATTCTTTTGTTTGATTGCACTGGGTTTGGTTGCCTTCTGCAATCTGTCTCATAACTTCTAAACCTGATAGAGTGCCTCCGATTGTATCCATAAGCATTTCTGTATCGCATGAACATTGTTCTAGAATACTTTCCTTTTTAACTGGATCATACGGACACGCAAACTTATCGCTATCAAGAATAGGTTGGCACGATCTAACCTCCTTTATGATTGAACTTGAGTTACCTACATCGATACGTGTTTCTCCAGTTTCATTATTAACAACCGTTCTGTCATCTGTCTGCATGCTTACAAGACAGATAGGTATAGTGCAACCTTTAGGCACTAATTTGCCGTTAATATACGATTCATCATAGTTACCTAATATATTTCCTAAAATATCTTTCTCATCTTTTAAGCCGTCGTTATCATTACTAGGGCAGGCGTAAACTCTTTCTATATACGCATAACCAAGACCGTTATCGATATTGAATTCTTTTACCTCACTCAACTCATCAACAACTGATATCTTAGAACCGTTAGCACTTAGAGTGTATTTTTTACCGTTAATCTCTATTACATCATTTTCAATAATTGCAGTTCTTACTCTCTTCATATTTTCAACTGTTTGGATACAATCTTTTTTATCTGATTTACATACTTTCTCAGATATCATCTGACATGTTTTATCGTTGCTTACACAATCGTTTCTACTATTTAATGATAACTTGTTATTAGCTTTAAATTTTGTAGTTAGCTTAATATCTAAGGTTAAATTTTCATCATTACAACTTGTCGCATGGTAGGTTAAAGTTTCACTAATATTATCTATAGTACCTTTTGAACCACTTGAGAAACTACAGTCCATACCTCCATTACCATTTATAGTAAACTTAAAATTAGGAGAGTCTTTTCGTTTAGTTACCTCTAAATTATACTCACCACAGATACCGTTAAATAGATCGCCTCCAGCTGTCGTATCTGTAATAATAGCCTCTCTTATACAGAGACTATATCCGTCTTTATCTTCGATAATTTGTGTACAGATATTTTTATTAAAAGAACATCCACCATCGGTTATAAATCCACCTGTTGAACTTAGTATCTTATTTTCAATTGCACATATATTATTATCTGCTGAACCGATCGATACATTATCTTCATACTCTGTATCAAGCGATTTATTCATCATATAATAGATACTGCCTTCATTACTTAATGAGTCGCTAATAGCAGATGAGCCATCAGGGATAGCGAGTGATCCATCTATATTTGTTTGATATAATTTATCAAGTGGGGTGTACGAGTATAGATCTGAACCAGTTCCACCTATAACTGTATCTGTTCCACAAAGAGTTGAGTTCTGTGACATCAATTTAACAACTGCGATATTTTCACTCATCGTTTCTTTCTCAGATACGATAGCTCCGATACTTGTGTTGCTTGATAAAAATTTAATAACTTGACCAGTCAACATATCGTAATCATCTTCTGTTGCAGAGTAGTTACTATATATATCTATCCCTTCACAGTTAGATAGATTTGAACGCGACGTAACATCAAGCTTGCCAGTTGTAGAAAATATAAATGAGTACCCATAAGCGTTACTACCTGATTTTGATAGAACGCCATCTGAACAGATTGATGAGATATTAGATATCGATTTACTTCCATACTCTTCTAAATCTAATTTTATTGTTAAACGCTTATTACTGCTATTTTTAGTGTATGTGATAGTGCCAAGTGCAGTTTTACCTTCACATATTATTTGTCCATCAAATGAAGTAGAACCGTCTAATGAATGAGACTCTGTTTCACCGATCAATCCTGATAGTTTAGAAGATATAGCGTTCTTATCACGGCCACCTGAAAAGTTATCTATCTGCTGATATGTGTCGATCATATCTTTATTAGATTTTAGATTATTTTGTTGTCCTAGATCGATCGTATCAACAGCATCGTTTGATATAGCTCTCATATCGCTTGCACCTGCGAAGATAGGGACGATTAATATTAGCACCAGTAATGGTGTTGAAAAACATAAAAACTTTATAAACATGAGTAGCTCCTTTTATAATTATAATGCACAACAATCTCGTTTCTGATATACAGCCCAAGTCATCACACCTTTATTTTTTATTGGCATATCTTGTCCTACGCCCCATACAAATGATGATGCTCCGATCGATAGCCGTTTATCGTATAAAATAGGGTGGATCGGAAAAACATTCACAACCGATTTTTTCATAAGTAAGGACGGTACTGGTTGACAGTAATCTTTAAACATATGCTTGCCACTTGTTAAAGTTATTTTTAGCGATTTAAATTGTGATGATACTGTTCTTGCAACTAATAGTGCGTATGATGAGATAGCATCGCCTGATCCAACAGTTACAGTATTAGGATATCTTGATCCCCATGTGCCGTAACACCAGTAAAGATAATCTAACGGCTTATTTAATACTGATGCAGCAGAGTCGGCAAAACAGGCAGCTTGTGCAACAGGGTTTGCAACAAGTAAACTATCAGGTGCAAATATTACAGCCCATGTATCGTTCTGCCACCAAGGATACACTTCGCTCATATGATCTATACCAGTCGTTGGAGTTTCTACAAAATGTAGACATAAAATTGATAACGCCTCATTAATCAAACCTAATAAATTTAATGTTAGATAATGTGTTTGTGCAGAGATTTTATTCTCACCTAATCTACCAGTATTACGCTGTCCGTAACTCATATCTGCTCCGAACTTTAGAGGTATCTTTAGTGATAAAGATGGAAAACAGTACGGTATTGTACTTGTTTCAACAATGCCTACATTGTTCCAAAAACTTATAGCGATGCCAGGAAGAACAATAGGGCCTCGTTTACACCAACAGATGAACTTAGAATCAACATTATCAACTGACGGCAAATCATCTCCTGAGATAAGTTCAACTGAACCCATTCTGAGCGGAGCCATATTGTTCATTGTTTTTAACAAGTTTTTATTCACTTCAAGAATTGCACCACTACCCATTGCAGCATTACATGCAGGATCGGCATATACTGACGGCGTTATGATAGTTAGAAAAATAATATTAATTAGTAGCGATAACTTTAATCTCATAGACTGCCTCCTTTATGTTTACATCAACTATTGATATAGTGGTTTTCAACTTAAATTTATCTATCATCTCTTGATTAGTTAAATAAACCATCTCTCTAAATCCTTCGATATTTTGTAGCTGGCAACCACCTGATACAAGCATGAAGTTCTTTCTTGTTTTAATTAAGTTTTGTACATACTTTTTCTCTTTCATATTGCAAGCATCAAAAATAATTAATGATGGTGGAGCTATTTTTATAAATTTAAGTGGGTTAAACTTAAACCCTTTTTTATATAGAACGCCTATAATATTTCCCTCTCTATCAACCCTCGGTATATCTTGTGTTAGAGTGTAGCTATCAACTATTTTATAAGTGTAGTTATCAGTTGCAGTTGGCAGTTTTATCCCTGACATCTCTACAATAGTTTTTACCTTTTCATCTCTATCTTTTAAAACTTTCTCTTCAAACTCTTTAGTTTCGCTGTAGCGACTTATAGCCTCAAACAGATCCTCTTCAAAAATGGGATAGCTTTTTGCAAGTAGATATACAGGTATAAAAAGTATCAGTAATATATATGTTAATCTCATCTATTCCCCTTATAGAAGTGGGTAAACTTCTATCACAATCTTTTCAATATTTACTACTCCAAAGTAGCGACTATCGTAACTTCGTTTATGTGTTCCTGATAAAAAATAATATCCGTTAGGTATTATAAACTCATCACTTATCGTAAAACTTTCAATCTTTTTACCAGTTCTATCTTCACTTAATACCTCACCGATTAACTCATCATTACAAAACATATTTTTAATGTTACCGTCTTTTTTGACAGTCAATTTATCGCCTGCAACACAACTTATCTGTTTAATGATGTAATCATATTTAATAGCTCTTGTGCCTATAGGATATGCCATAACGTAACTACCTTTTATATACTGATCACTCTTATCACCTTTCAACCAAATAGAGTAGGGAAGTGATATATCGCCACTAATCGCTATAAAGTATTTCAAGGTAATTGCCGTTACTATCAGTAAGATAGCGATAGAAAGTAAAAGTATCCCTATCTTATTTATCTTTTTATTTCTCATTATATTATCAACTCATCAGGCATACTGTTTAATGCGTCGATAAACGACATTCCTTCACGCACTTTCTGACGAATATAGTTACGCATATCAGGAGTGGTGAAAAACATTTTCTTCTGAAACGGATCTAAAACTATTCTCAATTTAACTTTTAAATTTTCATGGATTAAGATAGCTTCAGAGTACTCTCCTTTAACTGATTTGATTGAGTCGATCATACTTTTTTCATACTCATCAAAATTATGACTTTCAGAGTTTTTAAGTTTCTCAGCAGATGATGGCGATTGTTTCATAAATATTTGAAATGCAGAGTTATCGATTATAACTCTACCTGCACGACTACTATTGCCAGCGTCTCCTGATAAATCTTCATAACCTTGTGTACCGATTATCATCGATGCTTTATGCTTTCTAAACCTACGATACGCTTGCTCAACAAACCCATCGATTTTATGATTACCTAGAAATTTATGTGCTTCATCTATAATCACTAGATGTTTTTTATTTTCGGTGTTATGACCTAGATAGATCGATTTAGAGATATGATAAGTTAAGATCATAATTATCGGATCACGCAGTGCAGGGATATTCTCCATCGATCCAGTTTCAAGCACAACGATATTAGAACTGAAAGTGATCTCAGCTTTACCGTTAAAAAATGCACCGTAAATTCCATTACTCATATAACTTGATAATATCTGTATGAAATCTGACATACGAGCATCTAAAATACCGATTTTGCTATCCCTTACAACTTCATGTCGTAAGCACTCAACAACGGTATCAACATTACTATCGATACTGTATTTATCAAAAGATTTTTTAAGTGCGATTGCAAGCCAACTTTTAATATACTTTTCATGTTCTTGTGATAATTTATAATCAGCAGGAGAACCCATCATCCAATACCAATCAGCTAGAAACTCACTAAACTCATTGAATGTTTTTTCATCAGATATATCTGTCCATGGATTTAAACAGATAGGTGTTTCAGGTTTGATATCTATATACTGTCCATCTAAAATATTACAGAAATTTTCATACGATCCACCGATATCAATAATTCTAACTAGATCATTACTCATCAAATAGTTCATAGCTATCGATTGTAACGCTACTGATTTTCCTGCTCCTGATGTGCCTATTACAAAACTATTATAGTTTGTGTTTGAGGCGAAGAAATCGAACGAGAATAACTGTCCACGAGGAGTAAAGAAAAACACTTCAGGGTTCGCAGTATTGCCTCCCCAATCAGCAGCAACAGGGGCTAGATCAACTGCGTTTTCTAAGAATACAATAATGCCTCTTTTAAGATCATCTTTAAATCTCTCATCATAGTTACCAGGAAGTGTTGATAGGAGTACTGGAAGATTAATATATCGATCCTCTTCAATCGTAAATCCTAAACGTTGATAGTATGCTTGCAGTTGTCCTGATGCGTTGTTGAGTTCATCGTAACTATTAGCGATAGGGATTATGCAGTAGTTTATATGGAATAATGTTTTACCACGTTCAAGTTCTTTATTAGCCATTGCAAGATCTCTCTTCTTCATACCTAAAAGAGGGAATAGATGATCAGGAAGATTTTGTGATAAAATTATCTGTGATTTTCTTTTAACTTTATTGATACCACTTTTACCGATATTGATTACATTTAAACAGTAGAGAACGTTGCTCTCAATAGTTTGATTACCGAACGGATTACCGATTAAATGCTCACTCATACCACAATACCAATCGTAGCTATAATTCTTAACAGACATACTTCTTGCGTATCTATTATCAAAACGGATATGATCGTGAGCAACTTCAAAGACGGTATCATTTGCAACGCAGTTATCAGATATATCTTCTGATCCTTTCCATCTTGGAATATTTCTAAAATCATGGTTAGGATTTAATAGAGGATAAACTATACGAATTAATTTATCAGGATCAACATTCTCAGGAAACAGATTTGCAGCCTTTAATGCTGCCGATAATCTACCGTGTAACTCCTTCATTTTTTCATATCTTTCCATATATTCATTTTTGTAATCTTTATTTTTTTTGCCACCAAATAAGTTTTTTACTCTATCGCCTAATGAGAAGATATCAGATTTACCACCTAAACTTATCGTTATCACAAGTTTATAATCAGATATACGAACACGCATACTAGGAGACATAATCTCTTTAGCTTTACTCTCTATAAAATCAGCGTAACTATCTCTTGTTGATCTATATAAATCTCCATCAACTGTCTTGATCGTTTTCCATCTATCGATTAAATCTGTTATATCAGGAGATGAGTATAGAAGTAACTGTATTGCAGCTCCTTCAGGAATAGAACTCATAAGTGATATAAGTCCAGACTCAACACCTGCACCACCGTACGGTTTGCATAGAAAGACAATCGATAAGCCACCATCAGCGTTATGAAAAATATAATCATCTTCATTATATTTATAGTACGGTAGAGGCAGACTATCTCTATCAATTAATGTAGAATATATGTTCGGATCAGAGTTAGTCACGATTGATAACCTCAGATTTATTTATATCTAATGGAGTTAATATTTTATTGCCACCGATTGTTTTTGCGTTAAGATGATCTGATAAAATCCAGTCGCCATCATCAACTTTTAAAAATGAGTATCTCCATGAATTAAGCACTCCTTCAGAATTCTCATAAGGTAGTAGCAGTATTCTTAATATAGTTGGAGAGGTACGCATCGGTGCAACTGGCTTACTAATTATCGATGCAAGTTTCGTGTCTTTCTCTATATCTACAGACTTCTTTTTAGTTGCCATATCTTCTGCTATTTTTATCTGTAGAAGATCTGCTTTCTCTTTACTTGTTAAATCATCATTATCGATAATCTCTTCTATCTTCATAGATGCGATCTGATCTTCTGAGTAGACATTAATTAACTTGCTCTTAGAACAACCGACTGTCGATATTAGTAATATAGCGATTATTGTATATTTAAAATTCTTGTTCATTTATGACCTCTTTACTATTTGTTACTATTTAATTTAGTTGAATATTCGTAGTTGTCAGATACAGAGCCACAGTAACCTTCACCGATACCACGCTCACATGAAAAATTCTCTGAGTAAGGCATAAATATTGCACAACCTTGAAGTGTTACAGTTGCTATAATTATTAAAATTAATCTCATTTAATTGATCTCCTTAGATGTAGATGAAGATAGATTTACTGATTTCAAAAAGATGATATCAACTTTACGGCCTGCGTTAATCTCTATCACTGGAACCATCTCATTTGCTAAATCCATATAGAACTCTGCAAGCCTATTTGTAGCACCTGCTGCACCTGACCATAATCCACTTTCTAATGCGTCTCCTGGATTAACAGTTGTCAATGTACCTGACGGAGATGTGATAACTGATTGAGTACTCTCTCCAAACGCTTCAGCTAATCCTGACATAAATGATGCGATAAATGTACGCCCTAAAATCGTCGCTTGTTTCGATACAACACGCCCTCGTAAACCTTCCATACCGTTCTCGCCAGTAACATAGCCATCTATATTTCGCTCAATAGTTTTGCCGTTCACATCTTTGCACGATAAAGTTTTAAGTCGCATAGATACCATCTCTGTTGCTAGACTTCCTTTACTTTCAACTAAGATAAAACACTCGGTTATATCAGCTCTATAAAAATTAGGTAGACGTGCTAAATCGGTTACTCTAATTATTGCAGGCACAGGATCAGATGTTCCTTTACCCATAGTTGGAGCAGTTACTCCTGATAATAATTCTCCTCGCATAAATGATGCTGTAGGGATTATAAGATCGTTCTTACTCGCTTTATTACTGTTACTTGTATTACTGATCTCATCAGTTGATGATGTTGATGATATAGGCGATCCGACACTAATTAATCCAGTCATAACCGTTACAACAGGAGGTATACCTTGATTAATATTATTAGAGTTGAACTCTGTGTTCTTATCGTAATCAGTAGCTGGTGGAAAGGTGTAACTTTCATCATCGCTAAGATCATCAGTACTATTATCTTCTTCTAATAATTTTGCAGTTTGTAACGCTAAATTCTGTTCTTGTAACAATCTATTTTCTTCTATAAAAGCTTTAGATTGATTATCGATATCATCAAGATCTTTTTTGATCTGTTCAAGCTCTGTTCCATAACGTTGACGAAATGAATCCTCAAGCGTAGCTTCATCATCAATAATTTTTATATCAGGTGCATCAGTATCTTTTTTCACATCAGGCGACGTATCAAGCACAACCCAAAATAGAATTGATACAACAACTAAAATACCTGCGACAATTAAATTTCTTTTCTTCTTCTCTTCAGCTGATAAACTCTTCATCTACTTCCTCAGTACAACCATATTTATTTATCTATCTCTATCTCTGTTTTCCAACATTTTGAACGCTCAATATTTTTAGGGCAAACGATACCTAACTCATCAACAACCGTGTAGCCACGATTAATTAACGCGTCCTTTACTACCTGCATTCTTCTATATGCTAAATCAACTTGCATCTTAGGATTTAAACCATCAGGAGATGCAAAACCTGTAACTGATAACTTATCTGTTACTGAAAAATCCAATTGATCTATGAAATCAAAATTATCAATTGGAGTATGTTCGCCTACTTCAAAATTGATAATAAATTTCTCCACTTCTACATCTGTAGTTGTGTCTTTAATTTCTGAAGTGTTTAACTGAATGATATTTCCATCATCATCAATCGTGATTACAAGATCAGATGAACCGATATTTCTTAACCTTTCTAATCTAGTAGCGTTTGCAATATCATCTATTTTTTTAGCCTCTATCTCTTTCAACCTAACTTCTTTGAGATACAACTCTTCTTTGATAATCCGTCCGTTTAGAGTATCAACGATCCAACTCTGATTTTCAGAAATATCTATAATTCTTACTAAATTTAATTTATCTAATTTAATAAGATTGTTCGCCCATACAACATTATGTTCAGCCTCTTTTAATCTTCGATATGCGATCTCATTTACTACCATCTCATCACTAAAACCGAACGGCGATGATAGAGATGTTGCAAGCAGTAGAGTTGAAAATAAGCTAAACATTACTACTTACCACCAAGAGATTTAATCTTATCTAATATCTTAGGATCAGCACCGATGATAATTGAGTGATCTTGAGGAAAGATAAAATGAGGCGTTCCTCTAACTGATGCAGATTTTGAGTATTGTAGATGATCATCAAGCAGTAGTTTACCTTTCTCACAACTATTAAGTTTTGTAACTTTCCCACTTATAATATCTTTGTATGCAGTTGTAGGATTATCTGAACATAAGATATGAACCGACTTCTCTCTTGAAGTAATATTGTTTGGATTAAGAGGCGAAAAGAATACATATCTTGTTACGATACTATCATCAAAAAAACCTTCAGCTTTTAAACAGTACGGACATTCAACATCTGTAAACTCTATCACTTTTATATCGCCAGTACCGATCACAACTGCCTTACTGTAATCTATATCTGATAGTAGTTGTTTTACATTTCCTTTCTCTAACTCTTGCTCTTTAACAAGTGTTACATCGTTGCCGTCTTTATCAATTAATCTACCTAAAATAA
This sequence comes from uncultured Deferribacteraceae bacterium, assembly GCA_947039395.1. GTDB lineage: Bacteria > Chrysiogenota > Deferribacteres > Deferribacterales > Mucispirillaceae > CAMQYB01. Next base: position 4,081 of record CAMQYS010000009.1, on the reverse strand, counting down.
TATACTCAGCGTTCTTATCTGAATAGAAAACTTCATGGCTAGTGTTTAGAACAACTTCATAGAAACCATCTACACCTTTGATAGTTGATATAGATAGTGAGCCTGCATCGATATCAAAACGGTTAGATAATAGTTCTATAGTTTTATCTATACTGATTGAACCGTTGCCACCGATAACTAGCTTTAATGTAACAACCACTACTACAAGTATCGGAAGTAGAATTAATATTTTCTGACTGCTACGGTTATTAGTTCTGTTATTTTTTTTCATTTACTTTTTGATGACCTCTTCAATATTTTTTATTTTAAAATCGTTTCCTTTTCTGCTTTCGTACTGCTCCATCCACTCATCAATTTTAATAACCAATGTCTTTTTTACATCAGGTTTTAAACTGTCATCATAGAAATATTTATATAGCTTGTATGATGATCTAGCGATCTCACATTTTATTAATTCAGCTATTAAAACCTCTTCATCAATATGTAATTCATCTGCAATTTTTAAAACTGTGCCTCGTAAAATATAAACACTTTCATTAAACGTAATAACGTCTAATTCATTACTGCTATTTACGATATTTATTTTCTCTCTAATCAAACTTAGAAAACTTTCTGTTATGCTTACGGTTGTATCCTCTTCTATTGTCAAATCACTCACGTTGATTATATCCTCTGATACGATCTCTTTAATTTCACTTTTATCTTCAATTTTAATAGGTGTTAAAACTTCATCAACGCTTTGATCATCTATCCATATTTTGCATAGATCAGTTAGATCAATAACTTCGATATCATCTGATCTACTTCTTACAAATGTTTTTATTAGTAAGAGTATTGCCATCAATAGAAAAATTAGAGGAACAATTGCTCTTACTGTAATCATGTTGTGTTACTATCATTTTCTAACTTGCTTTCAGGAAATTTTATCTTTAATGTTTGTTTTGAAACGGTGTTAGTCATGCCGTAATAGTTGCCGTTATATCCAAGCATATAAAATCTTCTAGGATCTAAATCCATAACTTCTTTAGCTCTAACTGACTCAACTTCTGCTTGTCTAAAACCCATCGATCCTGAACCGTTAAGCATAGGAGAAAATCCTCCCTTCATTCCGAAATGATCTGATACAAATTTAGATGTTATAGCGTCCGATACTCTCAAGAAAATCTTAGTGTTACAGTTATCTAAAATAGAGTGAGCGTAATCTTTATTTACCTCCTTATACATCTGTGATACTGATTGGCAATATCCGTGTAACAACAAATCAGCTGAACCACCTTTTGCAAATAACTCATCAATACCTTGATATAAAACAGATTGTGCTTCATCGATATGTACGGTAAGTGGTGGATCTAATTTTTTACCTGATGCTTGTTTTCTTCCGACTAACGCTTGAATTGATGATAGAATAACTTTGCCAGCTGTCTGTGCTGCTTGACGTGTAAGCATTGATCCTAACTGCACAACAAATATTGTAGGCTTGCCTTCTTCGATACGATCTATAAATTTATTTGTAGATGTTTTACCGATAACTTCACCGATATTACCGTTACATAACTCCATTAATGCAACACGTAAACTGCTTGACACTTTATTGTAATAATCTTGTCCTGATTGATAGATTTTTTCTAAATTAGCTGATAGCTGTGTTGCCTCTGGTGTGTTATATGATGATACTTTACCGATCAGTTTTCCTATCTTTTCATGGCTCATTTCATTTAGAACATTTATGAGTGAGAACGGTGTTAAAGTTTTAGAGTTGTTAGTTGCATATCCACGAATTAAATTATCAGTCATCACAAGTGCTAAAGTAACTTCATAAGCAACATTCTTAAAAAACGGTTCTTTACCTGCTGCAATTCCTGAGATAATATGAGCCACTTGTTCCTCTATCATATAGAAATGTTTTAGAGGATTAAAATGTACGCTACACTCTGGAAAGATCGGAGTGAATAACATCAAGTCAGATAGACGGCCACACTTTTTAGCAACTTGCACAACTTTAGAAAATAAACCGTCATCGCCTTTAGGATCGATAATAACAACGCTTAGACCAGCTGGTATATCTTGTTCAATAATACTCTCAAGCAATTTAGTCTTACCAACTCTAGTTGTACCAAATACCCACATATGACTTGTTCTGTGCGTTGCAGGTATTGATATTTTAATTACCTTGCGATCAGCTATACGTTTTAGATGATATCCCATACCTAGTTGTAGTTTTCTTTCTTTATCCATTATTAATACCAACTGTTTTTTGATCTAACTTAAAAATAAATTTCTCATCTTTAAATTCTTTGTACAGTATCTCTAATGTTGATTTAGGAATTTTCCTTGATGTTCTTATTTTATAAATACCGTTTGCACGATAGATTGCTTTTAATTTTAATGTGCTGTCATTGACAGTTTGTTTGATGAACTGTAAAATAAATAAAGAACTTCTTCTTGTTAATTTAATTGATAATCGATAAGCACCGTCATGCTCTTCTGTTTTAACTGTAGTAATTAGAAAGTGTAACTCATTTGATGGTATAGTTTCTGTATCGCTCCTAAACAGTAAACTTTTATCACAGTGGCCTAAAACCTTAGTAGTATTTATATCGTTTATAAAAAGCTCTACTAGGTATGTTTTTTGATACTCCTTTACTATTTTACCTTTCACAATTAAACGTTCTAAGTAAGTATATTCTTCAGATATCGCTCTCTCTTCTTTAATAGCTAACTTATTTGAAAACAATTGAAAGATTTTTTTAATATGATGTTTTTTGATATTATTTAATGATAATGGAAATTCATTCTCTATACCGTGTTGATTTATATATCCAAAAATAGAAAGGGTTGTGCTACTCATCTTAGCAATAACTTTGTAACCTAACTCATCTGTGAGAACTTCACTTAATATGATTTGTAAAGTATCTAATATGCTATCAGTTGAAAGGTTATATTTATTCGATATAGATTCAACGTAAGAATTAATCTCTTCTATATCGCAACTTGTAAAATCAATTAGTTTATTATCTATCATAAATAAAATTCCTCTCACCCTTATATATCAGAGCCTTGTTCGAGAATTATATAAATTAACAACATTTTTTTTATGGATTAAACATTTTTAATTAGTAAAGATAAGAATACCTTTATCTTAAATCTTCTTTATACCTGTTAAAAATGGGGGATAGTTGGTGCTTTTTAATGGATAGTTGGTCAAAAGTGGTGCATAGAGTAATAAATACTATAAAAATCGTTGTTTTTTCTATTTTTAGGTGGTTTTACTATTTTTTTAGATTGATTTTCACGATAAATACTTAATTTTAGATATAGTGGTACTGTTAGAGTGTGTTTTTATCGAATTAAATGGTGTTTGATAGGTTTTAGGTACGGTGATTACTCTATATCGGTTAAGAGGAGGAGTGTTCCTTAATGTCTGTATCGATCCCTGCAATACGCTTAACAGCATCGAAGTACGGTTTAATATAGTTGTTAAATGAGCTTAACGGTATGCTATACTTCTTTGAAGCCTCACGTTGAGTTAGTTTGATACCGTCAGCTCCAAGCATATCTAATATAATCGCCATAGCTTTCTCAGGGATATCTTTGAACTTGTCAGATACTTTATCCATTACATTATCGTAATCGTAATTATCTATATCACTATGCAGATCGTTTTGAAACTCTAAGGCAGGTAGATGATCGATATTATCAATCTCTACATTGCTAGAGTTAGATCGCAGACTATTACAATATTGACGGATATATCCATGTATAGTTGTGCTTTTTATTTGATCAGGAGATATATTATTATTTTTAGATTTCTTAAATAGAAACAGTTTACATTCATTTATTAAATCTTCATAATCAAGTCCAGTATTATAACTATACTTGTTATATAACGCCTTTAGAGGAGCGATACGACTATTAACAAGCTTATCTACCTCAAACCATAATAGATGCTCTAGCGAGGCGTTAGCTGTAACTACTGGAGCTATTGCAACAGCAACGGTGTTAGAGAAATTTATTAAACCGTTTAATAGTTTATAGATGTACCTGTTAGCTTTTCTTTTCGATAACTCTTTAGATGATTTAT
>CAMQYS010000008.1 GCA_947039395.1 uncultured Deferribacteraceae bacterium | reverse complement strand
AAAATATTTTGATTCCATAGCTGTGTTTTAGAATATTAGATTGCTTTAATAATAAAATCAGATTGAATAACTTTAAATTATCTCAACTGATATGATTAAGTTCTATGTCTATCAGCACTTGGGATATTATTTACAACTGTATTAAACTATATCACTAAACTTTATTTATTAGTTTTATTCTGTATGATCAGATAATCAACATAGCACATATCCAATAACCATCTTTAGTCCACTATTTATATTTATTTGCAATACCTATACTGTTTAGATTTTCAACTACAGTACACATCTCATCATATTCAATAACATCTTCAAGATCTTGTCTAATATTGAGCTCTAAAATAAAATCATCATTTAAGTTATTATAACGTCTAAAATCTTGAAGTACTTCAATACTGATATTTAGAATTTTTGTCTTAAACTCCATAAGTTTCTCTATAGCAACAGAGTCGTAACTGACCGAACTATCTCCTAATAAGTAAATATAGTTACTCAACATCTCTGAAATATCTTCAAACTCTTCATTAGGGTCAACTGCTGTAGATCACACATCTAATGAGTATTTAAAATGCTCATAACATTTATTCATTGAAATTTTTTCTAATGTAATCCATCATTTCATCTGTGCCACCTAACATAATAAAGCGTGGCAAACTGTTACTCTTGTTGTTGCTATACGTTAAATGAACCATGATATATAAATTTCCACTGTGCTTATCATTGGTGATAAATAGAACATCATCATTAGAAGTACATCTTGCAACAGAGTACAAAGTTACTTCATATAAGGGATGTCCTTCTGTGATTTCTTTTTTTGCTTGATTTCGAAAGTATTTATCTGTAAATTTTATAAATTCCCAATTAAATTCATCACCTAACTAACTGCATAAAATATCAAAAGCTTCTTCAAATGTCATTTTATTCTACCCCAAAAAAATATTTATTTTCTTGAACTAATTAATTTATTCATTGAACGAGTGTATCCGAAACAATCATGAAATAATTTTTTACCTATATAGTTTTTATACTGATAACATCCGTTACGATTACGATAAAATTCATTCCAGTAACTAATCATTCTTGCATAACTTAAACAAAATGACTCAATGTTTTCAATACAAAATAATTTTAATTCATCGTTATTTCTTTGATAGATATTCTCATACACGCACTCTAAAATTTCTACCACATACTCATCACATACTTTAAGTATATATGGAAATGTCCAGTACGGTATCTCATCTAATGACAATATCGCCTCAATATGTTTTTGACGTGTAAATCCGTTATGATGTCTTGAAAATATACAATAATAAATCAATTGTTGTGTTGGTGAAAACCGTCCTGTTCCATTATCAAAAACATCTTTATAATATATACGATGAGGAAAAGAAATCGTATCTCCTTGTATCAAATAATTGCATTTATTTTCACTTTGCTCAATCCCACTTGAAGTAGAGGTTCTTGTAGAGATTGATGCTTTTACAAAATTTACATCACCAAGAAGATGTTTTGGAAAGCCTTTAATCATTCTTATCTACCCTCCTTCATATATATAATGTGAAAAGTTAAGGAACACTAGTCAACGTTAATAATTGATTATCTACTAAATCGTAAAATAACTTCACAACATTAATTCAGTATATTTTTTGTTTCAAACTATCGTTAAAGTTTTTTAAATCACATTTAACATCAGAAGAAAGATAGTAATATTTAACGTTATCAATCGCACCTTGAAGTGTGTATAAATGAACTAAGCAAATATTTGAATATTTAATTTTTAGACGAATGAAAGCTTTTTTGTACCTATATCTACTAACTCTTCAGCCGAATTAATATCAATAGATTTAAGTTTTCTCTCCATCTCTTTACCTATATTTTTCATCGAAACCAAAGCAACCATAAAATCATATCCCTTTATTTCTGTGTATCTATAATAGCTTATCTAATATAATTATTTTATTTCACTCGAAGCCACTCTCTACACTCATCAAACGATATCGTAATATCTTCATCTATCTCTGAATTTAAATTATATGCAGTGATATGAACAGCTGTATCTGAAAATTCTTTAAAATTTATATTTTCATAATTATCGTATCCGCCCTTCAAACATCTATTAATATCGAGATACTTATTTTCGATCATAGGGTTTGAAAAATCTATTAAAAGAAGTGAGTTAGGAGATGCCCAGTAACATCCCTCAACTATACATAGACGGTTTTTTTGATTATACTTAATATCTGTCCAGATAAAATCTTCATTTCTATCAAGTACCATTTGTGGAAAAAACCTAAAGAATATTTTCTCATTAATATCAAAAACAGAGTAGCCGTATAAATCTTCTCTAAACACAAAATACTGTTTATTATCTATCTCATCAATAATAAGGCTACAAAAATCTCCAACCATATCTATACAATTATATTCAAAAATAAACTGCGTATCTTTATAAATTTTATTGTGTGCAAATATTTTTGGGAATCCTAAAATTTCACCGTTATATGTGGTTTGGTGTAACATGTATCTATCTATCAAAAGCGTAACTTTAAGATCTTTCATACGTTCATCTTTATAGTAGCAAAGAGCTTCTTCTCGTATATCTTGATAATCATTACTTAAATATCCGTTTTGCAAAACACTCTCCTCTCTTGAACAGATATACAGTAACAGTTATTTTATAACTTCGAAATCACATTTATATTTTTTTTCAAAAACAATAAGTTTAAAACATAGTATCGTCATTATAAATTTGTATAAAATACAGACGGAACACCTTTTTTATTTATTTTAAATTTCTCTACTTTAGTTATCGGCAAGATATATTGGTGAGCCGTATTTTCATATCTAACATCTATAATATTTTGATATAACTCATTCATGAACGCTATATTTTTACAATCTGTTTCTGCATACTCATCAAGTAGAAAAGCCACTCCATCATATTTATAAAATAATTTTAATGCAAGATCTAATGATAAATTTTTCTCATTTAAAAGTAAACTTGGATGAAAATACGTGCTTGTCAAACTACTATTTGAAATACTAAAAGCTAAATCTTCTCTCGTTTTTTCTGTAACATTATCTAATCCTCAAAAAGTTTTATCAAACATCTTAAACCCAGTTTGCTTAACAAATAACTCTCCTGCTTCTTCATAAGTAAGCAAGCCTCTATATCTATACGAATTTGCAAGCTCGCTATTTGATTGATCTTTTATCTCTCTACTATATACCTCTTTTAAAAGTTCTACTTGTTCAGCTTTAATATATTTTTCATGAGTTTTAAGAACTCTATTTAACTCTGCAATAAAAAACTCATCACTTTTAGCTTTATCAACTTCGCACGCTGCACGCAACAAAAAATAGAAAATAAAATTTTCTAAATTATCAGCATAGAATACCACTTCATCACTATCATGCTCCACCAACACAATAGGAGGGTTATTGTTCTGATCCAATCCAAAATAAAAACCGTACCAGTCCCCTGCCCCTGTTATAGCAAAAGGAAAAATCTTATTGGCTTTAGCCTTAATAAGTGGATCATCATCATAATATTTTATTGCCGTGCTAAATGGTAAAACTTCTAAATCCACTCCGTAAAATTGGTAATCTAATAACGTATCACTTTTTCCATCGTAATCAAACATAGCGTCTTTTAATAATTTTTTGTATATGTCTGGAAACTGAAAGCCATATTTAAGTTCAATATCCGATAAATCTTGCATTGATATCTCCTTGAGCTAAATCATTATGTAACTCATATATATTATACTATAAACAGCTCTACAACTCAATAAGTATCTAGCTAATGGCTACTTTCTAGATAATTTTCCCATTGAATACGTATAGCCAAAACAATCATGAAAAGTTTGTTACCGATATGATTTTCATACATATAACGACCGTTACGATACTGTAACGTTATAACGGAAGATCATTATGATAGATATCACTAATATCTGAAAAATTACTTATAACATGAGCATCTTTATTCTTTTTTCTATAAGAGTAAAATTGTACTTTAGCAGCTTTTGCAGCATAGTAATCAGGCTCTGCATCACCTATAAAAATAGCTTCATCTTTAGATATTTTAAAATATCTTAATATACAATTTAAACCCTCTGGATCAGGTTTAGGAACAGTTACATCTGCCGCAGTTATTAACTTGTCAAAATAATTATATACATCAAAATGCTTTAACAATGAAGGAAGTGATGACCCTCTATTTGTAAGCACAGCTAATTTAATATTGTTTCTCTTTAATTTATCAAGAAGATCTTTAAGCCCTTCAGATAAAACCGTATTACCATACTCATTCGCTGCATACACCTCTTTTGAAGACTGATACAGTTTTTCAAGTTTGATCGCATCATCTTGAGCTAATAATCTCATTATATCTTTATCCATCATAGATAAAACACCTGAAAGGAGATATTTATTCTCTCTATCAATAGGTAGATATCCAGCACCGATAAGAACTTTATCGTAGTAGTCCAATATAGCATCTTCGCTATTAACAATAACTCCATCACAATCAAAAACAATAAGTTTTAACATAATACCTTACTATGAAACATATAATTTATTTTAAAAATATTGAATTACCAACCTTAAATTTTGCATGAATATATTTAGGATAAACTATATCAGAAATAATTAAATCATCACCTAATGCTAATATTTCATCATAGATATCATACTCTAAATATCTGCCATATCTTAAATCTGGATTATAAAGATAGTAATCATTTCTACTATTATTTAGATCATCATGCCAACTAGAATTTATATTTAACCCATTAATAAATGCTGTTGTATCTACAGCTGGAGTTGGGAAGAATTCATATTTAAATAACGAACTTATAAAGTCAGCTGATCCGATATCTATTGACGCTGGATTACCAGCAACATTAGCTGCTTCAAAATATCCAGTATTCGCCTCTACCATTATCGCTGAGTCTAAATAATTTCCTGGTGTTGGTAATACTGGTGCTCCGTTTACATAACCACCGATAGTATCTGCTATTAATGATATATGATCTGCATGTATACTTGCTTTATCGCCTGTTGTAGCATCTCTATAGCTTAAGATTTTTCCACTTGCATTAATACTAAACTCACCAGTAGTAGTAGCCTTAAAAGTAGGATCAAGTATTACATCATTTACCCCTTCAGCCATAAACGAGTCTAAATTTGCAGTATCCTTAAGAGTAAGATTCTGACTTATACCAGAACTATTACCATTTACAACAATGTTTCCAGTCATAGAAGTTGATGAACCAGCAATCGCACCTATCGTAGTAGCTGAATTAATATTTACTTTCAAATTGCCACCTAAATTAAGAATCCCTAAATTTCCAGCAAGAATATTAAATTCTACTTGGTTATCTCCAAATATATTTAAAGAAATATATTCATTTGAAAATGTAGTTCCTGCTCCAGTTTTTAAATCTAATATCCCACTAGTACCAGTAACACTTTTTCCACTTAATGTAATTGATGCACCTACTTCAATTATATTATTTGCTAATACGATATCTCCAAATTTAGATGTTAAATTGAGAAACTCCATCAATGTAAAATCAAAAGCATCACTAAAAATTATTGACCCCTCTGATAAAACAGAGAATGAACCAAATTTATTAAGCCCACCAGCAAATCCTATATTCAAGTTATCCGTAGAGTTAGATATTATATTAACTAAAGGAGTATTTTCTAACCCTAAAAGTAAACCACCACTACCTACATTGAGATTAAGAATATTTATTGATGCATTAGGGGACAATATACCAGCTGGTGCAGTGATAGTGATTGTACCAGTTTCGCTATGAGTTATTAATTTACTAAATGTTACCACAGATAAAGATGTTCCTGCTCCTGTTCCTGCTGGTAGTTTATCTAAAGTTATCGTTATATCACCATTGTTAGACTCTGCAGCATACGATATAGTACCGAACTTATCAAATAATATATCGCCATCGGCTACGGCAGATACTGATGCCATTTTACAGAAATTAGCTGATGTACATGAGGCAGTTACAGAACCTGTTTCTGACTCCATATTTAAAGAAGAATTTACTGCTCTGCTTGTTATATCAATTTCAATATTTCCAACTGCTTCAAAAGATAATAGTTTAGCTGATCCTGCAGTAGTTTGTCCAAATTTACTAAAAAAATCTGTTCCTGTTTTACCAGTTGTACCACCTACGGTTAAGTCAATACTTCCTAAGGAACTAAATATTATGGTTGAAGCCTCTTTAATATCAAGAACATTAAAGTATTTGATTGCTGCCTCAAACGGAAAGACAAGTTTACCTCTATTCAGCTCAATGTTTACACGAGTAGGTATCGGTGTTCCTGAAAAATCAATGTTTTTAAATATAACATCTGCTAAAGATATCTGTGTGTAATCAAAGCTTGACTTCACCTTAAGATCTTCAATAATCACAGATGGAGTATCAGAAGTATCTGAAGATGAAATACCTACATTAGAGTTTGTTATAGTTAGATCTGTTATATCTGCAGTTAATATTTCAAATGAAGTATCTCTTAGATTAGCCATGCCATCTGGAATATCTAGATTAAGAATTTTTGTTATAATCTCAACAAAACCAGAAACCAATGTCGAACCAGTTGCTTGCATATCAAATGATATAGAATCTCCTGCTGATAGAGTCTCATCTATTGTTATATCTATAGGATCAGCTGTTGATGTTAATTTTAAATCTTTACCAACCGTTCCTGATAATTTCATTCCTGTTGCTGAAGCTAAACTGTCTAACTCTGTAGAACCTTCAGGTGACGATACTCTTAATTCATCTAAATTTAAATCAACACCTATTGATTTACTATTTCCAAGCGATGATGTTAAATTAAAAGTATTTGCAGTTATACCGACTACTTGTCCAGCCACCCCAGCATTGCTTATATCAATATTATACTCTGCTGTCATTGAGAGCTTATCTACATTTATATTAGGAGAAACTAAATTTATACTATTTGATGCAATAAAAAATAAGTCGCCTACTCCTGTACCAATCTGCACTCCGTAAGCACTAGGATCCATACTTATATCTACTGCACTTAAGGTAAACGAACCATTAGTAGTAAGGGCTGTATTTATATCTGCTATTAATATACCAGTTATAGATGTTTTGTTTGATAGATTAGTATTTGTAATAACAAAGTTATATGGATCAAGAGTAAATGATCCGTGTTCTCCATATTGAGATAAAGTATTTGCGGTTCCTTTAAGGTGTAGGTTTTCGACAGAAGATACTTCAATAAATCCTCCATTACCTGTTACAGATTGAGAGAATAAAGATGCTCCCTTATCAAAAAATAAAACCCCTTTAGATAAGACCGATATCTCTCCACCATTACCACTATTACCACTAGCTGTAATAGTAGATTTATCTTTAACTTCTGCATTTTGAGAAGCTTTTATATATATATTTCCACCACTTTCTCCAGATGCATCAATAACTGCACCTTCTGATTGAATAATAATATCATTTCCATATATCTCAATATTTCCTGCTTTACCGATATCTGATGAAACATCTATTAAACTATTGTTATTAACTTCTCCAAATTCAGCAGAAAGAACAATTCTACCACCATCATTAGCTATAGAGCCAGCATATATAACACCTTCGTTATTAACAGTTGATTTAATAATATCTGACAACCCTTTAGAAGACATATATATCGTGCCACCTTCAGCTGTGATCTCCCCAGTATTAGATATATAAGACTCCGCAATACCTTTCTCGATACTAACACCTATAAGGTTATTATCGTAAAATGAAACTCTAAATGCCTCGCCTGATGCCATCTCTACTCTTCCTAAGTTAGCCGATATAACACCATTATTCACGACCTTCCTACCTAAAAGAGCTGCATATCCATAATTATCTACAACTATAGAACCGTTATTAGTGATATCTCCAAAGGCACTATGAATATAATAATTACCATTCATAAAATCTTTATCACTCATCTTTCCAGTTGATGCTAAGAAAGAACCAGTATTGATAGATGCATTACCACCTATTAAAATACCACTACTATTTAATATAAATACCTTACCGTTAGCTGATAAAGAACCATTAATAAATGACTGCTCTCCACCTATAACTCTATTTAAAATAATACTACCTGAATTTTGTTGATTAAAGATAACTGATTCACCATTAGCTACATCAAACGATCCCCAATTGATAATCGCTTTATCACTATTTTGGTTGACAACAGTATTGCCACCATTATGATTAATATTAGCATCACCATGTATTACATTCCCACCAGAAGGCGCAGAGAAACTTACTCCAGTACATAAGAATATAGAGATCATTGTTATGACGATAATTTTATACGGGATACTATACTTCATCTAAACCCCTTTCAATTTAATTAAACTAATTAAAACTTAATCAATTAAATTTAATTAAAGTAGAACTTATTATTAAACTAAAAATCATAGCTTATACGAAAATATATACTTGATTCAGTAAATTTATATGGTGTATTTGTTTCACTTATTAATGGATATCCATATTCAAGGGACAACCCAAACCCTCTGATAGGATAGCCTTTTATACCACCACCCACAGATAGTAATGTATATGATTTAGCTCTAAATGCAGAAGTCTCTACATTAAAAACCATACCACCATCTACAAATGCAAAAAGCTGTAATCGTTCTGACAAAAAATTAAATCTAGTTTCAAATGTACCAGAAAAACCGCTATCACCTGATACATAACTTGATGAATAACCTCTAACTGAGTATATACCACCTAAGTAATATCTTTCTGATGCAAGCAATGTACTAAAAGAGTACTGTCCATCCATATCAAAATTAAATCGTACATATCTTGATGCATATTGAAATACCGTAAAACTTACATCTAGTATATTGAAGTTTCCAGATGCATACATATTTGATGATGTTGGGTTTTTATCTGTTAATCCAAGTAAACCACCGAAACCACCTTTATATGCTAAAGAATATAGTATCCCCGTATAATATGTAGGATAAAAATTACCTAATATTGTTGCCTCAGCTTTTAATATATCATCTTCTGTAGCAGCTTCAGTTGTTATCCCTGAATAGAAATCTCTAGTATTCTCTCCTGCTATAGAAAATCTCACTAATAAAAGACTACTGTAACTCATAATTATAGGATACTCTGTATATAAAGAGTATCTAAGTGAGTATCCATTTGGGTCTATTGGACGAAACTCCTCTATGCTTGAAGTATAGTTACTGTATGAGAAATTAAAACCCATTCTAACACCATCATAAAGTATCGGAAAAGCGTAATCAAAATCTATATATATCAATTGTGTTAAATCAATAGAGCCTCTTCCAACCATAACATCTATTAAGCTTCCTATACCTAGCGAACCATTTAATGCTAAAGTATCACCACTTGTTAATATATTGGAGATTATGCCAGAAGTATTTAATCTATATAAACTAGTTGCCTCTGATCCGTAATTATCCATAGAGAATAAAAATTTATACGGATTGCTATCTGTTACATGAACAATGATATCTGTTGTTCCAGGTTTTGTTCCAGCTTTAAGTGTAGTTCTAACCTCTAAATCTTGATAACTATTCAATATTAATAATTTACGTTCAAGTTCAGATGTTTTTAAAATCGTGTCTGGAGCTAGCAAAAAGAGATGATTAGCAATAAAATCTTTCTTATAATCTGATGCACCATCAACTAAGATATTTCCTATGCGTGCCTCAACTATATTCATCACAACAACATCTTGAGAAACAACTTGAGGTGGAACGTAGGCATAGCTTGATAGATATCCACTATCTTGATACAGCTCTGTAACCATATTAGCTGCTTCATAAAGCTCTTTCAATGATAAGTTGCGTCCAGTGTATGCTGCAACAACTGAGTTTAGTTTAGCTGATGAGAAAATTCTATTACCATAAAAATCAAACTTAATAACAAATATCTGTTCAACAGAATCTTCTTGAGGCAGATTTCTAATTATATCAGTATTTGTTATAATATTCGTATTTAGATCTCTTGGAAATGGCGAATTTCTATACTCTTTATCAAAACTATCGTTTACAGCTCCAATATTTATTTCTTGAGAGTATAATGACGTTGCCATAACAAAAAATAAAGAACACATTAACAGTGCTTTACTAAACATCTAAAACCCCTATACAGATCAATCATGATATACATCACAAGTATACACAGAACGATATTACTTATCAAGTAAAAACGAGCAATAATGCCGACATATTAAAATTTTAACTTATAAAGATTAAAAATATATCTTAACAGTTGTGCATATATCTTTATTTATATTAGTATCGGAAATAAAAGAGTAAATCTAAACTAAATTGATGTCTAGACTTACTCTTTTACAAAAACAATTGAACTGTATTAGATTTAAAAACTTATAGTACAATATTATGGCTATATAATTAACCTGTTTTTTCAAGATTTGAATAAGCAACAGACATCATTAATTTAATTCTATTAAGCTGATTAACTTCAGAAGCTCCAGGATCGTAATCAACCGCTGCGATATTTATATCATTATATCTATTTTTAAGCTCTTTTACTACCCCTTTACCTGTTATATGATTTGGAAGGCAAGCAAATGGCTGTACGCAGATAATGTTTTTCACACCTGACTCTATTAGCTCTATCATCTCTCCTGTTAATAACCAACCCTCTCCAGACTGATTACCAAGAGAAACAACTTCTTCTGCCATTGTAGCAATTTCCATAATATGAGGCATCGGTGAGAAACTTCTACTACGCTTTAATGCTTTACGCATAACGTTTCTCTTTCTCTCTATCCATCCTATAAATAATTTAGTTATCATAACTCTAAATTTACTTGATACTCTGATTTTTGCTCTAAATATCTCATCGTATGCACAATAAAGTACGAAATCCATAAAATCAGGCATAACCGCTTCTCCGCCCTCTTTCTCAACTAAGTCTATCGCATTATTGTTCGCATCTGGTTGAAACTTAACTAAAATCTCTCCAACAATACCAACCCTAGGTTTTACTTTATCAGTTATAGGTATTGAATCAAAATCTGCAACAATTTCATTAACAGCTTTTTTGAATGATTTTATCTTAGGGTTGCCAACATATCTCTCACACTCTTTCGCCCATTTTTCATAGACTTCTATCGTTTGCCCTTCTACCTTCTCATAAGGACGAGTTTTTAATAGTAGCCTCATCAATAAGTCACCATATAAAATACCTGATATAAGTTTTCTAACTAATTTAAAGGTAATAGAAAACCCCTCATGTCTTTCAAGCCCATGCAGATTAAATGATAGTACTGGTACATCAGCTTTATTCATCTTCTCAAGCGCCATCTTTAACCAACCGATATAGTTTGTAGCTCTACATCCGCCTGCCGTTTGAGATATAATAACCGCTGTCCTACTAGGATCACACTCATCTGACTCAAGATACCCTATCAACTGTCCGATCGCCATTATAGCTGGATAACATGAATCGTTATTTACATATTTTAAACCGTAATTAACATCCTCTTTACTAGCCGTCTCAAGAACCTTTAACCTATACCCCTCTGCATTAAATCCCGATGATAACATACGCATATGTATCGGAGATATCTGTGGAGAGATAATCGTATACTCTTCTCTCATCGCTTTAGTAAACTCAACACGCTCTTTCAACTCTTTATAACTTCTAGCAAAATTACGATCTCTTCTATCATTTACAGCAGCGATCAATGAACGTAATCTTATACGTATAGCACCAAGATTACTTCCCTCATCTATCTTTATAACTGTATATAATTTATCGTGACGCTCTAAAATTTCAGATACCTGCTCCGTCGTTATCGCATCTAAGCCACAACCGAATGAGTTTAATTGAATAAGCTCTATGTTATCTTGTTTTGCAACAAACGATGCTGCTTTATATAATCTTGAATGATAAGTCCACTGATCTATCGTCTTCATCGGTTTCTCTAAGTGATTAATACCAAGATGAGCCACAGCATCTTCTGTTAATACAGCTAAACCACTACTCGCAATTAATTCAGGGATACCATGATTAACTTCGCCATCAATATGGTAAGGTCTTCCTGCTAGAACGATACCTATAATACCTTTCTCTTCAATATACTTAAGCGCTTTCTCTCCAGCCTCTCTAATATCAGCCTTAAATTGAACATCTTCAGCCCATGCTTTATTTAATGCAAGTTTTATATCGTGAGAGTCTATACCACTCTCTTTGTTTACAAAACTATTAACCATAACCATCTCAAGACTCTTCTTATCGCCAAATGTTACAAATGGTTGTATAAAATTAACATCGTTCTCATTTATAGCATCAATATTTAATCTAACAATCTCTGGGTATGAACAAACAACTGGGCAGTTAAAATTATTATCCGATTTCTCCTCTAACTGCTCAAACTGAACACAAGGATAAAATACCGTACTAATACCTTTACTTATAAGGTTTAATATATGTCCGTGAACCATCTTACCCGGATAACATACAGTTTGTGATGGAATTGTCTCAAGCCCTGTATTGAATAACTCCTTAGATGATCTGTCTGATGTTTCAACTCTATACCCTAATGATGTAAAAAATGTAAACCAGAAAGGATAGTTTTCAAACATATTAAGAACTCTAGGAATACCTATTACCCCTCTTGGTGCAACATCTAGCTCTAACGGTATATAGTAATCGAATAAACGCTCTTCTTTAAATGCAAATAGATTAGGTAATGTAGATGGTTCTGAAACAGCTTGTAAACCTTTCTCACAACGGTTACCCGTTATATATCGTTTCTTACCATCAAATATATTTACTGTTAACAAACACTTATTGCTACATTTGTTACAATTTGCATTTTTTGATTCCATCGTAAACTGCTCTAACTCTTCAAGAGTGATTAATGTTGTTTCCTCATTCTTGTAATTATTCTGAGCAATAAGTGATGAACCGAATGCACCCATATGTCCAGATATAGCAAAACGAGTAACTTCTGCACCAACAGATAGTTCAAACGCTCTTAAAACCGAATCATTAAAAAATGTTCCACCTTGAACAACAAGATTTTTTCCTAACTCTTCTAATGATTTCATTTTGATAACTTTATATAAAGAGTTTTTAACTATAGAGTATGATAATCCAGCAGAAATATCTCCTATAGTTGCTCCCTCTTTTTGAGCTTGTTTAACTTTAGAATTCATAAACACTGTACAACGTGAACCTAGATCCATCGGTTGTTTAGATTGAACAGCCGCTTTTGCAAACTCCTCTATCTTGAAACTAACAGATTTTGCAAACGTCTCAAGAAATGAACCACAACCTGATGAACAAGCTTCATTTAATATAATTTTATCTATTGCACCATTTTTGATATACATACACTTCATATCTTGTCCACCGATATCAAGTATAAATGATACATTTGGAACAAAATATTTAGCCGCTGTAAAGTGAGCTATCGTTTCAACTTCACCATCATCAACACCTAACGCAGCCTTGATTAAACCCTCTCCGTAACCAGTGATAGCTGATCTAACAATCTTAGCCTTAGCTGGTAGTAATGAGTATATCTCTTTTAATACCAATATAACTGATTTAACTGGATCACCAAGATTTGATGCGTACGATGAGAAAACCATTCTATCTTGAGAATCTATAATAATAGCTTTAGTTGTAGTTGATCCTACATCGAAACCTAGAAATAAATCTCCCTCTGCATCTTTTAATTCAACAGACTCTAATGTACCTTTACCTGCATGACGCTTTTGAAACTTCTTATATTCAGCATCTGATTTAAATAACGGCTGTAATAGTTCTATATCTGATTCAAACCCATCAACAAGTGCTAAGGCTCTATTATTAATCTCTTTGAACGCAATCGGCTTCTTAGCCTTAGATAAAAGTGCTGCTCCTTTTGCTATAAAAAGTTGTGGAAATTCTGGAAAAATAATCTGATCTGGAGTAAGACATAAAGTATCAATAAATCTCTGTCTAAGCTCTGATAAGAAAAATAACGGCCCACCTAAAAATGCAACTCTTCCTCTTATAGATCTACCACAAGCAAGCCCACCTATTGTTTGATCAACAACTGCTTGAAATATAGATACAGCTATATCCTCTTTTCTTGCACCCTCATTAAGTAAAGGCATAACATCAGTCTTTGCAAATACTCCACATCTTGCAGCTATCGGATAGATAGTTTTATGATCTTTAGCAAGATTGTTAACACCCTCTGCATCAGTTTGTAAAACAGCTGCCATCTGATCTATAAAAGCACCTGTACCACCTGCACATGTTTCATTCATACGTTGATCTATACCGTTTTCAAAAAATGTTAATTTAGCATCCTCGCCACCTAACTCTATTGCAACATCAGTATTAGGAATAGTCTGCTTTATACACTCTGTCGATGCGATAACCTCTTGAACAAAATCAATGCTTAACCACTCAGAAGCAGATATCCCACCTGAACCTGCAACAGCAATAGTAATATTATCATTACTAAACGCTGCATGAGCATCTGATAGAAGTTCAATTAATGTATTACGCATATCTGAAAGATGTCTTTCATATCTGTTATATATCATATTATTTTCATTATCTAATATAACAATCTTTATTGTTGTTGAACCTATATCCAATCCTACATGTAACAACCTTTTGCTAGTAGCCATCAATTCCTCCATATGAAAGTATAAAACTTATCTAATTTTAAAATAATACCTATTTAGTGTTATTTAGTCGAATGTGCAAGATACCATATAAAAAACTTAATTTCAATATAAATTAACAACTAGTATCTATGTATTTATAATTTAATTCACTATATACATATATAAATATTACCTCTATCTTACCTCTTTTCCAACCAGATTATCAAGTATTTATTTTTTGTTTTATTAAGTAGATTAAAAAATTATATTAGGCATAACTTACCTAGAACATCAATTAGTAAATGCTTGATTATAGTTATCTCTAAAAGATTACAGACAGAGCTTAGCGCGTTATTATACACATTTAAACACTGTTACAAAATTTAATTTGATTTTATAGATTAAAACTTTTTGTACAAAATTTATTTTTTATAAGATTTAAGTTGATTTTATTGATTAAAACTATCGACACTTACATTGATATAAAAATAGTTTTCTTATATTGTAATGAGTTTTAACAGCATGAGTACAAATATACCCATGCTGTTTAAAATACTATACGCTACTATTACTAATAGCACTAACTACTTTAATTTTATTCTTAAGCACGCCAAAACGTAATTTACAAAATAAATTTCAATAAGTTGACTTACGCAATCAATACAAAATTTGACAATAAAAGTCGCCTAAACACCTAAACGACTTATATGAATAAAAAGTAACAGTAATTAACAGTCAACTGACTCTTTAAACTGTTTTGCTGCTAAGAATTTAGGTGTTTTCTTAGCTGAAATCAATACACTTTCCCCAGTTTTAGGATTACGCCCCGTTCTCTCTTTGCTCTCTTTTACAGTAAATGTACCGAAACCTACAATTGCTATTCTCTCACCCTTTTTAAGATTGGTTACAATCGCCTCTTCAAAAGCTGCTAATGCTCGCTCTGCTTCAACTTTCTTTAACCCGCTCTTCTCTGCAATCTCTTCAATTAACTCTTTTTTATTCACAGCATAATCCTCCATTTCTACAACTGAATCCTAAAACAGCTGCTATATAAATTTATATATTTTTTTTATATATCTAACTTAACTTTGATATTTAATACTAATTACATCAATTTGATATAATGAGCTCTGCTATCTGAATAGCATTGGTGGCAGCTCCTTTTCTTAACTGATCTCCTGAAACAAAAAACGTTAATCCGTTTTCATAGGCGATATCTTCTCTAACTCTACCAACATAACATAAATCTTGTCCAGCAGCATCAAGAGGCATAGGATATACTTTTTTATCCAGTTCGTCAAGAACCTTAACACCTTTTGCAGAAGCAAATAGCTCTAATGCTTTTGATAACTCTATTTTTTTCTCGGTTATAACCGTCACTGACTCTGAGTGTGCAGATAAAACTGGAACACGAACACATGTCGCCGATACCTTTAGATCAGAGTGTAAAATCTTACGCGTTTCATGATACATCTTCATCTCTTCTTTTGTATACCCATTACCTGCTGGTGAGTCAATTTGTGGAATAATATTAAATAATATCTGATATGGAAATGTAGACTTCTCAATCTCTTTGCCATCAGCCCATGCTTTTGTTTGATCTATCAACTCTTGCATTCCTAACGCTCCTGCACCTGATGTTGATTGATAAGATGATACTATAACTTTCTCTATTTTACCATAATTATCTAAAACTTTTAGAGGTACAACCATAATGATTGTAGTACAATTTGGATTTGCAATAATTCCTTTATGCTTGAAAGCATCTTCTGGATTAACTTCTGGAACAACTAAAGGAACATCTTCTTCCATACGAAAAGCAGATGAATTATCTATTACTAATGCTCCTGCTGCAACTGCCTTATGAGCGTAAGCTAATGATTGCGATCCACCTGCTGAAAAGAATGCTATATCTACGCCATTAAAAGAGTTGTCATTCAACTCCTCTACAGTATACTCTTTAGAATTAAACATCAGTTTCTTACCAGCACTTTTTGGTGAAGCTAACATTCGTATATCTGATATAGGAAACTTTCTCTCTTCTAAAAGACGTATAAACGTATCTCCAACTGCACCAGTTGCTCCAACTATTGCTACTGTATAAGATGATTTCAATTTAAAGTTTACCATAATAAATGCTCTCTATCGTTAAAAATTATACTACAATTAAATGAAGCTTCTGAATGATCAAGATATTCAATTTTAAATTGTTTGTCAATAATATAAAAATAAAAACTTTTAATATTTCTATTTTTTAGAACTTCTTACCCTCCAATTTATCGATTATTTTAATATACAAATATGTATTAAAATAGCTTGATAAACATATTTCAATATATATTCTAATTATATTATTCGTCTATATTTATTGAATTACGACTATTTTATTGATAGATTTAACTTGTTTTGATATAGCTTTTATACTATATATATCACAAGTAAGCATATCTATCATACATTTTATTACGGGTTATTAGCTCAGTGGATAGAGTATTGGCCTCCGAAGCCAATGGTCGCAGGTTCAACTCCTGCATAGCCCTTTTTTAAAAAAAATGTAAGTACTGACAAATAATTTGGTAATACTACAAAAATAAAAGGGAGAAATTTTAATAAACTCTAATCCCAGTTCACTAGTTATAAAGTATTAGTTGTAAAAGCATTAAAAAATAAAAAGGTAGTAGTTATAAAAAAAATGAGTAGTATTTGTATGTCTACCCTATATAACAAATACTGTTTATGCAAAAAATTAAAAGATACTTTTTAAAAAACTACAAAATAAAATTATTCATGTTCAAAACTTAAACACAAATTTAAATTTAATGAAGATGGTGCATATACACTAAATAATAAATTTAATTACTATCTTGTAAAAAACGTAATAGAGTATCTTATCTTAAATACTAAAAAAATGGCACAATAATCAGAGTATTGGTAAAGAAAAAACTTACAGTTAAGGTTTTTAACCAAGTAAAATAACTAATTACACAGTAGAGTTATGAGTATCTGGTAGTGCATAAATATTTATAACCTTATCTATACCTCTATAATCTTGATAGAAGTAATATTTAGAAAAATATCAATATTAAAATATTTAAAAAAAAGTAACTATCTACAAGAGATATCTAAACCAATTTAATAAATAAAAAAAATATTTGACATTACATATGATTTATGGCATTCAAATAAAGGTATATGTTTATAGTAATACTTAATCAATTGAAATAAATGGAGGGTTTTGTATGTTTAATAAAGTGGTTATATCTCTTTGTGCATCGGTTATATTATTTGGATGTCCTAAAAAAAAGTCGGACGTTGCAGACACAATCGATGTACCAGTTAAGAGTAGTGAAGTAGATATTAGAGAAGCAATTAATGTAGTCTCAACTAATAGCAATGGTTATAAAGCTAACCTAGAAGCTTTTAGATATGATCTTGAATATCTGTCAACTCCTGAAAGTGTTGTTGTGCATGGTGGTAACATATATGTATCAAACATCGGTGGACAACCAGGACAATCACCAGACATGGGGTTTATCACTAAATTTGACGGAAAAGATAATGTAAAATTATGTGATGAAATTACTCTAAACGATCCTAAAGGATTTGCATTTATAGGTAACGATTATTTACTAATATCTAATCACCCTAACATTACTCTTGTAAAAACTATGGAAGAAGATACTTGTTCTGTTGTGCAGTCAACACCAATTTATGGTGGTGCAGGATTTTTAAATGATGTTGTACTGCTTAATAATAATATTGCACTTGTAACTGATACGGGTAAAGGTTTAATTTATAAAATTACTATCAATGAAACATTTACTGAATTTAAGATAGAAACATTAACAGGCATCAATCATAATGGTATAAATGGAGTTACTTATGATCCTAATACTAGTACACTATTTTTTGTAACATCAACCTTTGGTGGTGATGCGACTATCGGTGATTTATACAGTGTACAACTTGATAATAACTTCAATATATCTAGCGATATAACTAAGTGGAATGATAAACAGATTGGTGCAGGTGGACTTGATGGTATCGCATTAATTCATGAGAATAAATTAGTTTTATCTGACTGGGGAAAAGATGGTGGAGAAAATAGTGCAATGTTATATATATATGATATACCAACTAAATCTTTAACTGTAACTATAAGTGGAGATATAACCTCAACAGCTGATATAACAGTTAATAAAGATATGATCTATCTTCCTGAATTTAGTAAAAATAGAATTAGCACAATTGATACAAGTAAAGAAAAGTAATTGAATTAATAGTAAAACTATTTTTATTTAGAGAGTAGTATTTCATGCAACATCATATATTTTAGAAAGTCTAGTTAAAATGTGATATTATTCCATAATAATTGGAGATATAGTAATATGTATCAAATAAACGATAGAGTTGTTCTAAAAAGCTTCTTAGGGATAAAAAAACCTGAAAGTGGAAATCGTGATAATGAAAACTACTCGCTACTAATAGGTAAGTATGGAGCAATACTTGATTTAAATAAAAGAGAGAAAAAGATATTAATCTTATTTGATGATAACTTAGATGATCTCAACTTAATCAATCATAATAAGATAAAAAATAGTTTATGGATTTATGAGTCTGATATAAAGAAAATTGTATAAGGAAAATATAGTCAATTTAAAAATATAGATAATTAATATTACAAAAATAATCATATCTGATGATTGAAACAGATATGATATTTCTTTTAATTTATTTATTTTTATTCACATGTTAAAATAACTTTGTAACAAGTACAGATTAACATACTTTTAAAGCTGGAGTTTCTTATAATGAAAATAAATATAGAGAATATAAAGAAATTATTTAACAGTAATGCTACTAAAAGCTATAGTTACAGAGTAGCTATGCTAGATAAGTTATATAACATTATCAAACAGAACGAACAAGAAATAATAGATGCTTTAAATGATGATCTTGGCAAATCGGAAACAGAAGCATATATAACTGAAATAGCTGCAATGAAAAGTGAGATAAAATATTATAAAAGTAATCTTAAAAAGTTTATGCAACCAGAACGTGTCTCAACTACAAAAACAATTTTTCCTGCTAAATCATATATTTTAAGAGAACCTAAAGGAGTTGTTCTAATTATATCTCCTTGGAATTATCCGTTCTATCTTTCTATCACTCCACTTATATTAGCTATTGCGACTGGAAACTGTGCAATTATTAAACCTTCTGAAATAAGTAAAAAATCAACATTACTGCTTGAAAAAATGATAAATGAGTCTTTTGATAACAATTATATAAAAGTAGTAAGTGGTGGAGTTGAGACTACAAATGGACTATTAGAAAACCGTTTCGATCATATTTTCTTTACAGGTAGCACAACCGTTGGCAGAATTATAATGCAAAAAGCAGCCACTCATCTCACTCCAATAACATTAGAGTTAGGTGGTAAATCTCCAGTAATAGTTGATCATACAGCAGATATTAAACTTGCTGCAAAAAGAATTGTGTGGGGGAAACTGTTAAATGCAGGACAAACTTGTATCGCTCCTGATTATGTTTATGCACATCTATCTATTAAAGATGAACTGATAAAAGCTATGATTTCAACTATTCATGCCTTCTATTTAGAAAATCCTATAGAGCATATCGACTATCAAAGAGTTGTAAATGAAAAGCATTTTAACCGTATCATAGAGTTGATAAAAAAAGAAAACGTTGTGTATGGTGGAAACTATGATATAAATACTCTTAAAATAGAACCAACTATACTCGATAATGTGACATTAGATGATAAAGTAATGCAAGATGAAATATTTGGACCTTTAATGCCGATATTACCTTATAACGATTTAACAGAAGTTATAAATAATATTAAAAATGGTGAGAAACCTTTATCACTTTATATATTTACAAATGATGAAGCAATTAAGAAACGTATCAATAATGAGGTGTCTTTTGGTGGGGGTACAATTAACGATACATTGCAGCATCTTTTAAACGATAATCTTCCTTTTGGTGGGATTGGAAACTCTGGAATAGGAAAATATCATGGTAGGTTTGGGTTTGATGAATTATCTAATCTCAAGTCTATAGTTGATAAAAGCACAAAATTTGATATATTCTTAAGGTACCCTCCTTATAAGGGTAAGTTAAAGTTTTTAAAACTATTTCTAAAATAATAATTAATAATATGTGATACATATTTATAAAGTAGATGGGGATTTAGATGACTTTTGATGAAATAATGTCTTTAGTGAAAGATGAAATGAAATTAGTAGAGGATGCTCTCTACAGTAACATAGATACAAATGTAACAGTTTTAAATGAAGTTATAAGATATCTTATATCTAGTGGTGGAAAAAGAATTCGACCATTACTGACTGTATTATCTGCAAAAGCGGTATCTTCAAAATCTACAAAATATATTGAACTAGCATCTATTATTGAGTATCTACATAATGCGACATTATTGCATGATGATATTATTGATGGTGCTACACATAGAAGAAATATCCCATCTGCTAACCATAAGTACGGTAACGATATAGCTGTGCTAACTGGAGACTATCTTTATTCAAGAAGTTATATCCTTCTAACTGATATTGAAGATACAAAAATACAAAAAATCTTATCTAAGGTTGCTCTTACTATGAGTGAGGGAGAGGTTATTCAACTTATTTCAACTGCAAAACTTGATATCACATTAGATGATTATCTAAAAATTATTAGATCTAAAACCGCAGTACTTTTCTCTGCTGCTTGTGAAGTGGGTGCAATGATAGGAGATGTTGCAGATAGTGAAACTAAATGTTTTGCAGAGTTTGGAGAAAAATTAGGGATAGCTTTTCAAATGAGTGATGACTTATTAGACTATATCGGCAATGAAACTGAAACAGGAAAAAATAGAGGTACTGATCTTAAAGAAGGAAAGATAACCATACCTCTACTACTTTTACTTGAGCTGGTTGATAATGAAACAAAAGATAAAATCAGCAAAATTGTTTTAAATGAAAATATCGCAATTAATGATTTTGATTATATTAGAGATTTGATTACAACGTTTAGTATAGATAAAATGGTTTCACAAATGATTATTGATAATATGAATGATGCCATAAATGCATTATCTAAAATTAAAGATTCTGACTATAAAAAAGCATTAATTTCTTTAGCTAATCTTCTAATAAATAGAAAAAACTAAAGAGGAATAAATACTATTACAAACTTTATTAAAACATATTTACTCTATCTTGTACTTCTTTTTATACCATTTATAATATCTTGTAGTGGAAATAAATTTACAACTACAAACAGTTTTACAATGGGAACATTTATATCAATCAATCATAAGAAAAATGAAAGTATCATTGTAAATAATGCAATGGATCAATTAGCTGTATGGATATCAGACTTAGAAAATGATATAGATAAAATTAACTCTGCATCAACATATACAACGATCGACAACCTATCTCATGATACTTATATACTACTCAACTTAGCAGATAAATATCACTCTATATCTGGTGGTGAATATGATATCACTATCAACACATTAACCTCTCTATACGGATTTAATAGCGATAAGTATAAAGCTCCAACTGCTGATAATATCGCTTATGCTAAAGGTGAAATCGGTTTTGATAATCTTATACTTGATAATAATACTGTTACTAAAAAGAGTGATTTAAAAATAGATCTATCGGCAACTGGTAAAGGCTATCTTGTTGATAAATTAGCTACATATTTAACTGAAAATGGTATAGATGACTTCATTATAAACATCGGTGGAGATATGTATGTTAAAGGCGACAAGGGGCGTAGATCGTTTAATATAGCTATTCAGTCCCCTACCCTAGATGAAGAATTTGCAACAACTTTAACACTAAAAAATAAAGCAGTGGCAACAAGTGGCAACTATGAAAGAAATATCGTAGATAAAGACGGAAATAAGATAAATCACATCTTCTCTGGAATAAGTTTAGAGAGTGTAAATAAATATCAATCAGTGTCAGTTATTGCAGATACAGTTGAAAAAGCAGACTCATTTGCAACAATATTTTATCTGCTTGATCTTAAAAAGATAGAAAAACTTTGTAATGAATATAATGTTGCTGTTATGATTATTGATAACAAGTCTGATGTGATAAAATTCTGTGGTTTTGAAAAGTATGAAAATACAGCTAATAAGAAAATCGTTCAATAGAAATATCGTTTAGTAAGTAACTCGATCAAAATATAAATAATGAAAACACTCTTCAACAGAAAAATAAAAGTAGAAAAATACTAACATTCAACATCACAAAAATCACATAAGGAAAGTTATAAGTCATGTCTGAGAGCAAATATAAAATTATTTTAGCATCATCATCGCCTAGAAGAGAGGATCTTCTTAAAAAATATATAGATAATTTTGATATCATCTCTCCAAATATTAAAGAAGATATTTTAGAAAATGAAACCCCTATAGAATACACCAAAAGATTATCAAAAGAGAAAGCGTTAGAAGTTCAACAAAAAATTAACACTGATAATTATATTATCATCGCAGCAGACACAATAGTAGCCCTTGATAATGTAATATATAATAAACCTAAAGATATTAATGATGCAAAAAGAATGATCACAACTTTAATGGGTAGAAAACATACAGTTATCACAAGCGTATGTATTATAGTTGATGGGCTTAAAACCAACTTTAAACTAATAGATAAAACCTACGTTACTTTTATAGATTATGATGAGGGATTGCTTAATTACTATCTATCTGTTAATGAGTATATTGATAAAGCTGGAAGTTACGCTATTCAAGGTAGGGGTCATATATTTATAAAAAAAATAAGTGGTGATTATGAAAATATTGTAGGACTTCCTATTGCAAAAATATTAAGAAAATTGAAAAGCAACGGAATAGATATTATATGAGTGAAATTATTCGTTACTATAACGTTCTACTCCCTGTTGTTAATTCTGGTATTTTTACATACTCTACTACATTAGATTTAAAGATAGGAGTAAGGGTTGCCGTAGATTTTAATAGAAGAAAAATAACTGGAATAGTTTTAGAAGAGATAGAGAAACCAGAATATAAATGTAAAATGATAGATAAAGCCGTTGATAATGAACCTTTATTTTCTAAAAAATATCTAGAGTTTATATTGAAAATGGCAGAATACTATCATTCAACTGCAGGGCTTACTTTATACGGTGTGTTATCTGAAAAACTTCTTGCAATGGAAGATGCTGAACCGTTTATTGTAGAGAAAACAGATGTAGTTGATATAACATATACCGATGAACAGATTAAAGCAATAAACTCTGTTGAATTAGATAAATTCAGTATCACATTGATACATGGGATTACTGGATCTGGTAAAACTGAGGTTTATCTATCTATTGCAAAAAAAGTTTTAGCAACTGGAAAAAAAGTTTTATATATCGTGCCTGAAATATCTCTAACTCCTCAATTAATTGAGCTTGTATCGAAACGATTAGGGTATCAACCTGCATCATTTCACTCTAAGGTACAAGGTAAGAAACGTGCATCAGCATTTCTATCATTTGCAAGAGGAGAGGTTAAATTTGTAATAGGTGCAAGAAGCGCTCTGTTTATACCTACTAAAGATCTCGGTTTAATCATTATAGATGAAGAACATGAGATCTCATATAAACAAGATAAAACCCCTACATATCATCTTAGAGATATGGCTGTACTTTACTCATCTATATTAAATATTCCAACAGTTCTAGGATCAGCAACCCCATCTATTGAAACTATCAATAATATTAAAAAAGGTAAATATAATATAGCAGAACTTAAAAACCGTCCTAATAATGCTCTCTTACCTCAGATACATATAGTTGATCTTAAAAGATGTGATCTAGTCGCTGGAGTTATTGCAGAACCAATATTCGATAAACTTTATGAGACAGTTAGAAAAGGCGAACAAGCGATTATATTTTTAAACCGTAAAGGATACTCTACATCGCTATACTGTAAATCTTGTGGTGAGATATTACAATGTGATAACTGTTCGGTATCTGTTGTTTACTATAAATCTAAAGGTGTAGCTAACTGTAAATATTGTAATACCGATTATAGAAAGATTGTTTGTAAAAAGTGTAATTCAGTTGAGTTTAATGAGCATGGTATCGGCACAGAGAAAGTTGAAGAAATCCTTGAAGAACTTTTTCCAAATAAAGTTTTAAGAATGGATTTAGATAATATCACTACATTAAAATCATTAAAAAGTAGTTTGAAAAAATTTGAGAGTAAAGAGGTTCAGATATTAATAGGCACACAGTTGATATCTAAAGGATTGCACTTTCCAGATGTTACATTTGTTGCTATCTTAGGGATAGATAATATAATCTCTATGCCAGATTTTAGATCTAATGAAAGAGCGTTTCAACAAATAGTACAGGTTGCAGGACGAGCTGGTAGAGAGCAATTAAGAGGTGATGTATATATTCAAACAGTCGATCCAAACTCTGTGATTTTTAAATATATATTAGATAGTGATAACAGTTATTACGACTATGAACTTGATAGAAGAAAATCAGTTGGCTATCCTCCTTTTACTAAATTAATTAGATTGTCACTTACTCATACCAACTTAGATAAAGTTAGAGATGTTGCAAATCTTGTTGCATCAACACTTAAATCTAAATGTAAAAATATTACAACCTTAGGCCCTGTTGAAGATGCTATATTTATGATTAAAAAGAAATATTGTTTAACGATACTTTTAAAAAGCCATAACTCAATTAATCTCAAAAAAGCTATCAGTATCTCACTAGAAATATTTGAAAAAAATAAAACTGGTGCAATGATTATGAAGGTAGATAAAGATCCGTATAAGTTTTAATTTATTTAAGATTTTTAAGATTATTCAGTTTTAATTGATTGCTTTATGCTTAACTTCTATGTAGTTCTTTAATAATTTTATAGCATTAATAGTTTATATCATTTTAATATAACATATTTTTTCATATGTTTTTAGCCTATTTTATAATATTTATATATATAAAATAGTTCTAAAGCATCAACAGTTTAAACGTAAGTTTTTAAAGAATATCTTCATCATTTCTCTAATTTCTTCCTCCATAATTGATGATAACCATTCTACTCTATGATTAGAGTCTCTTATATCAAAAATGTTAGCGATAGACACAATACCACCGAATTTTGGCTCTTTCACACCGAAATAAACTTTATCAATTCTAGCATGAAGA
Source organism: uncultured Deferribacteraceae bacterium (assembly GCA_947039395.1). Lineage (GTDB taxonomy): Bacteria > Chrysiogenota > Deferribacteres > Deferribacterales > Mucispirillaceae > CAMQYB01. Next base: position 33,765 of record CAMQYS010000008.1, on the reverse strand, counting down.
ATAGCTCCTGCACACATAATGCAAGGCTCTGCTGTTACATATAAAGAGCATCCATTGAGCCTTGATGATGAGAGGGTTTTCATCGCTAAATTTATCGCTTCAATCTCTGCATGTGCAAGCGGGTTACCTCTCTCTAAGCTTCTGTTATACCCTCTTGAGATTACGATATCATCTTTAACGATAACTGCACCGATCGGGACATCGTTATTATGATAAGCTATCCGTGCTTGTTCTATCGCCTCTTTCATAAATTTTTCATGATTGGTTATCATAGATTATTTTAAACCCCCATTTTTTAGTTGTTACAAACGTGTTGGTGGTGATTATTTTGTGATAAGTTACTACTATTATTGAAGTCTCGATTAATCAAAATTATTTATCATTTTACAATTAACTAATTTATATTATTTATGTTTTATCTTACCATAATTATTTATCATAGAGTTGTATCAGAAGATTAGATGCGAACACTACAGCGGCTGTTTCTGCTTTTAATATTTTTTTAATAGGGTTATATGCAACAAAACCTTTATCAGTTAAAAGTTCAACTTCACTATCAGATAACCCCCCTTCAGCACCGATCATAATTGATATATCTCTGCTACTATTAGTCGGCATATTTTTTATCCCTACCCTTTCATGAAATAAAAAATTATCTATCGTGTTTAACTCTATCATATTTAGTCGTATAGGTTTTGCAATCTCTGGAACAAACTCACCTTCTGATTGTAGTACAGCTTGTTTTGCTATTGTTTTATATCTTTCTAAAGTTTTATCTTTCAGTTCATTTATAGATCTTGATGTAATGGTTGGAATAATTTTTGTCACTCCAAGCTCACTATATTTCTCTATAATAAAATCCATATACTCTCTTTTTGCAATCGCTTGATAAACTTCAAATTTATAGTTAGGTTTTTTTAAACCTCTAATAGATTCAACATTTACTACAACTTGATGCTTTGCAATACTAATAATCTTTACAGTAGCCATACAAATATGGTTCTGTAAAAGTATCTGATCTGCAACGTTTAATCTCAATACGGAAGTTATTTTATGAGATATCTCTTGATTAAGTGCGATTGTATCATCAGTATAAATATTCATATCTGTAAAAAATCTATATAGATCTTTCATTCTACACCTTAACCTTTTGAAACCTTTTTTAAACGTATCGCAAACCACTCATTCATTACCATACTTTCATCAATAACATAATTGCCACTTTCTAAAACTTTCTTTTTAAACTCTTCTGACTCACTTTTAAGTATTCCAGAATAGACAATATATTCAGTCGCAAGCTCTTCAATCTTTTTATATATCGTATAGATTATTGATGAGATAATATTCACAACAATTATATCAAACCTACTTTTTTGTGCAACTGCATCAATCGTTCCTATAAACGGATAGACGTTCTGCACATTATTTCTTACTATATTTTCTCTTAAATTTTCAACAACTGTAGGATCATTATCAAAAGAAAAAACCGTTTTTGCACCAGATATAGATAATGCAATTGATAATATTCCTGACCCTGTTCCAACATCTAATATATTCTTACAATCTGCAATAGGTGTTGCAAGTGTTGCTGCAAGCTTAGTTGTTGGATGATTACCTGTACCAAAAGCTAGAGACGGATTTATAAGTATCGTTTTTCTATCATCACCAAATGTTTTTTTATCGAAGATGAAGTATATATCATCTGTTAGATAGCCTTCATTTATATACTCTTTCCACTTCTCTGTCCAACCTGTATCCTCTTGATCTTTTACATCATAGTTGATACCTAGTCTATCTAATACTTCTGTAAGGTCTTCATAAGAATAGATAAGATGAGTTATAATATTATCGAAACATTCTTCAAAAATATCTACTCCAATTTCTTCTATAGCGTTCTTCATTTCTACTGGTAAATTATACATTCTATATTCATTCATAAATTAATCTTATACTAGATCTTGAAAAGTTACAATATTTTATGGTAAAGTGTCTAAATGAGATTATCAATTATAGTAGCACAGAAATTTAATATTTCTAGAAGGTACGCAAAAGAAGAAATAACGAACGGATTTATAAAGATTAATGGACAGTTAGTTGTAAAGGATATTGATATAGATATCACTCCTGAACATAACTTACTATATCTTAAAGAGGTTGAAATACCTACATTTGAGTTTGATATCAACGAATATCTTTTAGAAGAGTTTGATGATATTAAATTTTTATATAAAAAACCGTTTATGCATTCAGATAGGTTGAAACCAACAGATGATATGACTATGTCGGATATAGTTGCAACATTTAAAGGTTACAGATCATTATCACGACTTGATTACACAGTTGATGGCGTTATAGGTATTATCAAATCAGATATGGCAGTGCGACGCACAAGGAAAAGCTATATTGCTATTGTTGAAGGCAAATTTGAAAATGAAGTACTATTATCGTATAAAATAAATGCTGAAAATCGTAAAAAAGTTGAAGTTGATATAAGTGATACTCGTGGTAACCCAACAATGATAAAATTGTTAGATTATAACGCAGGCTACTCTTTAGTATCTATAGATTTAGAGAAAGCAGCTAGACATCAAGTTAGAGTTTTCTGTTCTCTTCTAGGGCATCCGATCTTAGGCGATACATTATATGATGGTAAAGAAAGTGATAGAGTTATGTTGCATTGTAACAGTTATGCGATAAATGGAGTTTCATCAACCTCTAAAAAATATGAAGAACAATTCAAAAGTATATTTTATAGTTTGAGATAGTTAATCGTTATTGCTAAAATTATCAAAAATGTATATAATACAGCATTAAATAAGGAAGTATTTTTATGATTTCTAAAGAACTAGAAGATATACTCGCTTGTCCTAAATGTAAGGGCGATATTAAGATTTTAGAGTGTAGAATTGTTGTTGTATGTGAAAGCTGTCAATTAAAGTATAGTGTTGATAACGATATACCTATCATGTTGATTGATAGGGCTGAAAAAATAATATAGTTGAACAATAAAATGTTTATTGTCAATAACTTATATGAACTTGAAGAAGTTGCAAAAGAGATATCATCAAACTACATTAAAAAGTTCAACTTTTTAAATGGTGATATAGGTGCAGGAAAAACAACATTTGTGTCATTAATTGCTCCTATTCTAGGCTCGGTTGATACAGTTATTAGCCCTACTTTCTCTATTATAAATAGATATAGAACTAAAAACAGTAAAGATATCTATCATATTGATCTGTATAGGCTTGAATCGATAGGCGAATTAGAGATGACTGGGTTTTACGATCTTATAGATAATGATGCTTACTTTTTTATTGAATGGGCAGATAAATTAAATCTATTAGAAGAGTTTAATACAGCTTTACAGATAAATATTGATGTGAAAAACGGCGTAAGGGAGATAACTGTAGTTTAAAGCTATCACTTACCTTACATGTTTGGAATATTGGATAAAGTTTATATATTTGGAGAGTTTAACAACACTACATATTTGGAAAAGTTTGGCAACGATTATCATAGATTTGGAAAGTTTGTAACACTTACTTATATACTTTAAAAGTTCGTTGGTATGCAATATGCACTTGAAAAAGTATAATTACTATTAAATACAAATATTTTGAGGAATATATAAAATATGGAAAAAAGTAAAAATAATGATCATAAATTAGATATAACAGATATAGATACGATAAAAGATTCATTAGAAAATGTATGTCTATATTTGAACGAGATAGAAAATATTATCAATACAGATATTAATAATGATGAGCGTCAATATAAACTTCAACAATTAGAGCAGTATCTATTAGATATTGATACCCTATTCATCTCTATGGATATAGCAAATAGTAATCACAAAATAAAGTTTAATTAGTTAATCACTAATTAAATTAGTTATCAATTAAATCAATCGCATTTAATCATATCTTACCTAATTATTATATTAAGTTAAAATATTAAGCTAGGTAATACGTTTAAGGAGTTATACATTAAATATGTCTAAAGTGTTAGCATCAAGAATTAATCCATCAGAATACGAAAATGAAATATATGAAAAATGGTTATCAAGTAAGATATTTCATGCAGATGAAAAATCATCTAAACCTCCATTTACAATAGTAATTCCTCCGCCGAATGTAACAGGTTCTCTACACTTAGGACATGCTCTTGACTGTACACTTCAAGATATATTATCAAGGTATCATAGATTAAACGGATATGAGGTTTTATGGCAACCTGGAACGGATCATGCTGGTATTGCTACACAAAATATAGTTGAGAAAGAACTTCTTAAAGAGGGTATTGATAAAAAAGATATCGGTAGAGAGAAATTTATTGAACGTGTCTGGAAGTGGAAAGAAGAGTCTGGAAACAACATTATTAATCAATTAAAAAAACTAGGCTGTTCGTGTGACTGGGATAGATTAAGATTTACAATGGATGATGGATTATCGGACTCAGTGAAAACTGTTTTTGTTAAACTTTATAATGAAGGGCTTATTTACAGATCAAACTATATGGTAAACTGGTGCGTTAGATGTAACACTGCAATATCAGATCTTGAAGTAGAGTTTACTGAAGCTGATGATTTTCTATATCATCTTAAATATCCTATCAATGATGGCAGTGGCGATTATGTTGAGGTTGCAACTACACGTCCTGAAACTTTCTTTGCAGATACAGCAGTTGCAATTAATCCTAACGATGAGAGACATAAAAAATTAAAAGGTAAGTCGGTTGTATTACCTATAATAAATAGAGTTATACCAGTTATAGAAGATGATTTTGTTGATACAGAGTTCGGTACAGGTATAGTTAAAATTACTCCTGCACACGATCCTAACGATTTTGTTGTTGGTAAAACTCATAACCTTGAGATGCCCCAATGTATAGATCTAAACGGTAAAATAACTGTTGGTACAGCTGATGGTTTTGACTCTCTTGATAGATATGAAGCTCGTAAAAAAGTTGTTGAAAAGTTTAAAGAGTTATCTCTACTTGGAGAAGTTGTTCCTCTTAAACATAATATAGGTAAATGTTATAGATGTTCTACAACGATAGAGCCGATGATATCTCTTCAATGGTTTGTAGATGTTAAAGATATGGCTAAAGAGGCTGTTAAATCTGTTAAAAACGGAGATATGAGAATTGTTCCATCAACTTGGGATAACACTTTCTATGAGTGGATGAATAATATTAGGGATTGGTGTATATCACGTCAAATATGGTGGGGACATAGAATTCCTGCGTTCTACTGTAATGATTGTAATGAGATTATGGTCTCTGTTGATACTGTTACAAAATGTAGCAAATGCGGATCATCTAATATATCTCAAGAAACAGATGTACTTGATACTTGGTTCTCATCAGCATTATGGCCGTTCTCTACTTTAGGATTTCCAGAAGAGACTGAAACGTTGAAGAAATTTTATCCAACATCAGTTTTAGTAACTGGGTTTGATATATTATTCTTCTGGGTTGTAAGAATGATGATGATGGGCTTAAAAGTTATGGATAAAGCTCCATTTAAAGATATATACCTGCACGCTCTTGTACGTGATGAACACGGTAATAAGATGAGTAAATCAAAAGGAAATGTTATAGATCCATTAATTACTATTGAAGAGTATGGTGCTGATGCACTTAGGTTTACATTAACTATTCTTGCAGCACAAGGAAGAGATATAAAACTAAGTATGAACCGTATTGAAGGATATAGAAACTTTATAAATAAAATATGGAACGCATCAAGATTTGTACTTATGAACTGTGATGATACAGCTCTTAAAAATAAAGCTGAACTTGATGTGTCTCTACTTGTCTATGAGGATAAGTGGATATTAATGCAACTTGAAATAGCGTGTAAGAAAGTATCTAATGCTATGTTAAACTATAGCTTTAATGAGGCAGCAAATGAGCTTTATCAGTTTTTCTGGCTAAACTTCTGTGATTTTTATTTAGAGATAATTAAGCCACGTTTACACTCTGGAAATGAAGATGAAAAACGTATCGCTATAAATACTGCTAAATATGTGATAGAGAAATCTATGATCGCTCTTCATCCATTTATACCGTTTATAACTGAACATCTTTATGGAAAATTTACAGATGTAGAAACTATCTGTTTTGAAGAGTACCCTAGCAACCTTAACTTTAATTTTCAAGAAGAAAGTTTTATAGTGCAAAGTGCGATAGATGTTATTAACTCTATTAGAAATATTAGAGGCGAGCATAACATCGCTCCTTCAAAAGAGATAGATGTATTTTTTGAAGCAACTAACCTAAAATTAAATATTATGGTAGAAAAACTTTCTAAGATCATAAAAAATATCGCAAAAGTTAATGATATCATTATAGATAGAAAACCTGAAACAGAAGCGGTATCTGTTATAGGAACTGGATATAAAGTTATGGTTGTACTTGATGATATTATCAATATCGAAGAAGAGATAAAAAGATTAGAAAAAGACTTAAAAGTTCTTGAAAAAGATCATAATATCTACGGCGGAAAACTTAAAAATGAAAACTATCTTGCAAAAGCACGTGAGGATATAATAGAAAAAGATAAAGAGAAATTTAAAGAAATATGTAGTAAGATGAAAGCAATAAACGACACACTTGCAGGACTTAAAAGTAAGTAACTTATAAATTAGTTTGTAAATTGGTAAGGAATAATATTAAAATGAGTGACAATAGAAGAAGATCTCCTTGGTTTAAAAGAGTGCTTGTAACAAAAAACCTTCCGATATTCTTTTTAGTTATAGTAGCTTTTATCGCTCTTCATAAATATAGATTAAATGATCCGATACCTGTTGGAACTGAAATTGAAAACTTTAAACTCAAAACTATAGATAGCGATGAGTTTTCTATATATGATATCAATCAACCTATTGTTCTTGTTTTTTACAAAAAACATACATTTTACTCTACTTATGTATATAATAACTATTATAATAAACTGTTAGCAGAGTTAAAATTTCTACAAGACAGAGGCTACGCTGAGATAGTTGTAATATCTGACGGATATGATACAGTAGATAAGTTGAAAGAATTAGTTGAAGATAAAGATCACTCTGTCTTAGCAAAAATCGGATATGTAACAGATACAGATGCAATATCAGAGTATTTTGGTGTAAGAAGTTATCCACATTTATTTGTATTGAATAAAGATAAAGTGGTGACCTATGAAGCAAAACTTGTTTCAACAGAGTATATAAAAGATAATGTTTTATGGAGGTAAATTAAGTTATGGATAAATTTTATAGTATAGACGATATAAATGCTGAATATGATGTTATTATTCTTGGTGCAGGGCCTGCTGGTTGTACAGCTGGACTATACGCAGGAAGAGATGAGTTAAGTACTTTAATTTTAGAGTCTAAATTTCCAGGAGGACATTTAGCGATTACTGATAGTATCGAAAATTATCCAGGTACTGGCGAGAGTATCGGTGGTGCAGCACTTGCAATGAAATTTGCTCAACAAGCAGTTGAAGCTGGTGCTACAATTAGAAATGGAAATGTAATAAAAGTTCATCTTGAAGGAGATGATAAATTTATAACTCTTGATAGTGGTAAAGTTATTAAATGTAAAGCACTTATAATTGCAACAGGTACTACACCTAAATTGCTTGGTGCTGAAAATGAAACTAATTTTATCGGTAAAGGGATATCATTTTGTGCTACATGCGATGCTGGTTTCTATAGAGATAAAAGTATTGTTGTTGTTGGTGGAGGAAATTCTGCGATCGAGGAAGCAATCTATTTAACTAAGTTTGTTAAAGATGTTACTCTTGTTCATCGTAGAGATGAGTTTAGAGCAAGTAACTCTTCTGTAACTAGAGCTAAAAATAACCCTAAAATAAAGATGGTGTTATCATCTGCTGTAACAAAATTTATTGGAGATAAAAAAGTAACAGCAGTTACTATTAAAAACCTGAAAACTAATGAAGAGTATGATCTACCGATTGATGGAGTATTTCTATTTGTTGGCTGGATACCTAATACATCTCTTTTTGAAGGGTTAATAAATTTAACTGAAGATAAGTTTGTTGATGCAACTGAAACAACTAAAACAAATGTTGAAGGAATTTATGCAACAGGAGATGTTAGATCAAAAGAACTTATGCAAGTTATCACAGCTGCATCTGATGGTGCAATAGCTGCTAAATTTGCAGAACATTATATATCAGATAAAAAATAAATTGATATAATATTTAAAGTTTTATATTAAGGGCACTCCTATCGGAATTTTATCCGATATATCTGTATAGATGATTGATAAGATTAAGTTGGTATCAATTATCATATTTATCGTTAAGATTAAATTGATAGTAATATCAATTTGATTAACATAATCTATATAGAAAGATAAGGGAGTGCCTTAACTTTTACTAGATCAGATATAATCTACTTATCAATAATAAAAAGATTTATGGTATATATTTGATCAAAAATATTATCTCTAGCTTTTTGCTCATCAAAGAGATAAAATAAAATATGAGTTTAATAACAGATACAAAATTTTATATAATAGGCACTCCTATCGGAAACCTATCTGATATATCTAAACGAGTGATCGAGACGATCAATTTAGTTGATATAATCTACGCTGAAGACACAAGAAGTGCATTGAAACTTCTCAACCATTTAGGTATCAAAAAAACAATTTTTTCAGCACATAAAGATAATGAAAAGAAAGTCGTAAATGATATTCTAGCAAACATCAACGATAACCTTAAAGTAGGATTAATGAGTGATGCTGGTATGCCTACAATCTCTGATCCTGGAAATATAATCGTTAAAGAGTTAATCAGCAACGATATTAAGTTTGAGGTTATATCATCTCCAACAGCGTTAATCCACGCTCTTATCTTATCTGGATTATCTGGCGAAGATTTCTATTTCTACGGTTTTCTGCCACATAAAAAAGGTGAGAAATTAAAAATTATTGAGAGATTAACATCTATCCCCTCACCTATCATAATTTATGAATCTCCACATAGATTACTAGAAACGGCCTCTATGCTTCTTGATACATTTGACTCTCCTATATTTATATGTAGAGAACTTACAAAAATATTTGAAACATCTTACTTTATAAATAATAAAGACGATCTACAAAATATTACCTTAAAGGGAGAGTTCGTAATCGTTGTGAATAATAGAAAAGATGGGAGTGAAAATATATTTGATGAAACAAGTGGATCAATAAATATAGATTGTAACAGAGTTATTAAAAATCTCTCTAAAGAAGATTTTAGCAGTAAAGATATGCTTAAAATTCTAAAAGCGTTAGGGATAAAAAGAAATGTAGCATACAGCGTTATTAACAGTATTGAAACAGATGAAACAGAGTAATCTGTTAGATTGTAAATATTTTATATAAAAGGATTGAAAATGGAAAAGAAATCTATTTTTAAATATCATCCAAATATTTATGAGAATGATATAATTACTAAAGAGATCGGTGTTTGTCAATGTTGTGAAAAAACTGTATCAGAGTATTGTAACAAGTTATATGCTATTGAAACTGTAAGGATTATCTGCTTAGAGTGTGTTGCAAACGGGAAAGCAGCAGAAAAATTTGATGGACAATTTATTCAAGATGCAGAAATTGATAAAGTAGATGATCCCTCAAAATCAGATGAACTATTTAATAAAACACCCGGATATAGAAGTTGGCAGGGAGAGAATTGGCTCGCTTGCTGTAACGATTTCTGTGCTTTTATTGGAGATGTTGGAACTAAAGAGTTAGAAGAGATGGGGATAGATGATGAAGTGCTTGCTGAACATGAAGAGGTATCTGGGTATTTTGTTGCAAGAGAATATATTACAAAAAAAGGAAATTGTGCTGGATACTTATTTCAATGTTTACACTGTAAAAAATATCATTTAGGCGTAGATGGTTGTTAAGAAAATATTATATATATTAAATAAAGTAATTAAATTCTGTAAATAAAATTTACTCATAAGATTTAAAAAGTTATAAGTTATAACATAACGTAACATATCTTATGTATGGAGAAACTTAGTTGGACGCTAAAGAAAAGTTGTTAGATGAACTAGAAGATAAAGTTGTGAATGGAGAGTTGTTAAACACAGATTTATTAATGAGGAAAGAGTTACAAGATAAATTTAATACTCCTCTACTTCTGCACTTCCTTGCAGATAACTGGAACTGGGATAATGATATCACAATTATTCGTCTCATATCTGAAAGTCCGATATGTAGTAAAGCGACTGCTCTTATGATTTTTTGGCTTGCACAACCATATGAGTATACTCAATATACATTAGGATCTAAAGTGCCTTATGATAACGGTGAATTTAAAATTATTGAAACCATTTTAAATAGATTTAAAACTGATGAGTATTTAGAAACATCAATCTCATATAATCCTAAAAACGATATGTTAAGAGATGGTAGTTTTGAGATTGATGATAAAATGAAAATTGCGGTTGATGGTGTTGATACATGGGTTCATGATGAGTATATTAAAAAAATATCAAGCTACGCAATTAGTGAATTAGAAAGAGAGATAAGAAACTGTAAAGATATTGATTACCTAAATATGATAGCTGATGGATTACTATATTTTGATGATGCTTGCAAAGTTGGAAAATGGATTACTGACAATCCTCTTTCTAATAAAGGTACTGCTTTACTTCTATATTGGAGATTGTTACTCTATTTTCAGAAGCGTGGATTTATGCCACAAGAGAGTATGAAGAGGTTTCAAATTGTGCAAGAGGTATACGATAAATTGATCTCTAACTGTTTTCCTATAGGTATAAAATACTCTCCACTTAATGACCCTAAGAATAAGTCTCTACTTAAAAAACCTAAAACAAAGTGGAGCATACCTGAATTCATGAAACAACCGATGTAGCTAATTCAGTTATAGAACACAAAATATAAGAAGAGTTATATAAGTATGATAGAAGTTGAAAAGATAGAATCTATAGCGAATGGATTAAAGAGTATGCTTTAAAATTGATAGTTCTACATGCAAGTTATTGAAAGGAATGTGATACATTCTTTGAAGAAGCTGTACCTGCATCAAATACCGATATGCTACCTGTTATAGCCTCTTAGAAAACTTAAACAACTTATAATAAAATATAAAAATGTTATCGCAGTAATCGAATGTTTAAATAAGGATAGTAAATGAATAAATACGAACAGATGTCTAAAAGTAATTACGATAAAATAGCTGATAACTATGAGTCAACTTTTGACGGAAAGTTCACTGTGAAGTTTAAAGAAGAACTACTTAAAATAATATCTATTCCAGATGGTGGAACTGTTCTTGATATAGCTTGTGGTAATGGACGGTTCTTGAAACAACTATCTAATCTATCAACTTTAAATGGCCCTCTTCCCCTTTCTATGTTCGGTGTTGATATATCTGAAAAGATGATCGTAAACGCTAAAGAACTTAATCCATCAATGAGCTTTCATGTTGCAGAGTGTGATACTCTTCCCTTTGATGATAATATAATTGATACGATTACTGTATCTGCTTCATTTCATCATTTTCCTGATGTTAAAAAGTTTGCGATTGAAACACGTCGAGTTATTAAATCTAACGGTTTAATTTATATCGCAGAGATATATTTACCGTATATAATTAGAGTGCTTTGTAATCCATTTCTAAAATTCTCTAAAGCAGGCGATGTGAAATTTTATTCACCTAATGAGATTGTGTCGATATTTGAAAATCATGGATTTATTAAAGATAATGTTGTGATTAATGGAACTTTACAGATTGTTGTTCTGCGTGCAAAATAAATAATTATGTAGAACAAAACTATCTTATATCAATAGACTATTCGCTAACTTATCAGAAACTATCCTCAACTTCACTAACAAATATAACTCAACTTTACAAAACACTCTATAAAACTATGAAACCTTTTAAGGCAACATACATTGCAAGACCTAGTAAAACGACTCTTGATAGATATGTTAAACGAACCTTCGACATCACTAAACTTTTATCAATTGAGTCAAAACACTCTTTCATCTCACCATTTGCTTTCTCTGAAAGTTCTTGGAAAATATTATAAAAACCTTTTATCTGTGAGGTTATCACACCTGTTTTATTTCCATCGTTTAATATAACTACATATTTTGTAAGAGGAGACATTTTATGAAAATATTCAATCTTATCTATCTCTAATACCACTTTCTTGAAAAAAGTGATGATAGTAAGATCGTTACCATCAATTATGACCCTCTTCTTTAATGCTCCTATAATGTTTGCCAGCAATATTAATGATACAATTGATAGTAAAATAATTCTTATCGTATCGTTTAATTTCAACTCTTGATAAGCTATAAAAATAAGTAGAAACAACAGTAATACCTGCGTTAATATATCTAAAAATGACACTTTAAAAACTTTCAAAATTCACTCCAATAAATATTTTATCAAAAAAATCTTTATTATTAATAAATATAAGATTAATTAAATTATAGTACGTAGAAATATCTTTTAGATTAAGACTATTCATAGCCGAAATCAGTTCCACTTTATAATCTGTTGAATAAAGATCAAGATAATTAAGTATAGCAACATCTATTTGTTCTCTATTATAACTTACAAGATAGTAGATCATCTTATAAAAATCAGTAACTTTATCTTGATACTCCATTCTGTCAAGTGATCCTAATGATGCCTCAGCATTCACTAAATCTCTTAGCCATAAAAAGTAGTAAAGAGATGCTTTATATAAATCAGGATATTTGAAATCTACATCAGATAATTGTTGCAGATATTTTAACGCTTCTTTTTTATTATTTTGATTTATTGACGCATAAACCATATCTTTTAAATAAACTTTATCATCTAAAAATCTTTTAGATATTCCACTACTAGTATTTAATCCTCTTCTCATTAATACATATTGTCTTGCAAGTGTAAAGTATATATCATCAGATGTTTCTAACTTAAGATTATTAATCGGCTCATATTGTAGTTTTAGAAGTTTATTAATTTCATCAACCCTAAATACTGGTGATTTTAGAAATGAGTCAAGAATATCTTTATTCTTCGTTTCAGCATACTCCATAAATTTTTCAGCAGAGAAAATAAATCCATCATTACTTTTGATAATTCCCCTAGCCTCTTCCAACATTCCAAATCTATCTGTAGCAAGTAGCGAAAGATATATAATTCTACTATTCTCTAAACGATCTTTAGGAGTAGCATATAGATGTCCTTCAGCAGTCTCTTCAGCTAAAGTAAGGTTAATGTTTGAAGCTATATTATTCTTAAATCTATTCTCTACAAAACCTAAACCTACATACGGTGCTGCGAGTGATTTATCTTGTATTATCGCTTTCTCAAAAAACTCTAATGCATTTAGATTATCTCCTAAGTTGAAGTAAGATAGTCCGATATTATAGGATATATTAGGATTAGCAGAAATAACCTCTGCCGCCTCTTTAAACTTTCTGATTGCTTTATCGAAATTATATTTTTGGAAAGCATCTACGCCTTCATTGTTTCTCTTCACCGCTTCTATATTAGCGATAACAGCATCTTTCTCTTGAACGTTCAACGACTCTCCACTCATAGCAAGAAATTGAACAAGATCATCAGGATTTATAAACACAGGAAAAGCCATCATTGATGCGATGTCTATACCTTTTCCATCAAACTTGAATGTATAATTCATATCCTCTAATTGAGGTATTAATGAAAACTTTAACTTAGGCGACCGTAGAAATACATCTTTATTATCACGAAACTTTACAGCTAGATCAACAAGTACATCTGACTGTCCTAAGTTCCAGCCGATAACTGTTCTATACCAAAAAGTATCTGGACGAGTTTTATCCATCTCTACTGCAAATTTATCAGCTGTTTTAAAATTCTTTTCAACTATATTTATGTATGCGTTATATGAGTAGTAATCATGTCCTATATTTGGTGTAACTGATGATATATATTTCCTTGCAGCTTTAATATTACCCTCTCTTAAAGAGTATACTGTTCGTGCAAGATTTAGCCACTCTGAATCACGTTTAATAAATATTCTTTTCTTGATATCGTTATCTAAGTTCTCAAATAAAGCTAGATGTTTAGTGTAATAATAAAGTGCTGTATCTCCACCAAACTTTTTATATAAATTTCTTATATACTCTCCACCTTCTTTTACTTTCATATCTAAAATAAGTGTGTCGTAATATAGAATACTGTAGAAAATATTGTCTGGATAAAGTTTAATTAAGTTTGATAGCTCATCTAATGCATCTAAATACTCTACTGCATTGACATAACTTGTTACAAGTCGGATACGATTTTCTTTATTTGGATCTCTTGAGATTAATACTTTTAAGACATCTATTTCTGAATCATACCTTTCAAGATCGTAAAATAGATATGCAAGCTTACTATACCCTTCATTTGTTGCAGAAGGAGAGTATTGTGCCTCAACAGCGTAATTATATGCACCACCAGAATCACCCAGTTCATACAGTGCGTGTGCAAGATTATAGTTGTCGCTAAAATCTCTTGTTCTTACCTCTTCAAGTAACTTTATCCCTTCCTCATACTCACCTATACCTACTAGAAAACTTGCGTAGTTACTCTTAACATAGTTAGAGTCAGGATCTTTATCAATAGCTAAGCTATAATAATATAATGCTCTTGATGTATCTCCTTTTTTTAATAAAAGGTTACCCATATCAACATATACTCTTGAAGATTTAGTTGTATTAACGATTTTTTCAAGATAAAATTCTGCTTCATTCACTCTTTCTTGTTGAGCAAGTACAGCAACTAAGTTCATGATAGCTTCATTAAATTCAGGATCAGTAGCGATTGCCTCTTTAAAATTTAGTTCTGCTTGTTTGAGATTACCTAAAAGATAGTATGATACACCTATATTATAAAGTGATACAGCTTTATTAAGTTGTATCGCACCTTCATAATACTCTATAGCTGTATTATATTCTCCTCTAATAAAAAAGTCATTTCCTTCTGCAATAAAGCCGTTATCAGCATCTTCTACCACAGATGATATTGACATGTTTTCTGTTATAGGATCTTCAACAATCACCTGTTTTTTATCACAAGCAACTAACAGAAATAGCAGTAAAATATATAGAAGTTTATGCAAAACTACTCACCACCTACTCTAAAATCTATTACTAAATCTGATTATAATACATTATAAGGTATAAATAAACAATAACTGTCAACTATATGTAATTAGCAACACTTTATGAGATATTTTAATTCATATCATAACAGATACTAAATACCAACTAAATAATACTTTCTTAGGTAGTCTCGTTCATGTCACAACCGATATTTGATAATCTATCTGCAACCGTATTCTTCTCTCTTCTTACATGAGTAAATGTATAATTAGCAGAAGATAAAATCTTAGTTAGCTCTAAAAATAAGATTTTAAGCTTACTATCTTTTACTCGATACTCTCCATTGACTTGCTTAACTATTAATTCCGAATCAAGAAAAAAATCTGCTTCAAATGGTTTATGATTACTATCAAGATATTTAGCTGCCTCAAGTACGGCTGTGTATTCAGCTATATTGTTAGTAGATATACCGATCGGAAATGCACTTTCTTTCACGATATTATCTTGATTGTCATATACAATATATCCACATCCCGATAACCCAGGATTTCCTCTTGATCCACCATCTGAAAAAACTTTATATCGCATATCTATTCTGCCGTACTTTCTTCTTCTTGATAATATAAAATTCTTTGGCAATACGGACAAGAATATATAGTTGGTGTATCTTTTTTAACCTCTACATATAGTTGAGGAGGCAAATGCATATAACAACCGTTACACACTTCATCTTTAACTTTAGCAACAGCGATATTTTTTCTGTATCCTCTTATTCTATCATACTTAGATAGTTGAACTTTGCTAATCTTTGTTGCCTGCTCTTCTCTCTCTTTAACTAGCAGTTCAAGCTCTGTGTGTAACTCTTTATCTTCTTCTCTTTTCTCAGAAGTTACACCGCTTAACTCTAACTCAAGACTATCTTTTAACTCTGTGATTGATGCTAACTCCGACTCATAACCATAATTAGCTGACAACATTTCTTTTAATACTTTATCGTTATCATCAATTGTTTTTTTTAAGTTATCTTGTTCACGAAGAACAGATTGATACTCTTTGTTATTCTGCACAGTCATCAATTTTTTCTGAGAGTTAGCAAACAACTCTTTTCTTTCATTAAGCTCTTTTTCTAACTGTAAATACTCTTTCTTATTTGTTTCTAAAGCAGATCCAATAGCTTTATGACCACTTATCGCTTTATCCAACCGATCCTTAATAGCTTGCATCTGTGATGGAGTGTTACTTACTACTGAATTAATTTCTGCAATTCTACTATCCATTGATTGAAGTTTTACAAGATGAGTTATTACTTCCTGCATTTTCTTTTACCTCCATGAAATAATTGATTCTATTTCACTTTTTATTAAAACATCTACTTTAAATTTATCTCTTAATACTTCTGCCAACCTATCTAGATAGATTGATTCAGAGTATTGATGAGTTATATCAATAATACAGACACCAGCCTCTCTTGCATCAATAGCATCATGATGTTTGAGATCCCCTGTTAAGAGAACTTTTACACCATTTTTAAGACACTCTTTCCAACTTGATGCTGAAGAACCTGATGATATAGCTATTTTGCTAAACGGTTCAAGATCTATCATATTGCTACTAATATTCTTTATATGTAACTTATCTTTTAAAAGATTAATAAACTCTTTCAATGAGTAATTTTGATCTAACTGTGCAATCAAGCCAAAACCGTAACTACTACCACTTTCTAACTTTATAAAATCGTATACTGGCTCTTCATACGGATGAGATATCTTTACAGCTTTTATAACGTCACTCATATATCTTTTATCAACTATACACTCTAACCTAATCTCTTCAACTTCTTCAGGCTGTAAAGCTTTGCCTATAGTTGGGTTTGATCTCTCATCAGGAGTAAACCTACCTGTAATCTTAGTTAATGATGCAACATTATTATAGTTTCCGACTTTACTTCTGTTAGCTTTAGTTACAGCTTTGAAAACTTCATCTGATGAATTAACTGGAGTGCTTACAGAGAATTTATATCTTTCAACTTCGCCTTCAATAGTAAGCGGTTTATTAATAACTTTAGCAGATAATTTATAAGCGATACAACTATTTATACAATCATCAGCTACATCTATATTTGTGTGATAAGAAAGGATAGATATATTGTTCTTTATCGCTAGAATAATCTTTCTGCCAATTGCAGTATTTATATCTATATTGGAGATTTTTGGGAAAAAAAGAGGGTGATGAGTTAATATTAACTCGCACCCAGTGTGTATCGCTTCTTCAATAACATCTTCAGTAATATCTAGACTAAGTAGTAGCCTAGACACTTTAATTTCGTCGCCTAAATAAATTTGTAATCCAGAGTTATCCCATCTGGATTGCTTATGAATATCAGCAAACTCTCTTTCAATAAATTTTGCAATATCATCAATTTTTACAATCATACACTCTCATGAAAAGAAATAACTAAAATAAAAAGATAATTATGGGCCAACTAGGACTTGAACCTAGGACCTACCGGTTATGAGCCGGTTGCTCTAACCAAGCTGAGCTATTAGCCCGTAAAATCAAGAGTATGCAGACTATCATCAATTTATAAACTAGTCAAGCTCTTTCTAATATAATAAACATAATATAGATATTTATACGTCTTACAAATGTATCGTACTTTCTACTATTCAACCAAATTACTTATATAGGTATTACTTATATTAATTTGTTCATAAGTCTACATATAGAGTCATTAACAGTAACTTTATTACTAAACACTTCATCAAAATCAACTAATACGATAGTATTATTTTTAAACCCTGTCATCATACCTGATTTACCTTCAATAAGTGCCTCAACAGCAGCTATACCCATCTGTGAACCTAACATTCTATCAGTAGCTGTTGGAGTGCCACCACGTTGAATATGTCCTAAAACAGTGATCCTTGCATCAAAATCTCCACATTCTGCTAACTTCATTGCAAAATCTTCTGCTTTACCTGCGCCTTCTGAAAGAATTAATATATTTCTTGTCTTACCTTCTTTATACCTATTAATAAACATCTGACCGATTTCATCAATATTATGAGGTACTTCTGGAATAATAACAGCGTCTGCACCTGTAACTATTCCTGCAACTACCGCTAAATAACCACAATTGCGTCCCATAACCTCGATAATAAATGTTCTGCCATGTGATGATGCAGTATTATTTATCATATCTATAGAGTTTGTTATCACATTTAATGCTGTATCAACCCCTAATGATAAATCTGTTCCATATAGATCGTTATCTATAGAGCCTGGAATACCCATGCATTTAATGCCATATTTATCTTGAAGAAGTTTTGCTCCTGTTAATGAACCATCTCCACCGATAACCACTAACCCTTCTATTCCACTATCTTTTAAGTTTTGAACAGCTTTAGCTTGACCACCCTCTGTTTTAAACTCCATACTTCTTGCACTTCGCAGTATCGTGCCACCACGACTTAAAATATTAGATACATCACTATGTGTTAATAGGTTGATCCTGCCATCAATCATACCTGAATATCCTGATTCTATACCATATACTTCTAAATTATTATATAAACCACTACGTACAACAGCTCTGATAGCCGCATTCATTCCAGGACTATCTCCACCACTTGTCATTACCCCGATTTTTTTCACTATAATCCTCCTTAAACACAGTAATTTATAGAAAAATAGTAACTCTATATTATAACATAATTACAACACATAACAATAGTTAAACCTACAAAACGAATATATTTCTAACTATTTAGCAAATGACATTTTTAATAGTAACGATTCTAAAATTATCTTTGAAAAATCTTTATTAAGATATAGCAGATTATTATAAAATGGAAGATCAATCTTAAATACTTTGCAATCTGTTAAAGAATAAGCATCGTAATTGTATCGGTCTTTATCTAAAACTGCTACCTCTCCAAAAAAATCATCTTTTGATAATTCAGCTTTTTTACCATCAATATTTAACTCTACAACGCCATCTAAAATAACATACATATACTCTGCATCATCGCCTTTTAAAAATATCTGCTCACCTTTTAAAATCGTAGTTGCCTTATCTGAAATCGTAAGATATATATTTTTAAATAAAAGATTGTTCACAAATGAACCGTTACCTTTCTTTATAACAAGAAAGTATTCAATTATTTCAAGATATTTATATCTATTTCTAACATATATAAACTGTGCTGAAAAATATAGAAATATAAAAAATAGATGCATCCAGAAAAGCATTACTATAACTGAACTTATTATACCATAAACTAAATAATACGTTGCCACATGGATAACTTTAACTAAAACTTTGTTCAAAAATGTTATAAGTATTGTAAATAATATCGAACCATATAAAACATCTGATCTATTAACCTTGATAATTGGAAGATACTTATAAAGCATATA
The DNA here is from genome assembly GCA_947039395.1 of uncultured Deferribacteraceae bacterium. Lineage (GTDB taxonomy): Bacteria > Chrysiogenota > Deferribacteres > Deferribacterales > Mucispirillaceae > CAMQYB01. The sequence goes on along the minus strand of CAMQYS010000008.1, from coordinate 14,229 downwards.
TGACAAGATAAACATAAAAAATATATTAGCGAAAAATGATATATCTCCTATAAGATTTAACTTATCAAACAAACTATCCATAAATGAACTATCCATAAATGTTGATTTTATTTTATGAAAAACAACATTATCAAAAATACCACCCACTTTATTAGATATAGATGATAACTTATCGACTATTATCTCTGAAATAAATGCTATAAACGCTAGTAACATTATGAGTGGTATAGTTATAAGAGATACTAAACTATCTGTTATAAAACGATGTTTCTCACCGTCATCAAATATAATTTTAAACGTTGTTCTTATTCCAGATAATATATATTTAGACGACCACACAATAGCTATTAAGCTGATTATACTAACAGTGCCTATCGGTGGTGGATTAAAAAGACCTATACTCTCAAAAAAGGATTTATTTATTGCAGGATTTATCTGTGATAAAATACTTACAATATTCTCTAACACATTATTAATACCTAGATTAAAAAAATTTAAAAAATAGAATAGCACCAATGTGATAGGCACAATAGACATTATAAAATAATATGCTCCTGATGCAGCATGATTTAATAAACCTCTACTAGAAAAAAACTTACTGGTAAAATATAATTGTCGTAAAAACATAGGTATAAATGTGAAATTAAAAATTTTTATAATTTTCTTCAACTTATCTGCCATTATAGATTAAACTCGTAGTAAAGATTTTAGATAACCGTTCTTAATAATATTAATAACTAACAAATAGTAACAAGCTCTAGAATACATGAATAATAAAACATGTTATTTATAGATTATGATATAGCAGTAACACAAAAATTGCAAAGATTTTTTATATTATCTTATTGACATAAACAGTAATGAAATGTATACTCTTCACTTAACATTAATATTAACTTAGGTGGGGTTGCAAGTGGCACATACATTATCAGCTAAAAAAAGAATTAGACAATCAGAGAAACGTAAAATCAGAAACAAATCTAACAAATCATTTATGAAAACAACTGTTAAAAAAGTTGATAAAGCGATTATTTCAAATGATCCTAATCTTCCAGCTTTATTAAAAGCAGCTGTTAGCACAATTAACAAAACTGTTCGCTTAGGCAAAATTCATAGAAACCAAGCTGCAAGAAAAGTATCTAGATTAACTCTAAAATGTAATGCTTTTATGAAAGCAAGTAGCAATAACTAATCCCTTACCTAATCTTTAAGTTATAAAATTTAAAAAATATAACCGTAACTACTTATCGTGGATACGGTTTTTTTATGCATATATATATCCTTAATTCAACCTACTCTACTTAATACATATCTCATGGTTGGTTCTACTCTCTTTATTTTGATACAACTACTCCCTATTTTACGAAACTTAGTATAGATAGATTTACTCACAAATAATAAAATTATAAAAGATAGTATTATTAACGACTTATGTAAAGTTGCCTAATAAGTAATCAGGCTATATATGTTTGATAAGTTAGAGATATCTCAAAACAATAGCACTACTTTATGATAAGCTAATCTACTGCTTGTAATAATATTAATCCATACCACCATAATCTATTTTGAAAACAATATACCAAACAGCATGTTAATTGCTTGTAAATATACGTTACGAAAAGTAGTGATCTCTATCTACTAATGGAAAAGAGTTTACTCAATTAATTGATGTTAATAAAATTAATCCAAGTAATGCAACGCCTATAGAAATGACAGCATTAATAACTCATCTTGAAGAAACTGGAGTTCTTAAATCAACAGATCTTGACACAGTAATGGCTGGTGTTTATGGCTACAACGAACTTGGCAGAAACCTTAATGACAAGCACAATTATATTTCTGTGCTTAGTGATAGCATAACACAAAATTCTCTACAATCTGATCCTGTCTCAAAGGAATCAGCACTAAACTTATCGAAAACATTAGATGGTTTATTAGGTTTTATGAGTAAAAATAATATCACGAAGTATGATAATTCTTTAGAAATCGAAACCGCTTATAAACAAAAAGTCTTAGCGGGTTTGTCAACAGTGTTTGCTGATTTATCAAAATCTATAGATAAAGAGGAAACAAACCTCGATGACGAACTCTTAAAAATATTAGAAACAAAGAAAGAAAATAATCATGATAAATAAAAGAACTACTATATAATATTAACTAACATCTTTCTAAAATATTTTTAAAATTATAATTAAAAGTTTGCAACAGTTTAGCATTAACACCACTCTCTACGTTTGAATGCGTAGAGAGAATAGTTTATTAGCTCTTGCGATATGGAGAATAATAACCTCTCCGATATTATCATTTAATATATCGCTTAATTCTTCTAATGATAAAATCTCTTCATCGTTTACACCAACTAGAACATCTCCTTTCATTATATATTTATTATCTATATTATCTAACACAATAATACTATTATTATTACTAGAAAATGTTATACCGTACTTATTTTTAAAGTTTGTTAAACCAAAATTTTCTGGATACTCTCTAATTATAATATTTGATTTAGTAAAGATAATATTTTCATCTGTACCTTTAGCAAAAACTACTTCAATAGAATCTCCAATCTGCACTGTTTTAAGGATATACTCATAAGCATTCTTACTATTAACAGGTATTTGATTCATCATAACGATCTCATCTCCTATGTTGACACCTTTATAGCTTGAACCTAAACTTCTATCTACTGATGATATCTCTAGATACGGAATCTGGTTTATAGATATCTTCTCTTTAACTGTGAAGTCTGTATACCGCTTAGACATTTTTGATTGTCTTTCAAATTCTGGTAAAATCGTTTTCACAACATCAATAGGTAATGAGAAACCGATCCCTTGTCCTGCTCGATAAACTGCTGAATTAATACCTATTACCTCTCCATCAAGGTTGATAAGTGGACCTCCAGAATTTCCAGGATTAATAGATGCATCAACTTGAATAAATATTGCGTAGCCGATATCATCCGTAAGAACTCGTCTAACATTAGAAACAACTCCTGTTGTAACTGAAGAGTTTAATCCGTATGGATTACCGATTGCAATTACAGTCTCGCCTAGCATTATATCTGAACTGTTACCAAGTTTCGCAGGTTTTAAACCATCTACCTGTTTTTTAATCTTAATTACTGCAATATCTAAAATAGGATCGCTACCTATAACTGATGCCTCTAACTGCTGATTATTATCTAAAATAACAAATATCTTCGATGCAGACTCAATAACATGGCTATTTGTAACAATTACCCCATCTTCACTTATAATAACCCCTGAACCTAAACTTTGAGTTTTATAACTACTTGAAAATCCGAAAAGATCATTCACCATCGGATCGGTATATGGAGAATATGATTGATTAACTATCTTTTCTGTTCTAATATTTACTACAGAGTTTTTAGTTAGAGCTACAGCTTCCGTTATCGGTGTATTCCTATTTGATGCATCGCTATTGATTGTAATAAAAAGAAGTATAAAAATTGTGAATAATGAAGTGTGAATTTTTATCATCGTAACCTCTATATATATAATCTAGCAAAAAAAAGTAAAAAAGTGTATAAAAAGATTTAGAAATAAAATAATAAAGCAACTAAACGGTTGTATAGCTATTTTTTTGGAGTTGAAAATGGATTTAGGTAAAACTGTAAAAGTATCGTTTTTGAGAGTAGAAACAAATGATGAAAATTATATAGCACGCATAACAGATGCTTTTGAAACATCATTGAAAGCAGAGAAAAATTACGATACCTTTCACTCAACCGTGCATCACTTATGGAAAGTTATGGAAAAGATAGTACTTGATGATAAAGAGTTCTATTTTATCACTCTAGCTAAAGAGAGAAAAACAGCACCTATATGGTTTAGTGAGACTGGTGAAATCAAACCTATCAATAGAGATAACGGTTTATTAGGTGATCTACACTACTGTATCTTCTCACCTCGTTATCAGTTTGCTGCATTAATGACTGGAACATCTGGATCTCCTGTTGGAAGTTTTAAACAATTCTTTAATGAATTTTCTTCTGATCTATCAATAAGATTAGTGCCATTTTTTGAAAATGATATTGAAGCTACAATCCTTGCATGGAACTACTATAAACGATTATCAACAAGGTTAGTGTTTCCTACATATGAAGATCTTGAAACTTTTATTGCAAGTGAGGAAGGTAAAAAGATTGAGCTAATGAGTTCACTATCTGGACTTAGACTTGAAGTAAATATATCTGCTCCTAAAGGTAAACAGATGTTGAGTGAGTATGAGGTTAAAGATTTTATATCGACTATGATAGATAATGAATTCTGTGAAAAACTTCTTGTTAGAGGTGGCGATTTTGGAACGAAAGAGATTGAGGAAGTTGATATCAAAAACGCAGTTGTAAAATACACAGAGAGAGTTGTTGTGGAAGATGGCTACCTTGAACAAGATGAAGCTAAAGGAATTATATTTAACGCTATCAATGATAAATCAACGATACTGTTTGAATAGAACTATTTTATTAAAGTTATCAGGAGATAGTTTTTATTAGTTTTTTAAGAAAAAATATAAAAAGAGCGTTATCAGTTGAAGAAGCTAAAGATAGACTATATCGTGAAATATCTGAACATCTCAACTAGAAGTTTTTGAAGAGTCAACAATCTTTTAAAAAAGTAGTTAATAATTTAGTATTTGAAATTCAGTTCTATTCATCTAAATGGAATAGCTCGTATGAAAATATAGAGATACAGTGCGACCTTAGATTATGGTGTAAAAAGTTTGATAAAGTTGATAAGAACTATATAGATATCTATAAATAAAATAACGTTCATAGTTCTGTCGGTTTTTTATGCTTTCACGAAACCAGTTGATCGTTGGTGGAACATAACTTACGATCACGATCTATCTGACACTATAAAACAGTTGTGCAAACAGTTTGATGAAATCGTTATACCGTTTTACAATCAATTTGAAACTGATTTTAATAAAGCTGTACAGATGTTATTAGATCCGAAAACTTTCAACAGATACAATATCTCATTTAAATTTATAGATCTCTATGCAGGTAGAGAGTATCTTGTCACACTTGCACAGCAATATTACAACTCATTATCAAGCGTATATAAGCAAGATATTATAACTTATAAAAACGGTTCAACATATAAAAGTTATATGATTACTCTAAGCAATTTACAATATATTACTGATAACGGTATCATATAGTTATAGAACTCTTAATATAATAATTTAGTTAAAATATTTTTTAATTTAACTTTCTTATTACTCCCAGTTGAGTATTCTTTTATCTCAACTTTAGTACATTCGTATTAATAAAACTCACATAACAATTCACTAGTACAATAGATCTATTTTCAATAATTCATAGTTTTATATTATCAACTCTTTTAAAATAATCTTTTTTCTGCTATTATATCCCACTTAATCTTACCTTCAACTAAGAATTACTATATAGAGAGGTTTTTTATATGTTTAGTCACACGAAACAAGAAAAAAGTTATAAGTTTTGGGCGTTTATTCCCCTCATATTTTTTCTAACAACATACATCTGTGCAGGATTAATATTCTCATATATGGACGTTGCCGATCCATTCTCAAGAATACCTATTCAAGTAATACTTCTTATTGCACTACTTATTGCTGTACTTATGGCTCAAGGTAAAGTTAATCTTAAATTAGAGGTGTTCTCTAAATCTGCTGGCGAAACTGGAAATATGTTAATGTGTCTTATATTTCTTTCAGCTGGTGCATTCTCTGAAGTGACTAAAGCTATGGGTGGAGTTGAAGCTACTGTTAATCTCGGAATAGATGTTATGCCTATACAATTTATATTAGTCGGGATATTTATTATAGCTGCATTTGTATCAACTGCGATGGGAACATCTATGGGTACAATCGCAGCGATAGGTCCTGTTGCGATAGGTCTTGCTGATCAAACTGCTGTATCAACTGTGATGGCTGTGTCGGCTGTTTTAAGTGGTGCTATGTTTGGAGATAATCTATCTATGATATCTGATACAACGATCGCTGCAACTAGAGGTGCTGGATGTAAAATGAAAGATAAATTCAAAATGAATTTTCTAATCGCTTTTCCAGCAGCTATCGCCACCATGATAACATATGCAATTATTGGAAATGATGGAGTATCTACGACATCGTCACTACCGTATGATCTGATTAAAATCCTTCCGTACGTACTTGTTATAATTGTAGCTATTCTTGGAGTGAACGTATTCTATGTACTTATGTTCGGTGTATTTTCAGCTGCAGTAATCGGGTTTGCTACAAGCTCGTTCACTATCATAGAGTTCTTTCAAGCATTCTATAAAGGTATGCAAGGTATGTTTAGTATACTTGTTATAGCTATACTCGTTAAAGGTGTCGCAGGGCTTGTATCGTATATGGGTGGAATGAGCTGGTTGATGCATAAATTAACATCTAATATAAAATCTCGTAAAGGTGCAGAATTTAGTATCGCATCATTAACCTCGCTATCAGATATCGCAATCGCTAACAATACAATAGCTATATTAGTTGCAGCACCATTAACTAGAGATATCGCTAAGAAGCATAATATCGCACCTAAACGTGTAGCTAGCTTATTAGATATTTTTAGCTGTGTATTTCAAGGTATACTACCTCACTCGCCACAAGTACTATTCTGTATATCGTTATTAACAACCGCCGCCGCAGCTGCTGCTGCCACATCATCTACAGTGATAGAATCTGTATCACCTCTTGCATTAGTGCTAGGTGCTTACTATCTTGGATTTTTATTCATCATGGCAGTGATTACAATTCTCACAGGATTTCTCATGACTAAAGAAGAGAAAGATGGAACTCCTCTTTATACTGAAAATGGAGAAGTAATAGATAAATAGTTAACCATACTATACTATTAAAAATATAATAAAAAGAGCATCTATATTTAAAGTATAGATGCTCTTTTTTATTTATTATATAATATTAATTTATCGTAATATGATCAATTTAACTCTACTTAGTTTTGCTACTCTTTTTATCTAATTTAACTTCCCATGAAAATGGTTCAAATATATCATTAGGATCACTTGATTTCCATGAAGACTTACGCAGACTATAGATAATAAAAGGTATAGATACACCGATAATATTTCCGCCTATTAAAATCATTATCCAGTTAAAACTGCTACCAACATTGATCTGTGATGGAGGTAGAAAACCGAATAGAAAAGCTGCAACTGATGCAAGTAGACCTAAGCCACCTATCATAGCCATTCCAAAAACTCCACCTGGAACTTTAAAAGTTCTCTCTACTTGAGGCTGAGTTATTCTAAGTTTAATAAAAGTTACAAACAGTAAAACGTACATGATAAGATAGAGAGTAATACTAAGTGCTGTTAATATCTGATATGCAGCTTGAACTGATGGTAAAAGTACAAACATAATCGATAGTAGGGTAACGATTATTGCCTGCATGATAAGTATATTAACTTGAATACCGTGCTTATTAATCTTCTGTAGAACTGGAGGTAGATACCCTGCTTTACCAACAGCCAACAACCCTTTACTTGGGCCTGCTATCCATGTTGATACTTGTCCAAAAACACCAAATGCTAAAAATATAGCGATAACACTACCTAAAATTTCAAGATGGAATAATGCGAAAACATCGTTATATGCAATAAGTAAGCTCTGTGTTAAGTTGATCTCTTTTGGAGGAATAATAACACCTATTGCAAGTGTTCCTAAAATAAATAAAGTTACAGTAATAAAAGCAGCAATAAATATCGCTTTAGGATAATTCTTTTTAGGATCTTTTACCTCTGTTACATGAACAGCAGACATCTCCATACCAGCATAGAAAAGAAATATACTTACAGCTAATGCTAAATTATTGAAATCAGTAAGATCAGGGATAAGGGCATCAGCACTTATCGGCATCTCTACCTTATTTCCTGTTAACCAGTATACTAATCCTAATATAATTATAGTTACACCAGGAATCATTGTACCTATAAGAACTCCCCATTTACTAATAGCTCCTGATAATTTAACACCGAAGAAATTCATTATGGTAGCTCCCCAGTAAACTGCAAGAACAATACCTAATGTATAATATCTATTTGATGCAAGTGCTATATCTGTAGACTGATCTAAGCCTATAAAAGCAACTGAAACTGCTGCAAATGTTAAAACTGTTGGAAACCATATTGTATTTTGTAGCCACTGTAAAAATATAGCTAGAAAACCAAAACCTGGCCCTAGTGCTTCTCCTACCCAACGAAAAACACCACCTTTTTCTGACCAACCAGTACCTAACTCTGCTGATACTAACGACACTGGAATTAAGAAACAAACTGCAGCAAAAATATAGTAAAATATAGAAGATAAGCCGTATACTGCTTCTGCTGGCAATCCTCGTAAACTAACAATCGCTGCCACATTTATCATGGCAAGTGTAAAAACATTTAAGGTTTTATCTGACTTCATATTATTCTCTCCATATTAAAAGTAAATACTACTATCTATTATTTAATTAAGTATTAACTATCAGTTACTCTACCAATTATTAGTTTAGTAACTATCTATTAACCAATCAGTAAACTATATAGATTAATGCTTAAACGAACTAGCTTCTTCTTCTGTTAACGGTTTAGTGATCGGATGTTTCTTAAAGAAATCAATTGCACGCTTTATATCATCTACAAGAAGTGTTGCCATATCCATAGTAAAGTTTTGCTTTACTAAAACTCTTTGGACAACAACATCTGTAATATTTTCAGGCAAGGAATATGCAGGAACTAGCCAGCCTCTTGTACGTAACCTATCTGCAAGATCATAAAGTGTAAAATCAGGATTAATCCCATCTTTAAACTTCCATGTACAACCCGGTATTCCGCCTTCTCCATTATAAATTATCTTAAAAAGTCCGAGCTTATCTAGTTCTGCTGATAAATACTTTCCTGTTTCAGCACTAGTTGTTTGAATTTTTTCATACCCTTCTTTTCCAAGACGAATAAAATTATAGTATTGAGCAACAATCTGTCCACCTGGTCTAGAAAAATTTAACGCAAATGTAGGCATATTTCCACCTAGATAATTTACATTAAATATAAGTTCTTCTGGTAGATCTGATGCATCTCTCCATATAACCCAACCAACACCTACTGGTGCTAAACCGAATTTATGTCCAGATGAGTTAATTGATTTTACTCTCTCTAATTTAAAGTCCCATAAAATATCCTTCTGTTCCTCTATGAACGGAGCTAAAAAACCACCACTTGCAGCATCAACATGTATCGGTATATTAAGTCCTGTATCTTTTTCTAACTTATCTAATGTACGCGATATCTCTTCTACTGGTTCATACTGTAATGTGAATGTAACTCCTAATGTTGGAACAACACAGATAGTATTTTCATCAGCATACTTTAATATATCTTCTCCTACCATATAATATTTATCTTTATCCATAGGTACTTCACGTAACTCTATATCCCAATATCTTGCAAACTTATGCCAACATATTTGAACAGGCCCTGTTATCATATTCGGCTTATCAGTTGGTTTACCAGCAGCTTTCATTTTTTTACGCCAGTTCCATAGCATAGCTAAACCGCCAAGCATCGCAGCTTCTGATGAACCAGTAGTAGATGTTCCAAGTGTATTCATTGCATAAGGAGAATTCCACAGATCAGCAATCATATGTACACATCGTGCCTCTAATTCTGCCGTTTGTGGATACTCATCTTTATCAATCATATTTTTAACAATACACTCTTGCATTAACTTCTGTACTTGTGGCTCTGCCCATGTTTGGACAAATGTTGCAAGGTTTTGTATAGCATTACCATCTAAAGTTAGCTCATTCATAATTGAAGAATATGCATTCTCTGCAAACATCTCAGAATTTGGCATCTTATATTTTGAAAGACTTTTACTTGCATATACTGATCCAAATATTTCATCTTTTACATCAAACTTTAAATTATTTTTAAAATGTAACATTCTCTCTCTCCTTTATCTTACTTACTGGTTATCTATTCTTTACACCGATTAATCAATAAATAGTTTATGGTCTATTATTTTTTTTATTATTTTTCATAAAGTATTGTAAGGATTAAGTATTTGAATAGTGTAGAGATTAGAAATGCGATTGACGATATTCTTGTAATAGATAATTTCATGGTCATTGAAAGATGATAGAAATAGAGTAAGTAATTTTGATAGAAAAATAAACGATAAAAAAACTCGCCTAACTTATAGCTAGACGAGTATAAAATTGTCTTAATAATTATGATTGATATATTATTAAGACAAGTTAAGTATATTTATTTTAGTATGCAGTAGCTGATTTTAATTTAGCTGAACGTCCTTTTAAAGTAAGTTTATTACCTTATCTCTCATATCTCGGCATAAAAAAATCGTAATCTGTGCCTTCCAATGCTTTATACGTTAATAATTACATAGCAAACCCAACTTAAAAATTGGTGATCATCAAAGCTAGCAGAAATCTTTACAGTATCTCCCAATATTAAATCGCTTGCTTCGATATTTATAGTAGTTGCGTACACTGGCTTGTTCTTGTAGTAGCCGTAGACACTTTACTTGTAACTGGAGTTACTAAAAATGAACAGTCTGAAAAAATAATCGCTGAAAGGACTATCAATACTATAAACCTAAATCTCACCAAACGTGTTGCTCTGCTCATAACAGAACCTCTTAAATTTTATTACTATAAAACATCTACACAAATAAACATACAGACTATTATAATTAGTTAGAATAATAGAAACTTATTAATGATCTATAATTTTATATATTATAATATATAACTTATCACATCTATAAAATGTCAAATGTTTTACGCTATATTAATAAATCTTATAACTCTTTCAAAACACTCATTAAATATATCTAATCTTCATTCATAATTCCAAGATTAAAACATGCTACTCTTGAACCTAGATTGTACTCCTTCTCATACAATGAAATACTTTAGTAAAATCCTTCGCAAGCCCCCTTTCCGTTCGCATATATCACACCAAGATTAGTGACAGCTTGTATAATATCGCCATAACACTATTACTCATAGAAAGTAAATGGTCGTCTGTACATAACTTCTTCTGCATCTTAACTTTATCTTTATACTTAATTAGTTAAACTATATTTAACTCCACATGAAACCACTAATATAGAAACTATAAACCATAGAATAACCTTGCTATAAATCATCTTCTACTCCATAAATAAATATGAAATAAATGATCATAACTATACAACGATTATAAAGGTATATCATTATTTAACAACTTCATCTTAATATAATCTATTCTACTACTTTTAAAATCAGTAATATCTCTAAACATTTAACCAGTGATAAGTTATATCAATATAGGTTATAACCTCAATCATAAAATAATTATATCCATAAAAAAACCACCCAATTACTTAGGTGGCTATATATAACTGATAATATGATCTATCAAATAAAATAAATATCTAAATTATACCTTACTGTGCAGGAACTACTTGTACTGGAGCTTGTTGTACAGGTACTGGCTGAACTGGTACTGGCTGAACTGGTACTGGCTGAACTGGAGGTTGTGTAACTGTAATGACAATCGGCTGTGTTGCTGGTGGAACTGGCGCTACAACTGGTACTGCATTAGATGGAGCTACTTTATCGCCGTTAACCTTAATATCAATTACTATATTCTGAGACTGAGGAATTACAGGTGTTACCGCTTGTTTAGGAGTTACTACTTGTGCTGGCTCAACAACTCCTATCTGACCGATATTTTCTTGTTTACTTTTAATAACTTTCTGTTTTTTCTCTTTAATTACCTTCTGTTTATTATCCGCTTTAGCATACTCACGATTATCTACCTTTTTACCGAACTTCATACCAAGCTGTAAGCCGACATAAAAATTCTCTGGGTTAGTATGAGTTGGTCCATATGAGTACAGTTTAAAATCATAAGTGAGATCGGCAGCTATAACAAAAGCTACATTGCTACCAATATATAAAGAGTAATCTACAACAAATTTCGCATATGGAGTAACATTGTAGTCATCATCTGAAGAGGTTACTCCTGTTAAAGTTGTTGTTCTATCTGTGTTATTTGGTGTAAAAGTAAGATCAGTTGTTGCAAATGGAACTTTTACTCCACCACCGATACCGATCGAGAAGTTACTTATATTTAATGTAGGCATTAAACCAATAACATAGTTATGGGTTAAAAGTGCTTTTCTTGTTTCGTCTGTGCTACTATTATAATCATAATAATAGTTGTAATTCTCATGTTCTAATTGAACATTCAAAGCGTAACCAAAATCGAAAAATAAAGTGAAACCTGCTTTATTTGAGCTTGCAAATTGATAACCTAGTCTAGCTGTTGCACTTCCCTCTCCTATATCATGACTATAACGATCTAAAACAGCTGCATTATAACCTATAAGAGGCTTGAAAACAAACCCACTTGCTGCAAATACATTTCCACTAAAACAAAGAACCATAACAAAAACCATACTTAAACATAATAATTTATTTTTTTTCATAATCATCTCCCAGTTAAATCACATGCAGTCTAATAGTAGCACTATATTCAAGTTAATACAATACAATTATACTGCTTTTAATCGACTTGAATCTTATATCCTCGTATTATGCTGATTTTTTTATTATCAAAAATATTTATTTGAAGTCTTTTCTAATTTTAGCTTTATTGTCACTAAGATAAAATTTCACAAATTATTATCTAGTATGCATAGCTATGTATTTTATATATCAATTTATAATAAAATAATGTAATATTTTATATGAAAAAAAACAAGTTATTATTACTCTCTTTAATTTTAGGACTACTTCTTACTGTTGTTTTAACATTTTTAATGATGAGTCTTCTTTCTCCATCAGAGGTCATTATACAAGAAATATTTAATGCAGGTATATTCTATATGGTGCGTACATATTTCATAGTAGTATGTTTTGCCGTACTATTTAATGGACTTGGATGGGGCTTCAATAACAAGATCTTAGCTTTAATAGGTGGGGTTATGTACATCATTGCTATGTCTCTATATCCGAGCTATTTTTTCTTCACATTAATACAATCAGTTTTATCTTTTATAGCATTTATAATGATGAGAAAAAAAGTTCAAACTATTAATAGCTCTCCTAATGACACTCAATTTGAAAAATAAGTGTAGCCGTTCTTTTTCATATTGTGAGAGTATAATTATTTTGTTGTAGTAATTAGCTTATATATCTAGTTGATTTAGAGTTAATTATTAAGACTATTATTGAATAAAAAGAAAGTTATACCGAAGAGGGGACTCGAACCCCTACACCATTGCTGGCGGTGGATTTTGAGTCCACAGCGTCTACCATTCCGCCACTTCGGCAAGTGTTTTGTGTTGCGTATCTAAACAAGTTACAAGCCGTAAAACAAATATCAGATAGACTGATATCGCTCAAGCTAGCTTCTGTTCAGATAGCTCACTATAATCATATATTATCACCGATTTGTCAATACTCTAAAAATGTTTAGAGCATCTATCATGAGTACGGTTGCTAAAAGTTGTAAACCATCTTCAATACAAATACCTATATATGTTGAATTATTAGATCAATATAGCACCTATGAAAATACGGCACTCATCAATCAAATGTTATATATGGATCGCCCGTTATCTATATGGGATATAAAAAATCTAACGCTTTACGATAAATCGATAAATCTGTTCATCTAAGCTATATATCAATAATAAGGTAACTATACTTATTCTTATGAAGATTAAAGCTAAAAAGATTATACTTTATAAATACATAAGTTACTTTCACTAAGAAAATCAGCAACACCTTATACGAAGATATAAGTTGATAATGATAGTACAAAATCATATGTTAAATGTAAAGAATGATGTATTTTTCGCATTATTACTTTAATAGTGAAATAGTTTGTTGTATATAAAAAAACTCTTCTAGTAATTCAAAAACAAAAATATACTGTAATTATGACACAAAAGAAATATCTAAAGTTAAAATCAGAGATAGAAAAAAGTTGTTGTTATTAAAATAATAATCTATTACTCCGATTTCTGAAAACAACTCTTTTTACCAATAACAAATTTAATTTCAACAAAAAACTTCACAATTTATAGCAGAGAAAACCTACTTCAAACTTAATCTAAATATAAGAAAAATAAAACTATAAAACACTTTATATACGCAATTTACTTTTATTAATATAACAT
>CAMQYS010000007.1 GCA_947039395.1 uncultured Deferribacteraceae bacterium | reverse complement strand
TTCGACTATTAATAGTATTGCGATCTGCTAATCATACAACCGACTATATGCCACCACTACCAACCACACAGTCAACTACTATGTGTCCACTTACTAATCATAAAAGCGACTATATGCCACCGAACTTGCTATATAGCTTTTATTATGGTAACTACTTTTATTATGGATAACACAGAGATGTATTATTGTTTCTATTACTTCGACTATTAATAGTATTGCGATCTGCTAATCATACAACCGACTATATGCCACCGCTACCAACCACACAGTCAACTACTATGTGTCCACTTACTAATCACACAATCGACTATGTACCACCGATTAACTAAGTCGACAACTATTTTTTAATTAATGGAAACCCGAGTCTCTCTCTATTCTCTAAATATTTTTCAGCAACACCTTTTGCCAATGCTCTAACTCTTGCGATATATCCAGTTCGTTCAGTGACTGATATCGCACTACGTGCATCAAGAAGATTAAATGTATGACTACATTTTAAACAGAAATCGTAAGCAGGTAAGGGGAGATCTATATTTGTCAATCGTATACACTCTTTTTCATAAAGATCAAACATTGTAAATAATGATGCAACATCTGCTTCTTCAAAGTTATATTTTGAAAACTGTACTTCGTTCTCATGATAAACATCGCCGTAACTAATATTTTTATTCCATGCAAGATCGTATATAGAATCACATTTTTGTAAATACATAGCGATACGTTCTAATCCGTAAGTTAACTCTCCTGTAACGGGAGAAAGATCCATACCTCCAGCTTGTTGGAAATATGTAAATTGCGATATCTCCATTCCATCAAGCCACACTTCCCAGCCTAATCCCCAAGCACCTAATGTTGGAGATTCCCAATCATCTTCTACAAAACGGATATCATGCTCTAATGGATCAACACCTAGAATTTTTATACTTTCTAAATATAGATTTTGTATCTCAAGGGGAGACGGTTTTAGCACTACTTGAAATTGATAGTAATGTTGTAAACGATTAGGGTTCTCTCCATACCTTCCATCAGTTGGACGTCTACTATTTTCAACGTAACAACAATCCCATGGTTCAGGACCTAAACATTTTAGAAAGGTTGCAGGATTAAATGTTCCAGCACCAACAGCTTCATCGTACGGCTGAAAAATCATACATCCATTATCTGCCCAAAACTTTTGCAAATTCATTATTATATCTTGAAAGTACATATATAAAAACTCTCCATTTCAACTTTACATTACTAGAATCTACGAATATAAATTGTCAGTTATCAATTTACTAATAAAATAGGTTACAATTAATATCTATTGTTATTACCAGTTTCTCACAAACTCATCTATAAATCTATTAACTGTTATATTATCATTAGTTAAACTTTTAGTCGATTTATAAGCTCAACTTTTTAGTTGAAGCATTTAAATTATTTTTTTCTTCTGCTAGCTGTTGCGATTAAAGGTAAGCTATGCAATCTTATAAATCCTGTAGCATCAGCTTGATTATAAGCTCCTTGATCATCATCCATTGATACCTGTTGCATATTATATAGCGAGTATTCAGATGTTCTTCCAAGAGGTGTTACATTTCCTCTATAAAGCTCAAGTCTAACTTCGCCAGTTACGAACTCTTGAGATTTTTCAAGTAAAGCGTTTAGACAATCCATCTCTTCAGAGTACCAGTACCCGTTATAAACTAAAGTTGCAAAACGAGGCATTAATGTTTCTTTAAGATTGATTACAGATCCGTCTAAGGTTATTGATTCTATATCTCTATGAGCGTTCATAAGGATAGTTCCACCTGGAGTTTCGTATACTCCTCTTGACTTCATTCCTACATATCTACTTTCTACCATATCAATTCTACCTATTCCATGATCGTGTCCGAGTTTATTTAACGCTACTAAAATTTCAGCAGGTGACATCTTTTTATTATTTAATTTAACAGCAATACCTTTTTCAAAGCTTAAAGTGATAATATCAGGTTTGCTTTTAGCTTTTTTAGGAGATAGAGTATATTCAAACATATTATCAGGAGGTGTAACATTAGGATCTTCTAAGATACCTGCTTCAAATGATATATGTAGTGAGTTCTCATCTGATGACCAAGGCTTGCTTTTTGTAGCTTTAATAGGTATTTTATGTTGTTTAGCAAAATCCATCGCCTCTTGTCTACCTTTTATAACCTCAAAAAATTCTGGCATACGCCAAGGAGCTATAACTTTTAATTTAGGGTTAAGAGCTGCAATTGTAAGTTCAAATCTCACCTGATCATTTCCTTTACCAGTTGCTCCATGAGAGAAATATTTAGCACCAATTTTTTTAGCATAATCAGCCATACCTTTAGCAATAATCGGTCTTGCAAGTGATGTACCAAGATAATATCTACCTTCATAAAGTGCATTGAATTTTATAGATCTATTAACGAAATCACTGACAAACACATCTTTTAAATCATCTATAAGAACATCTTTTGCACCTGATAAGAATGCTTTATTAGTAACCTCTTTTTTATCTATCGGTTGTCCAACATCAGCAACATAGGCATATACTTCATAACCTTGTAGATCTAGCCATTTTAATATAACCGATGTATCTAACCCCCCAGAATACGCTAATATTACTTTACCTTTTTTAGACATCAACACTGCTCCTATATCTCTTTAAATAATTGAACTATATACACAATATTATTATATATTATTTTTTTTATACTTTCAAACAGTTACACATTAAAATTAATAAAACTTTTAAATATCTCATAACTTTTAAAACGTTCACATATTCAACTTCTTAGACACTTGTATTTCAAAATATTTTATACTTCAAAACAATCAAGCATTATAGCTTTTTGAATATGAAGTCTATTTTCAGCTTCATCGAACACGATAGAGTTTTCAGAATCTATAACTTCAGCTGTTACTTCCTCGCCTCTATGAGCAGGAAGACAGTGCATAAAATAAGTTTCTCTGCCAGTTGCTTTCATAAGCTTACTATCAACTATAAACCCTTGAAAATCATTTATACGTTTTGTTTGTTCGCTTTCCATTCCCATACTTGCCCATACGTCTGTATAGATGATATCCGCATTAATAACAGCTTCATAAGGATCGGTTGTTAGCAATATCTCTCCACCGTTTTGCTTAGCGATATCTACTGCTTTATTATATATATCTTGATTAACTGTATAATCTTTAGGAGAGGCGATAGATAGTTTCATACCAAGTTGTGCAGCACCGTTCATCCAAGAGTTTGCTACATTATTTCCGTCACCAATAAACGCTACTTTAACACCTTTTATTTTACCTAATTTTTCATAGATAGTCATGATATCTGCTAAAATTTGACATGGATGATAATCATCAGTCAAGCCGTTTACTACAGGGATAGTAGAGTTTTTAACAAGATCTATAATTTTAGCATGTTCAGATGTCCTAATCATTATCATATCAACATAACGTGATAAGACTTTTGCGGTATCACTAATCGACTCGCCACGTTTTAGCTGTATATCAGCTGATGATAGGAATAGAGGATAAGCTCCTAACTCTTTAATACCAACTTCAAACGATATTCTTGTTCTTGTTGAAGACTTTTCAAATATCATAGCGATAGATTTATCTTTTAAAGCTGAATTAAAGATACCTTTACTACGTTTTTTCTTTAGCTTTATAGCTTCTTCAATTAGATTAATAAGTTCACTTGGTGTTCTATCTAATAATGTTAAAAAATTTTTGCTCATTAATATTTTCCTTATAAAATTGATTGAATAGAGTAGGGTATAGCGATATATTAATCATCTGTTATTAATCTAGTTCGTTAATACTTTTTATAAATAGATTAGCACCTATTAAGATATCTTCTTTACTTATATTTAATGGAGGAAATAATCTTACTGTATTATTTCCAGCAGGTATAACAACTAATCCATTCTCTAAACATTTGCTAACTACAGTTGTTGGAGCAAAACGAGTTTCAGCACCGATTAATAAGCCTTTACCATGAAAAGTAACTCTATCATTTAATTTATCTTCTATTATAGATTTAAGTAGTTCGCCTTTTATAATAACATCATTTAATAATTCTTTATCGGATATAATTTCAATAACCTTTTTCGCAACTTTAGTAATGAGTGACCCTCCACCAAAAGTTGTACCGTGCATACCGTGAGTAAGTAAATCTGCTACAAAATCTTTTGCAATAATAGCACCGATAGGTAAGCCGTTTGCCATAGCTTTAGCCATACTCATTATATCAGGTTCAACGCCAAAATGTTTATAGGCAAAAACTTCTCCTGTTCTTCCCATACCAGTTTGGATTTCATCAAAGATAAGAATTATATCCTCTTTATCACAGATTTCTCTTATCTGTTTTAGAAAAAGAGGTTCAACTGATAAAATACCACTTTCACCTTGATATAGTTCTAATATTATGGCAACGATATCGCCATTTTTAACTATATCAAGAACAGCGTCAATATCATTAAAAGCTACAAAACGATTATATTGTGCAATAGGGGTGAAACCGTTTTGAATTTTCTCTTGAGCAGTTGCAGATAATGTTGCATAAGTTCTTCCATGAAATGAATCATAAAATGATAGAACTTTATCTTTTTTACCGTTATATTTTTTATTACCATACAATCTTGCTAATTTAATCGCAGCTTCATTTGCTTCAGCACCAGAGTTACAGAAGAATAATTTACCCGCAAAACTCTCTTTTACGATACTTTCTGCAAGCTCTTCTTGAGGAGTACTTAAATAAAGATTAGAAACATGTAGTAGTTGAGATGATTCAGCAATAATTATATCAGTAATATCTTTATGATTGTGTCCTAAATTGGTCACAGATATACCTGATCCAAAATCAAGATATTTTTTGCCATCAATACTTGTTAGATAAGATCCATTACCACTTATAAACTCTATATTATTTCTTGCATAATTATTAATTAGATTGCTCATGTACTTCAAAATCTCCACTGAATTAATTGCTATATATTCTTTTATTTTAATACATTAAACCTTAAATTGCAAAACAAATTATTCCAGTAGATACTATTATTAAATTATCTTGATGTATAGATTATTAAATAATATATCATTATTATTGTCAAATGTAGAGAATATTAGTTCATATAAAAATAAAATACTTGTTAAAAAAATATTTTTTTGCTATTATCTGATATATGGATGTAAAAAATAGTAACGAAATTATAACAGAATTTATAAGCAGATGTAACTTTGTTCAGATCTATTCTGATTACAGTTTCGGCTTGTTCGGTGTAGGTGATGAGTTTTTAGGTATAGGGGCTGATAAGTCGTTAGATATTCTTTATTCATCAGCTATAGCAGCAAATAGAGTGATAGGCTTTTTTGATAATTTACCTCCATTTACTCCTCAGTATGCAACGAAAGGTGGATGTATTTTAATTACAAAAACCTTACCTACTGTTGTGCGTACTCCTGTACTATTTTGTAAAAGCTTAGATACTTTTCCTAATATTTTATCTACTGCACTTAGAGTTTCTAGTGAAATTGCATTACCAGTAATTGTGGCTGTTTCTGATAATATATTTAACAATTTTGTTAAGTCAAGTAATAATAGCTATGATCACAATCGAATTGCTGGATATATATATAAACAATCTTTTTCAAATAAATTAACGGTAGAGCAGTTTGTTGAAAAAATGGTTTCTGCTGATCAACTTTTAAGTGAGTTGCTACCAAATAATCATAATAATAAAAACATATCTTTTATTGAGCCTCAAAAACAGTTTATAAGCTATATATTACCTTTATATAGTGATGGTGACATTGATCTGATAGAAGTTGAGGTTGATGAAAAAGAGTATGATAGTATTTATAAAGTATTATCAGCAAGATATCATGTTAAAATAAGTGAACCCACTGCTAAAAAGAGTTTAACAAGTCTTGATATAAAAGAATATCTCTGTTCGGGATGTCCTTTTTTAGTTTACTTTACTATGCAATATGATAAATCTACACTTTATTTTACAGATATAAACTGTGAAGGAATGCTAAAAAAATATAATATTCATTATGTGCCTTTTGAATATTTTGTTGGAATTAACTCTTCACAATTAAATGTCCGTACAGTTTTTATCGGCAAGGCATCTTCATTTAATTCGTTATATTTCTCAATGCTTAGTTCAGGTTCGGTTATATTACTGAACGATGCTGATTATAAATCTATAAATGGTTTTAAGAAGATTAAAAATATTTATAAATCTTTCTCTGATTATCAATTTGTACTTATGCCTTATAGTTGTAATAATATTAAAACATATAAATCTGTTTCGCTTAAATATAGCAAATGTGATAAATGTATTGGTGTAGATTATCCTGTATGTTTAACTGAAACAAGTTGTGTAGCTTTATCGTATCGTTATGAGAAAATATTAGTTAATAAAGAGTTATGTACAGGGTGTAAAGCTTGTGTAACTATTTGTCCAAAGGCGGCTATACGATGAATTATTTAATTCAATTTGCTGGCAGAGAGTACGATATGTATGACACTGTTGCTAAATTTTTTATATACTCTACTCAACATTCTGATTATTTGGTTGATCTTTATGCTAATGCTAAACCAACTCCTTTTTCTTCTATGAGTAACAGTATTTACCTTAAAGGTTCTCAAAAAAATGCTCATTACAATCTATTTGTAGATTTTGATGGAGATATGATTATATCAAATAAAGTTATACATATAACTCCACACACTTTAGAGCTACCTGAAAATATTTATAAATATCGTTATTGGGCTATTTTAGGTACTTTATATCATATAATAGAGGATATTTCTTCTGCTTATGTTACAGGCTATCTTCTTGAAAATAAGATGAAACAAGAATTAGAAGTTTTTTCTAGTTACTCATCTCATCTATCTTTTGCTTTAAGGATAGCTGTTAATGAAATTTTTGGAAGAGATCTCTAATAATTGTTAGCGATCATTATCAATATGAAAACGATTACCATCACTATTACAATCTTGCTAACAATATAAAAAAATATTATCAATATAATAAGTTTATTATCCATATAGGAATTTTATGATCAATATGATAATTTTGTTGTCAGTATAAATAAAAATCATTGGACTTAAAAATTGAAAAATCTTAGAATAGTTTTAATTGAACCAGATATTCCTCAAAATACTGGAAATATCATGCGTCTTGCTGCTGTTACATCGACCTCGTTGCTCCTTGTTGGAAAACTCGGATTTTCTTTATCAGAAAAACATTTAAAACGTGCAGGTATGGATTATATTAACGATGTTGATCTACAAATAATAACTACTATTGATGAGTATTTAGAGGATAATAGATCTAGATATTTTCTAACAACTAAATGTACTAAGTTATATACAGATATACCTAACGATATAGAAGCTTGTGATATAGTTTTTGGTTCAGAATCTGAAGGTTTACCTCAAGAATTCTATAGTAAGTATAGCGATCAGTTATATACAATCCCTATGAAAAAAGGTTTTAGAAGTTTAAATTTATCATCATCAGTAGCTATTGTTACATATCATCTATTATCAAGAAATGGGTTTATTGATATCCTTTAAAAAATAAGTTAGTTTACTGTAATTGATGATTATTGGTTATTCTAATATTGGCATGTTTCTTATTAAATTTTGATTATAGTGGAAGATAGATTGATAGTTGTTATCAAACTATACTTTTATATTTAATGCACTATATAATGATAGCAGATCTCTATAACTAATATTGTTTGATCTAGCCATGCCTATCAATTTAGGTATAGCTGTTTTAAAGTGTACTGCTGGTTTATCCATCATTGATGCTATATTACTCATTCCAGCTATTGAGTATACTTTAGTTACATCAATATTTTTAAAATCGTTTCTTTTTATCACATAGTTTAATTTATCAACAATTGTTGTTATATCTGGATTATTAACTTTACCTTTTGAAGTTGTTGTAAATTGAGATTTTGTTGATGATTCTTGTACTGTTAATATATTAATAACATCTGTTATGTCATCCATATTTGATGGATTTCTTTTTAACATCAGATTACATTTTAATATCGCTTGCGTTGCTTTATCTCTACTTTTTTTAAGATTATCTTCAGTTTTAGTTAAGGAATATTTAGCTAAAGTAGATTCTTCTCTCAACTCTTTATTAATTTTTTGTAATTTATTAAAATTTAAAGTTTCTGTTAGAGATTGTATTTTAATTAGTTCTTTATCATATTTTTCAATAGTTTGATTTAATATAGATATAGTTTTATTTTTCTTTTCTATCTCTGTTTTAAGTGATGCGATATCGTTTTTCAGATAATCTACTTTAGTGTTTAATGTTAATATTTGAATATTTTGTTTTTTAATTTTACTATTTAGTTGTTCATCGGAATTATTTTTTTCTTGATTTATTGTAGTATTATCTATTAGATTTAAACTATTATTTTGAAATATTTTATCTAATAGTATATTCAATCTACTTTCATCTTGAAGATCTTGAAAGAAGATTATGTATGATTGAGTTAATTTTATTGATCTAAAAATTTTTTGGTTATTATTTTTTCCAGTAATAAATTTTAACAAATCCTCACTTATCATTTTAGTAATAACAGGAGGTATTTCAATCTCTTTATTGCTTCCTGATGTGTATATAAATAAGTTACTAAAATCTTTATTGTAAAGAAATATCGGAAAATTTATATTTAAACTTAAATCAGATATATTTGATAGCTCTAACATTAAATAATTATATCATAAAAATAAAAAAGAACAATATAGTTTTATATCACTTCAATACTTTTAGCGTTAATTAGATGATATATACAGTATCATAAAGTTGAAAGTTATGATTGGTTGAAATTGTTCAAAGAAATAATCAATATCAACCAATCATATAAAAGTATGATTTATCTATTTGATCTCTTTACACGCTTTATAAATTGTGTCATAAAGTTCTTCGATATGTTCAATATCAACAGATGAAAATGCTACACGAATATCTGTTGTAGAGGTACTTATCACACCTATTTGATAGTTGTTTAATAGGAGTGTTCTAAGCTCTTCAGAGTTACAATTTTTAAGTTTAACACACATAAAATAACCAGAATTAAATGGATAAGGTATAAACTCATCATCGTATTTCCCTGCTTTAAACATATTATCTATCATTAACGCACGTTCTTTTATTATCTGATTACACGCCTCACGCTCTTTTTCAAAATCAGGTGATTTAAGTGCGTGCAGAACAGCCGACTGTGATGGGTGTGGAGAGTTAGATACTGTGGCTCTAATTAATCCAGTAACTTTTGCCTCAAGTGTTGACAGGAGCATTTGTTCATCGTTATCACAAGTTTGTGCAAATGTCATAAATCCAACACGCAGTCCCCATGCAAACCCTTCTTTAGTTATACCATCTAATTTTACGGCAAGTAGGTTCGGAGATCTTTTCGCCAAGTATGAAAACATTGATTCTTTTGCACAGTGATCTGTAAAAAATAATCCGAAATAAGCATCATCAATTATAACTAAAATTTTTCCGCCACCGTTTGCGATTTCTGCTAAACCATCTGAAATTTCTTGCATCTCTTTTACCGATGGAGTATAACCAGATGGATTATTAGGAAAGTTTAAAATCACAATCGCTTTACCTTTACTTGCAACTGCTTTTGTTGTTTCCTCTAGTAAACCTTTAACATTAAATAATTTATTATCTTCATCAAACGTTTTATATGTAACAAGATTAGCTTTCAGTTTTACTGCAAAAGTTAATGTATAGTTCTCCCAAAACATATCAGGTAGAACAACATAATCTCCTCTATCACAGAACATCTCTGATAACAATGATATCCCATGTGTTAATGCAGATGTAACTATCGGATTTGATAGTTGTGCACCATTTAATGTTGGACCTTCTTTATATATTTTCTCTTTCCATAAAGTTCTAAGGTCTGCAACACCTGGAGTGTTTGCATAAGGAAAAACCTCTTCAGGAGTAAATCCAGCAAAGTTACTATATATAGACTTAAGATACATAGGACGTTTATTTGCTGTCGCAATACCTATCGTTGCATTAAATTTTGTTGCTTTCTGTTTCGCTTCATTACCTTGTGTAACAATCCCTTCAGGCATATAAATATCTCTACCGATCTCTGAAAGCATATCGTAAACCGATGGATTTACTTTTTGAATATTATCATTTAGTCTCTTAGCTATTTCGTGCATTACTTTTCCCCAATAAATTGATCTTCTACTTTTACATGAATATCTGTAAAATATCAAGTTTTTTTATATACTTAATTTACTTTATAATAATATAGTTGTATTTATTCTTTTATTCTGTCTTTTATTAATGAGATCAACTCTTCTTCATTATCAATCTCTAGATCTACTTTTATATATGAGAAGATACGAGCATAAGTACCTTCTAATTTAACATAATCTTTCTCTGTTGTGATAAACTCTGTGGTTAATTTTTCTAATCCATTATCAATTATTTTATCTAGTGTTGAGTTAGATAATTTTTTGTGATCAATAAATGTTTTAAAAGATATAACATCAATAGAGTTTGCTATTAAGAGATCGTAAAACGAACGATTATTTGCGAGTGCAGAGTATGCAGTCACTTTTTTATCTTTTAGATTAGATATATCATGCTCTTCACCATCTTTAATTAGAACAGGTTTAGTGTAGCGAGAGAAGAATACTTTCTGATGAGGTTTAATATATTTCTTTACCTTCTCTGGAATAGTATTATCATTAGAGTTAGTAAAAATAATTATATCTGCTCTATTCATATTTGAAGGCATCTCTCTTAGATAACCAAATGGAAATATAAAACCTGTTGAGATAGGATTTTTTGCATCAAGTAGAAGTATTTCAATATTTTTATCTATCTTTTTATATTGATAAGCATCATCTAAAATAGCTAGATCGGAGTTAAAATTTTTAACTGCATATTTGAGTGAAGCGTTTCTATCAACTCCTGTGATAATGGATACACCATCGCAGTTGCGTGCCATCATAAAAGCTTCGTCACTTGCTTGAGGTGGTGAGTAGAATATTTGATGTCCATCAGATATAACATTTAATAAGTTACCTAGCAATCCTTTATATCCTCTTGATAAAATAGTTACAACTCTTCCATAAGAGTTGAAGATTTTTGCTAAATGTATGGTGTGAGGTGTTTTACCAGTACCACCCATACTTAAATTACCGATTGATATAACTTTCATTATTTTGTATCCTCATTGTTTATAGGTTTTTTATTAAGCTCATATAAATATAGATATTTTAGATATGTATATATATATCCGCTTCTTGCAGCGATAAGCCCTTCTATTCCATCTAAAAAACCTAATCTAAAAAAGTACATTTTTATAAAATTGAAAGTAGGGGAGAAGAGTAGTTTTAATATAGAAGATTGTTTGCCTATTTTATGATAGCTAAGTGCTGATAACATCGCATACTTTAATGTTTTAGAGTTATGATCTTCTATATTTTTATATGAATGGTGGATAAGATAGTTATCTAAATTTACAATCATTGAGCTTTGAATTTTCAAGCTCTCATGCACGATTTCTCCATGCCACTTTGGAAATGCATCTTTTTTTACAAGACGTAATTTATTATCTGGTTGCCAAGAGTGTTTTAATATTTTGCCAAGATATTTTGTTTTTCTATTTATTATATATCCATCGTGATGTAAGTTATTAATTTTATCTACGATTTCATCAGCTAATTTTTTAGTGATCTCTTCATCAGCATCGATTGATAATATAAAATCAGATTTACATTTATTTAAGGCTATATTTTTTTGTTTGATAAAACCTTCCCATTTATGTGAGAATATTTTAGATGTATATTTTTTACATATTTCAACTGTTTTATCTGTAGAGTAGCTATCGACTATTACTATTTCATCTGCGATATGTTGTATATGTGCTAATGTATTTCCTATATTATCTTCTTCATTAAAGGTTATAATACATACTGATAAAGTTTTTTTATTTTTCATTATAGTAGTCCGTAATTTCTTTAGCGTATTTATTTATATCCTCTTCTGTAATATTTTGAAATAAGATTTTAGAGTAATCCTCATTTTTTTTAAACTCATCGGGTACGATATATAAAGTATTATTATCATTTCCAAACAATCCCCATCTTGTTTTAGATTGAGTAGGTTTAGCTGGATAAATCGCAACACATCTTTTTCTAAGGTTGCCAGCAATATGTGTAGTGCCTGTTGAAGCACCGATGAATAATGATGACTTATCAATTAATGCTGCTAGATTTAATATATCGTCATCGTTAATAAAAGTAGTTACTTTTCTTTGGTCGAAATTATTTAGATATTGTTTATTATCTTGAGACGCAGCTATAACAATTTTAACATTATTTTTTAAATTAACAGATATCTTATTTATGAGTTTAGCATACTCTTCAATAGATAAGTTTTTACAGCTGCCTCCTGTAAATGGAGATATGATTATAAAGTCGTTACGTATATCTGCTTTAATTAGAAACTCTTCTATATTTTTTTTATTGCTATCAGAGTATTTAATTTTTTTATCTATTGTATATCTATCTTTAAACTCTGCTTTATTTAAACTCATTATAAGATCAAGATTATACTCTGCTTCGTTTTTGATAGACTCAGAACGAGATTGTTTTACTCCATAATTATATGCAAGGTATGAGTGAAGTTTTGATAATGGTGCAACACGTTTTTTGATACCTGACTTTTTAGCTATTCGTCCTATTTTACTATCAGTGTATAGAGCTATGAATATATCTGTTTGATTAATTTGTAATCTTTTAATTACTTCTTTTTCATTCATCTCATCAATTTTTATTATTTCGTTTACTATATCAAGATATTTCACTATTTGATAATTATATGAGTTTACAAGTAGAATAATATACGCATCAGGGTATAGAACTCTTGTCATAAGAATTGATGGGATAGAGAGTATTAGATCGCCAATTTTATCTGTTCGTGATATCGCAATTGAGTTAGGTATCATAGTTATTACTCCATATTAAATTGCATCTTATATAATCTACTATAAGTTGGAGATATTTTTAGTAACTCTTCATGTCTACCAGTTGCTTCGACTTTATTTTCATTTAAGACAACGATCATATCAGCCTCAAGAATAGTTGATAATCTATGAGCTATGATAAGAGCTGTTCTTCCTTTCATAAGATTATCCAACGCTTTTTGTACTAAGCGTTCACTTTCAGTATCAAGGGAGCTTGTAGCTTCATCAAGGATAAGTATAGGAGAGTTTTTAAGTAATGCTCTAGCTATTGTTAAACGCTGTTTCTGTCCTCCTGATAAGATTATTCCTCTCTCACCTATCTCTGTATCGTAACCTGTAGGGATTTGGCTAATAAATTCATCAGCAAATGCAGCCTTTGCAGCACTTACTATATCTTCTTTAGGTACGTCTTCATTTCTACCGTATGCGATATTATTTGCAATAGTATCGTTAAATAAGAATGGTTCTTGTGATACGATACTTATCTCTGATCGTAATGATTTTAAATCAAAATCTCTTATATCAACTCCACCGATCATTAATGAGCCAGAAGTTATCTCAAAAAATCTTGGTATAAGGTTCGCAATTGTTGTTTTTCCTGCACCTGATGAGCCTACAAATGCTATCTGTTGCCCTGCTTTAATTTTTAGGTTGATATCATTTAAAACTAATTTTTCAGTACCCTCATATTTGAATGACACATTACGAAACTCAATATCCTTCTCTTTTGCATTACATATAATGCTACCATTATTAGCTACGATATTATTTTCTAGATCAAGAATACTAAATATTCTTTCTGCAGCAGCGATAGCTTGTTGTATAGCATTATTTGAGTTTCCGATTGATTTAATAGGACGGTAAACCATTAATGCTGCGGCTAAAAATGAGAAAAATGTACCTGGAGTACTTGTTCCATTTATAACTTGCATTCCTCCAAAATAAATGATTGCAGCGAAACCTAATGAAGATATAAACTCCATAAGAGGTGATGATAGTTCAGCTGTTTTGATAGATTTTATTACATATCCTACTACAACTCCATTGAGTTTATTAAATTTAGCTATTTCTTTTTTTTCAGAAGTAAACGCTTTAACTATACGTATACCTGAAAACGCTTCTTGTAACATAGATGATAGTCCACCCATCATCTCTTGATCTTTTCTACTTAGTCGTCTAAGTCTACGACTGATTATTCTAAGTGGATGAATAAGAAGTGGGTAACAGAGTATCGTTGCTAATGCTAACTTCCAATCCATATATATAATTACTGCGATTAAACCGATAACAGTTACTATCTCTCTTATAAGAGAGATTACTATCTGAATTGATTGTTGAACAAGATTAACATCGTTTGTTATTCTTGACATTAATACACCTGTAGATGTTACGTTAAAGAAGTTTAGAGGAAGGTTGACGATCTTTTCAAATAATTCATTTCTAATTTGTTCAATTACCTTTTGTCCTACATATCTCATAAAATATACTTGTAAAAATCTGAAAATACCTTTTGACAAGTAGGCAACTACGATAAGTAGAGGCATAACTTTAAGTAATGTTATATTTTTATCAATAAATATTCCATCCATGAATGGCTTTACTAAATACGCTAATGTAGCATCAGTCCCAGCTGTTGCTAGAGATGCAGTTACTGCAACTGCTAGAAACTTTTTATATCGTCTAAAATATGTCCATAATCGCTTAAGAATGATAGTACCTCTTTCAAATTAATATTATTTTTCATGACAGTTTAAGCATGTATCAAGTGATATATGTGCAGAGTCTTGAGGCCAATCAACATGGCAGGTAAAACATCTTGCACCACAGCCACCCTCAACCGATGCTCCTGTAAATAAGTTTAACGACTTAGCGTTACTTTCTGCGTGACAAGACACACAAGTTTTTAATGATTGATGATCACTACTATCTGATAGATCAATATGGCATGTCATACAATCGCCTTCACACCCAGATATCGCAGTGGTGGTGCTTAAGTTGAAAAATATAAGTGTCATAGCAGATACAATGATAAAGTATCCAAAACTTCTCTTCCTCTTTCTGTTGCAATCAGTTTTTCCTTTTGACATTTTAACAATTCCTTAGATATAAGTATATCTATATTTTTTTTAATAGTATCGGAAATATTTTTTTCATATCTTTTCTCTATCTCACAGATATCTATACCATCTCTTAATCGTAAACCAAATATAAGAGACTCTGAGATCTGTTTATCAATATCTAACTCTTCATAATCATCAAATACTTTTTCAAGGTTTTGAATACCTTCTATATATTTTTTAATATCTGCTGTATTTGTATATCTGATACGAATGTCTTTATCGTTATGATACATAGATGATGCAGAACTACCAATTCCAATATATTCATTCATATTCCAGTATATCATATTATGTTTAGATTCCATTCCTTTTTTTGAAAAATTTGATACTTCATATTTTTCATATCCATTTTCACACATTTGTTTCTCTATATCTAAAAAGATAGTTTTATCTAAATCAATGCAGTTTGCAAGATATCCAGTATCTTCATGTTGATATGAGTATGCCGAAATATGTGATGGGTTAATATTTATAATATTAGTTAAAGTATCAAAAATAATCTTATCATCTACAGTTGGAATATCGTATATAATATCTAGATTTAATCTAAATTTTTCTAAATCAATCAGCTCTAATGTTTTATATATATCGTCTGCATTATGATCTCTACCTAATAACTTTAAAACATTATTATCAAGTGATTGAACACCCATTGAAATTCTATCTATACTATATCTACTAATTACTTCTATAAAATCTTTAGTGAAAGAATTTGGATTAACCTCAATCGTAAACTCTTCTCCACTATATTTAATTAATTTAAAAAGTGAATTAAAAAAAACATCTAATATCTTAGGGTTGACAGAAGAAGGAGTTCCTCCACCTATATAGATTGTATCAAAAGATAAGTTATTGTAACTCTTTATCTCTTCTATTAAAGTGTTAAAATATTTTTCAATAATAGTTTCATCTTTTTCAATATATGAGTAGAAACTACAATAGGGACATTTTGATCTACAAAATGGGATATGAATATATAAACCACGCACAACTTACACTCTTATTAACGACAAGAGTTTAGTAAATATAATGAGTATGCGGCTAAAGATATCCCTTGATTAAACTCACCACTTCTAATCATATCCTCTAATTCATTTCTACTATAAAACTCTAACTCTATATCTTCAAATAGATCTAAATTCTGTTTCTGATCAATAACACAATCAGTTGCTACATATACATGGCAATAATTACTCATAAGTGCTGGATTCGGTGTTATTGTTGATGCTTTAAATATATCTTTAAACGTAGCTCCAGTTTCTTCTAAAAGCTCTCTTTTTGCTGCAATATCTGAATGTTCATCAGCATCTACTGCACCTCCTGGAAACTCTAATACTACCTTATCTGTCCCTGCTCTAAATTGTTTAACTACTATAAATTTTCCATCTGTAGTAATAGGTACGATAATTACCCAATCATTTAAAGTTATAGTAGTAAACACCATCGACTTATCAATTTTACTGTAATGATATTTATTATGATGTATAGATATTATTCTATCGTTAAAAGCTATAGTACTATCTATCAATTTCCAAAATGATTTCACAATATTACTTTACCACTTGGATCAGGTCTTGCTATTTTAATATTTGATTTTAACTCAACATATCTATCTTTTAGTTCAGCAGGGATATTTTTAACTTCATACATCACCATGCTGTAAGGCACAGTTGTATCTGTTAATTGTTGCTCAAAAGGGAAACCTATCGGTATTAGTGTAAGCGATACTGCTCCGTTTTGCTGAGGTATAACTTGCAATACAGCTATATCTTTAAGATTGCCATTTTCTTCCTCTCCTAACATGAACTCACCTGATACCATTTTAACTAACTTTAAATTATCCATTTTATCCTCTATACATTATTAATAAGCTTAACTTGTTTTATTCCTAAGTCTGTTAATTGAAGAATTCCGTAACTATCTTTAAAAACTAACGCTCTTATTGAGGCTAGTTTAATTATTTTTGATGTGTATTTTATATCCCAATTGAGATAATCAGCTATATCTTCAGTGATTGATTGATACTGATTTGGCTGATTTATTTTTCCAGCTTCATAAATATAATTTAACAAGTCATTAAGCATCACATTTTTTCTATCATTACGATTGTTTATAAATAAAGCTATAGCACCTCTTTCTGGAGCTAGGAAAGCTGATAAGATTAATAGTGATGATATGATCGCAGCTGTTACGGAAACTATTGATATATTTAATGTTTTTGCAATAGAATACCCTGCAAAACTAACCGATGTTGATATAGCTATTGCAGATATAGCAAGAGTTGATATTCTTTTAACGAAATAAACAGTAACCATTGGTATACCTAATACAAATAATGATACTATGAACGATCCAGTGACTTGTATTGTAGATGCAACAGTTATAGATACCATTACTGATATAATTAATTCTAATAGTTCGGTATTTTTATTTAAGCTTAGGTAATATATTTTATCTATAAAAAATATTTTAAAACCATTACTATTAATTGTAAACAGTAGTATATTTGTGAGAAGTAGCATACTAAATAAATATAACGATACTGAACCGAAATCATACCCATTAACTGTAATTCTATTTATGATAGTGTACACAAGTTCGCCTGTGAATATTTTATCAGTAGTTATAAAATTATGTACAGTTTGAATATGCATAATAACAATACCTATAGCAAATAATATAGTTGATACTGCTATATACAATACCCCTTCAGATATGGTTGTTTTAATACACAATTTTTTAATTAAGTTTTGAACTATTAAGATCGTTATTATAGAGAAGAATATTATCGGTACAGATGATAATGTTGATGAGTATAGAAACCCTATTGAAAATCCAAAAGTAGCTATTCTACCAATAGATGATGGTGAGTAGGGTGCTCCTTGGAAAATAAGTATAGAGCCAACAATAGAGCAAGCTGATAACGCTAATGTTATTATTAATATTATTTCAAGCTGACCTAGTAAAAACATTTTATGTCACCTTCAATCGATTTTTTTTTATCACTTGTTTATTAATAATAAATTTACAAGCTATTAATATTAGAACAAAAAAAGTAACAGTTAATATAATAATAACTCCTGTTGAGAAAAGTGGTAGAAGTAATGACCCATATATCCCTACAAATAGAGAAACTGATGATAGCAGCGATGAGAATATAAATAATTGTAGTAAGCTTTTAACAAAGTATTTAATTATAACAACTGGTAAGATTATAAAACCTGGTGCAAATATTATCCCAACGATCTGACTGCTTGCAATAACGGTTATAATTAGCTGAATGATAACGAGAAGGTTGAATATATTATATTTTACGCTATTAGTTATAAGATAATGTTTATCGAAGATATTTTGTTTAATTCTATTAATGTTTACAACTGATATTATTGCAATAAACATAGATATATAGAATATCAGATTGATCTCTTTACTTTCAAAAAATCTAATATTTCCAAGTAGATACATAGTGAAATTTATTTGATGTGTTTCAAAGTTTCTATCAATATATGATAGAAGTACGATAACTGTTGCAAACGATACAGTAGTCATTGTTGTTGTTACAATATTTTTAGAAACCTTATTAGTATATTCAATCGCTTTACTTATTGCTAGTATGAACAATACTACAGGTATCGCTAATAACATATTTACATAGAAGGCAGTCGCACCCACGAAGAATAACGCTAATGCATTTCCAATTGATGAGGAATAAGTCACAAGTGTTATTATTCTTGTTTCATCCCTAAGAGAGAATATTACTCCATTAATAGCTGTTGCAATTCCTAAGGCAACGGAGAGTTGGATAATTAACATTAAATCTGATGTACTTAAAATATCTATCATAGTTATATACCGAGATCTACATCCTTTAGAGATATGGAATCACTTATAAAGGGTATATTTTTTGAAGCTGAACTGTTTTTACTTTTAGCTGTTACTAATTTCTTATCTTTTATAACAATAATTTGAGAGAACATATCAGGTATGTTCATAACATCATGATGTGCAAGAACTATAGTTTTGCCTTTTTTATTCTCTTCTTTTAGGACATCAATTATTATTTTTTTATCATCTATGCTACTTATCGCTAAAGGTTCATCTAGTAATATAATTCTTGCATCTTGAACGATCGCTCTAGCTATTATAACTTTTTGTTTATCATTTTCAGATAATTCAGATATGATTGTATTTTTTTTATTTGTTAAATTCATTCTTTTCAAAATATCTGCTACAACATCTTTATCATTTTGAGAGACAAACAGTTTATATTTTAGATAATCATATCTTCCAAGTAGAACAAGTTCATTTACAGTAATAGGAAAGTTCCAGCTGATCTCTTTTTTTAGAGGTACTATCGCAATAATATTATTTTCAATAACATCAACAGGTCTTGAGTAAACATACACATAACCAGAGATAGGTTTTATCAATCCTAATATTGTTTTAAGTAGAGTAGATTTACCACTTCCAATAGGAGACATCACTGCAACCATTGCACCACCACTGACTTCGAGACTAGCATTTTGTAATATAACATTGTCATTATTGTATGCTATAGTTACATTTTCAAGATGAATAGCTCTACCAAGTTGTTCGATATGGTCTTTTTGAGTATTAGCTCTTTTAATCATTTATTATTCCACTGTGTTTAATGTGCTACTTATCATATTTGCATTATGAAGCATAGTAGCGTTATAATCTGGGTTATCGTATTTATCTATTATAAGTGTATCAGAGTAGATCGACTCAATAAGTTCAATATCGAAACTTAGTCGATCAATAACATCTTGTAGTTTCTCTTTTATTTCAACACTTGTTGTATTTTCTATAAATATATATTTAATTTCTTTATCA
Organism: uncultured Deferribacteraceae bacterium; assembly: GCA_947039395.1. Lineage (GTDB taxonomy): Bacteria > Chrysiogenota > Deferribacteres > Deferribacterales > Mucispirillaceae > CAMQYB01. Next base: position 52,498 of record CAMQYS010000007.1, on the reverse strand, counting down.
TTAACAGTATTTATAAAATTTAATATACTCTCACTAGTAACTAGATCAGCAGTTGTAACATCTTGAAGAGATAGTGTTTGAAAGTTGTATTGCTTAGCTAAATACTCAAAACCTTTATGAATAGTTGCAAGCTTTCTTTTCTGGATAGGTATACTATTATATAGTGCATCGATATCTTTTGTTAATTTTGTTAATTTAGTTATATATATATCTTCATTTTTAGCGTAAAGCCTTTCATTAATCGGTGCTTTAGCGATCATGTTGTTAGTAATATGATTTACTGCAATTATGTATAAGTTTATGTCATGCCAAAAATGGGGATCATATGTAGTTTTTTTATAGTTAGATGTTATAAGATCTTTATTTTCCATAGAATTCATAGTGGATATTAGGTATCCTGCTGTCTTTCCGTTATAAAGCAGTTCGGCTAATTGCCCTTCAAGAAAACTTCCATTGTAGAAGAAGATAGATGAACCTGCAATTCTTATAATATCATTTTCATTTGTTTTATAAGTATGTGGATCGTATCCTGAAGCTATAGTCGATGCGATATCTATAAAATCGCCACCGATATTAACAACGATAGATTTTGTTATATCATTAGTTACAGCTATTTTGTGTTTTTTTGTTGCAGTGCTGTTTGTATTACAACTTATTATAAACACAAAAATTGTCATCAAAATTATACTCTTGTATACGCATTTATAATCAAACATAGTTTGATACACTACCATTTTATAACAATAATTTCAAGTCTTATATTTACGTGTTAAATAAAGTTAATTATTGATACATAAGAAACTATTTTATTAAATATATACTAGATATAGTTTTATTAAGCTTATATAAACTATTAGAAATATTTATTAGAAAAGTGGGTGTTATTATATAGTTAAAGCTATATATATGTAGTTACTATGCTTTATAATGTTTTATAGTATTTATAGTAGTTATTAAGAATGCTATTGAGTAAAACTGATTATTGATATATAAGACTATATGCTTAAAATAATATTTGATATAGTATATGATTTTATGAGAGGTGAAATAAGATGTCTTCTGATATAAAGAAGCATTATTTAGGTCATAGATCAAGGCTTAAAAAGAGATTTCAAGAATCTCCTGAATCGCTTCAAGATTATGAGATTTTAGAGTTACTGCTTTGTTATGTGATAAAATATAAAGATGTAAAGCCTATGGCGAAGGATATGATAAATAATGTTATACCACTTAAAAATATATTTAGCAGTAGTTTGAAGCATATTGAGGGAGTAGGTAACGAGACGGAGGTTTTCTTTAAGCTAATCCATGAGTTTAATATTAGGATAGAACATAGTGCTACGATTAAGATGATTGTTGATACTCCACAAAAGATATGTTCATATTTGCAGAAGAAGATCGGTTTGGAGAGTAAGGAGATGTTTATTGTAATATCGCTTGATCTGAAATTTGGAGTTAAAAATATAGATACATTATCTAAGGGAACGGTAGATAAGGTACAAGTATTTGTGAGAGAAGTTGTTAAAAACGCTATGAATGCAGAGGCATCTAAAGTTATAATAGCTCATAATCATCCATCAGGCACATTAGCTCCATCTAAGGAAGATATGTTACTAACAGAAAGAATCGCACACGGTTTAAGCACTGTTGAGATTGAACTTGTTGATCATCTGATTATAACAAGTGAAAGTTACTATTCGTTTCTTCAATCAACTTCAGAAAGTAGGAATAGATTATAACATATTGTTTTTCATTAATAGTTTTATATCTATATTTAGATTAATCTATTTTAATTATGCTTTTAACATCTTTCTCATTTATTTTAAGATATCCGGGATAGATGTTATTGTCAGTAACAGATGCATCAAGTACGAAGCAGGTTTTATGATTAATATATACAGGGTGAACATCGCTTAATAATGTTCCAGCCTTGCTGATTTTAGCGTTAAATATGTTATTGTCACCCTTAGAGAAAAATGCAAGTATAGCTCCTTTAGCGATAATACAGTTTTGGTTAATAGAGTTCACTCCATCGGCGTAACAGTCAGAGGTGAAGACTGCGTTAAAGTTATTTACATATCTATCTAATTCATATCTACTATGAAATAGTCTCATATCTATTTTTTGTGTAGCTGTTATATTTATATTAGCAACAATAGTTTGATATTCTGCGTTTTCACCAGTATCAACAGCCCAAGTTTGATTTTTTCTTAATGTTGCCTTTTTTTCCACTAAAAGATTTTTTTCAGCTCTTTTTTTCAACCTTGAATATATATCTATCGTATCAAAATTACAAAATACAGGTATCGGTATATCTTTTTTTCTAAGAAATATAAGATACGACTCAACTCCTAATGATGCTAATAGATTTGATGCTAATAGATTTTTATCTATGCTATCAGCTGTTTTTGCTTTTAATGTTCTTTCAGGGGAGTAGGTAGTTTTAAGTTTATTATCAAGTAGTATATCGGTTTGAAGAAAATCATTTATATTAAATATTACGCAAACTAGATCATTATTACAGTTATTTGCGATATCATCTATTGCAGTTTTGACAATCCAGTTATCATTTTTTATTATTAGATTATATGTTTCATGGTTATTTGGGTTGAAATTTTTCGAGATATTATCAATATTTATAAAGGGAGACTTAGTATCCATAAATATGAGCGCAAATATAGTTGTTAATATTATAGTGAGAAGTGCAAAGAAAATCATGCGTTTAAGTAATATGTCAATATCCTCATATTTTGTTGTATTGTAAGTATTCTATTTAATTGTATTATTTAACGTATAAATAGATTTGCCCTGCTATTACGAGTACTATTTAACTGTATAATATAATATATAATTTTTCTAAATGTAGCTTAATTTGGTCTATGTCAAGATATTATAGCTAATAATTATTTAATAAGCTATACAATTGTTACTTGTGAATATTGACAAGCGATATATATTGTTATAGGATAATAGATTGATTTATCACTTAAATAAGTAGGTTACGACTATAGATAAGATATCAGAACACAGTATGAGTGAGATACGCTCTATCGGTGTGTTAAAAGTTGTCGGTGATTATGTTGAGTTAGCACCTAAGGGTGGTAGTAGAGATTATTGGGGACTATGTCCATTTCATGGCGAAAAATCTCCATCATTTAAAGTTGATCCAGATCGTGGATTTTATAAATGTTTTGGATGCGATGCTAAAGGTGATGGAATAACCTTTATTATGAGATATTTAGGATTTGCATATTTGGATGCACTTCTTTTTATAGCAGAGAAGTATAATATTGATATATCTTATGATAGTAAAGGTTTTGAATCAACAAAGGATATATTATCATTACATAACGATCTTCAGTTAGGGTTTAGAGCAAGTCTTTATGAAGAGAGTGGGCTTGATGCAAAAAACTATATTTTAAACAGATCGTTCAATGAGTCTGCTTTAGAATTATTTGGAGTAGGATATATTCCTCCTAGGTTTAATTTTGCATCTATTTTTAAAAAGTATGAGAAAGAGATATTATTAGCATCAGGTTTCTTTAAAGAGAGTAAAGATGGTAAATATATTAACAGTAGATTTTTTAATAGATTATCTCTTCCTATAAGGTCGGTAACAGGTTCGATATCAGCATTTGCAGGACGTTCAATAGATGGAGCTGAACCTAAATATTTGAATTCAGCAGATAGTGAAGTTTTCCATAAGGGAGAGTTACTGTTTAATATTGATAAAGCGAAGGATAGTATTAGAAGTAGTAAAACTGCTATATTAGTTGAAGGCTATTTTGATGTTATGCGTTTATATTTATCAGGACATAGGAATGTTGTAGCACCGATGGGTACGGCACTTACAAAAAATCAGGTAGCGTTAGTAAAGCGTTATGCAGATGATGTTGTAGTTATATTTGATGGAGATGAGGCAGGTTTAAAGGCAGCACAAAAATCGTTACCATTATTTATTTCGGCATCAGTTTCTCCAAAAATTGTTTTATTGAATAAAGAAGATGATCCAGACTCTATGATACTAAATAAGGGCGTTGATCACTTTAATTCTATGTATGAAAAGCGTGAAGATCTTTTTATCTATATGATAAAACGTGCATTTTTTGGATGTAAAGATGATTTTTCTGTGAAGTCTAGACGATTTAAGTCGATACATAAGATGTTATTAGGAATAAATGATCTATTGATGAGAGATCATTACATCGCTCACGCTGCGGATATATTTGGTTTTGATAAAGATAGAGTGCGTGAGATAGTTGAACTTGAATTAAATCAGAACGCTATATCATCAAGTAGAAGTAGTAGTAAGGATAAGAAAAAGGATAGTAATAGTAATGCTGTTCGTCTTTGTGAGAGAGATTTTTTAGCAGCAGTAATCGGTTTAGATATAGATGTTATTGACTCATTATTTATAGATATTGAAGCTAATATGTTTCAAGATGAAGATTGTAGATCGTTTTTTACATTAATAAATAAGGAATTGTCAAATATATTTGTGATTGATGATTTAGTATTAAGCAATATGGACGATAATAACTTTTTCTATGATTTAAAAGCAAGAAAGATAAGTGATGATTTTTATCGAGTTGCAGTTGAGAATAAAGAACGAATTATTTCAGATTATCAGATGTCGTTAGAGTTAGATAATAGTAGAAAAAGTAAAAATGAAGATGAGATTATAGAGTCGTTGATAAAAGTTTTCGATAACATAAAGAGTAAGAATGTTCAACATGGTATAGTAGATATAGATGAGTAGATAATTTTTAGTATGATATTATAGTTTAATAATAAGTGCAATTTTATACAACATTAGGTAATCCAGCATAGTACTGCATGGTAGATGTTGGTGAGTAAGTAGTTTTTGTACTGTATAGTGCATTCTAATAGATGTTGATTTTTAGGTACTGATATAAATAAGTTTGGGGCGAGTATGTCTAAAAAAATTAAAAGTGCAGAAGTAAAACAGTTAGTAGCTTTAGGTAAAGAGAAAGGGTTTTTGTCTTTTGATGAAATCAATGAAGGATTGCCAGTTGAGATGCAATCAGTAGATCTAATGGATGAGATATTAGTTCTTCTTTCACAGTTAAAGATTGATGTTATTGATAGTAAGTCAAAGAAAGACACGTTGTTTGCTACGGCTATTGTAATTGATGAAGAGCCAGTAGATGAAGATTTATCTATTGATACAGGTTATAGTAGTGATGAGATTGACGAAGGTCTTCCAACAGATGATCCTGTTAGATTGTATCTTAAAGAGATGGGCAATATTCCACTTCTTTCAAGAGAGGAAGAGATCACCGTTGCTAAGAATATAGAAGAAGGACAGCGTAAAGTTATCTGTTCTGTACTATCTTTTCCAACAACGGCAGAGAAGATCATGAAAATGGGCGAAGATGTTAAAAATGAAGAGATAAAGCTAAAAGACATAATTGATATAGAAGAAGAAACCTATATGGATGATGATATGAAGCAAGATGTAGATGAAGTTGATGAAGATCTTGAAAATGAGCATAAATTAAATAAAGAACATGCTTTAAAGATGCAATTTATTGAGACAATTGAAGATATTACTAAAAAATTAAGATCAGATATTGCATTAAATAAAAAAATTCGTACACCACGTAAAAGTATGTCTGCAACAAAAGTGGAATCTATAAAAGAGTCTATTAAAGCTAATATAAATGAAGCAACTGATAGATTATTAGAGATAAAATTAAACTTTAATAAGATTTGTCAGATAGCTGAAGATATTAAGTCTATCTATACATTTATCAATTCTGCAAGAGCAGATATCAAAAAGATATGTAACTTAATTAGATATAAGTATGATGAAAAAAACGACTTTCTAGTAAAAGATGAAGTAATTATTATATGTAAAAAAGCGAAGTTTGATATAAAAGAGTCAGAATTAATAGTTAAAAAATATATAACAGCTACATCTAACTGTGAAAAAGTTTATAAATCAATAGGAATTGATAGAGAAGAGTTTGAAGTGATCTATGCAAACTTAGCAGAAGGAGAGCGAGCAACAGAGCATGCTAAATCAAAATTGATTGAAGCAAACTTACGTTTAGTTGTATCTATTGCTAAGAAGTACACTAATAGAGGATTGCAGTTCTTAGATCTTATTCAAGAAGGTAACATCGGCTTAATGAAGGCTGTTGAGAAGTTTGAGTATAGAAGAGGATATAAATTTTCTACTTATGCAACATGGTGGATACGTCAAGCTATAACAAGAGCTATTGCAGATCAAGCAAGAACAATTCGTATTCCAGTTCACATGATAGAAACCATTAATAAGATGATGAAAGTTACACGTAACCTTCATCAAGATTTAGGTAGAGAGCCTACCCCTGAAGAGATATCTAAACAGATGGATATTCCTGTTGAGAAGATCAAAAAAGTAATGAAGATAGCAAAAGAACCTGTTTCATTAGAGACTCCAATCGGTGAAGATGAAGATTCTAGTTTAGGTAACTTTATTGAGGATAAATCATCAAGAAATCCGTCAGATGAAGTTATATATCTTAAATTAAGAGAGCATACTCATGTATTGTTAGATACATTAAGCCCACGAGAAGCATCAGTATTAAGGCTTCGTTTTGGTATAAATTGCGAGTCTGATCATACCTTAGAAGAAGTTGGTAAAAAGTTTAATGTTACACGAGAACGTATACGACAGATAGAGGCGAAAGCTTTACGTAAATTACGTCATCCGATAAGAAGAAAAATAATGGAAACATTTACAGATTAAAGTTTTGAAATAATTGAAATTTGATTTATCTAAAGTTATATATTAAATTGTTTAAGTGTTTAGAAATTCTAGATATTATAAATATTGTTATATAATTTAATTTGTTTATATAGTGCAAATAATCTAAATGTTATAGATATTATGTATCTTACAGAAATTCTAGATATTATAAATATTTTAAGTATTGCAAATATTTTATAAGTATGTTAGCTTTAGTCGATATGTCGGAGGGGTCAGCATCATGTTTTTGAGTCATTTTTATAACTACTTTTCAAGTGATATAGCAGTAGATTTAGGTACTGCGAACACGTTGATATATGTCAGAGGTAAAGGGGTCGTTGCGAGCGAGCCGTCTGTTGTGGCAATTAACAGAGATACTGGTGCGATAATAGCTGTTGGACAAGAAGCAAAAAGTATGTTGGGTAGAACGCCAGCAAATATTATTGCAATTCGTCCGATGAAAGATGGTGTTATAGCAGATTACGATATAACAGAGAAGATGCTTAGGCATTTTATTTTAAAAGTTCATAACCGTAAAACTTTAGTCCGTCCAAGAATGGTTATTTGTATCCCATCAGGTGTAACTCAAGTTGAGAAACGTGCGGTAAAAGATTCTGCAATTCAAGCAGGTGCGAGGGAGGTTTTTCTAATTGAAGAACCTATGGCTGCAGCTATCGGTGCGGGGTTGCCTATTCAAGAGCCATCAGGAAATATGGTTGTAGATATCGGTGGTGGAACGACAGAAGTTGCGATTATCTCTTTATCTGGTATAGTTTATGCAAACTCAGTAAGAGTTGGTGGCGATGAAATGGATGAGAGTATTGTAAGTTATATTAAACGTCAATATAACTTATTGGTAGGTTATAGTGTTGCAGAGGATCTTAAGATAAGATTAGGTTCAGCTTTTCCAACGAGTGAAGGTGGATCTGTTGAGATAAAGGGTAGAGATATTGTAACAGGTATCCCTAAAACGATTAATATTTCTGAAGAAGAGGTAAGAGAGTCGTTAAAAGATTCTATAGCAAAAATAGTTGAAGCTGTGTGTTTAGCGTTAGAGAAAACTCCGCCAGAGCTTTCTGCGGATATCGTTGATAGAGGAATAGTTTTAACAGGTGGTGGTGCTTTACTTAAAAATCTTGATAAACGTTTATCTCACGAAACAGGATTACCGATAATCGTATCTGATGACCCACTAAAAGCTGTTGTGCTAGGAACAGGCTATGTTTTAGATGATCATGAATTATTAAAAAAAGTTACGATTGAATAAGTTTGCTGATAAATGTTTAAATGGCAAAGAATAGTTTTTGTTATCTTTTTCTGTTTACTTCTAATAATTCTCCAATCGAGAAATAAAGAGTTATCTACTCCATTTAAGGGTTTAGTAGGTAATGTGTTAAATCCGTTGGTGTATTTTACATCAAATATTATATCTTTTACATCATCTATATGGGATTCGTACGTTCATTTAATTGGAGTACAAGAAGAAAATGAAGAGATGAAGAAAGAGTTAGATAGAATCAATCTTGAGAACTCCTTACTTAGGGAGCGTCTTATCGTTACCGAACATCTTGAGTCATTTTTAAAGTTTAATAAAGTTTTTGATTTCTCAACTGTTCCTGCAAATGTGATAGGAATTGGTGATGGATTTCTTAAAAGTATTATAATTGATAGAGGCAGTATTGATGGTGTAGTCAAGAACGATCCAGTGATAGGTTTTAATGGTCTTGTTGGCAAGGTAACTGATGTATACCTTAAAAGTAGTAAGGTTGAATTAATTCTTGCAGCATCGTCTAATGTTTCAGTAATAAACAGTAAAACTAGAGCTTTTGGTATTGTGCGTGGAGATGGTGCTGGAGGAGTTTGGGTAGATTTTTACGATAGATTAGATAATGTTTCTATCGGTGATAACTTTATAACATCAGGGCTTGGAAAGCTTTTTCCAAAAGGTATACCGATCGGTCAGGTATCGGAGATAGAGATCAGCAATAAGGGTCTATTTAAAAAAGTAACTATAAAACAGTTCGAGGACTTTTATAAACTTGAAAACGTTTTCATCATTAAAGATTTTAAAGAATGATTATATATCACTAGTAATTCTGCTTTCACTTTGTTATGTTGTTTCATATACAACATTTGCATCGATTAGTAGAGTTAACTATATAATGGTACTGTATCTATTTTATATGGATAAGATAAATGAAGATACGATAGTACAGTATTCTCTAATTTTTGGACTTTTCTATGATTTCCTTATTGACTCTATGATAGGGATTAATATCTTATTTTTTGTTTTTCTAAGTTTAATAAAGTTTAGGTTTGATATTCTTATATCTGCAAATAGTATATTGTTGAAGATCGTTAGGGCGTTAGGTGCGTTATTTATTTTCAATGCTTACAATATATTTGCGATGGGGCTTGTATCAAATGATTATATTTTAGTTCTTGTTACATTTATTATGAGAGATTTTATTATTTATCTCATTATATATTATATTGCGGAGTTAATGGATGTCGTTTAGAGCCGTAAAAGAAGAGTTATCACATTACTTTCAAAGAAAAATATCTTTATCAATAATTGTAATTTTTATAGTTTTTGTAGGCTTACTTGCTAGGTTATTTTATTTACAAGTTATAGGTTACAGTTCATTTCTTGAGTTATCAGACACAAATAGAATACGTATTTCTAAAATATTGGCAGAAAGAGGCTTTATACTTGATAGAAACGGAAAGATATTAGTGAAAAATGCTCCAACTTACGAATTAGTTATCACTAAAGAGGATGTTGTTGATCTTGATAGTTTGTTAGACAATATAAGTAAGCAGGTATATCTTGATGTTGAAAACACAAAAGAGATTATACGTAAGAGTTATTTTTATCAGCCAACAGTTATCAGTAGAGGTTTAACATTTGAACAGACAGCGTATTTCTTAGAACATTCGGCAGATTTTATCGGACTAAGTATAGATTTAAGATCTATGAGAGAGTATTACGATGGAGTATCTTTATCTCAATTGATCGGTTATCTAGGTGAGGTAACAAACGAAGATATAGATATTGATAGTAATAATAAAGCAAGATACGGCGAAACGATCGGTAAAAATGGTATTGAGAAATTATACGAGGATAATTTAAGAGGTTTTGATGGCGCAAGACAGGTTCAAGTGGATAGTTTTGGACGTCTCACAGATATTTTAGTAACTAAAGATCCGATACCTGGTAGTAACTTATATTTAACAATTGATTATGAACTACAGAAATTTATTGCAGATAGTATCGTTGGTAAAAGAGCTTCTGTAGTAGTGATGGACGTGAATGATTTTTCTGTATTATCATTAGTTTCATCTCCATCGTATGATCTACGATTTTTCTCTCCCTATATTCTTAAAGCTGATTGGAACAATCTATTAACTAATCCAGATAAACCACTTTTAAATAGAGCAATTGCAGGAGCGTATCCTCCTGGATCGATATATAAAGTTTTAATGGCATTAACTGGATTAATGGAAGGGGTTATAACAGAAGATACTAAATTTAAATGCACTGGTAATTATATATTAAACAGAAACTTTAATTACCATTGTTGGAAGCGTAGCGGACATGGTGAGATTGATCTACAAAGAGCATTAGCTGTTTCATGTGATGTATATTTCTATAATTTAGGTAGACTGTTAGATATTGATATTATACAGAAATACTCTAATATATTTTCATTAGGTAGGATAACGGGTATTGATTTACCAAATGAAAAACAAGGTTTTTTCCCATCTAGAGAGTGGAAGAAAAAGAGAAAAAATGAAGTATGGTTTCCAGGTGAAACGATAATTACATCTATAGGTCAAGGGTATACAATAACTACTCCTATGCAAGTAGCTGTTATGATGGGAAGTATTTTTAATGGTGGTAAAGTTTATAAACCAAGAGTCGTTGAAAAAATAGTATCAAATATTGATAACAAAACAATGTTTTTAACTCCTCAAGAGATAGACTCTATAGAGATTCCAGATAAATTTATTAAAATAATTACAGCAGGGTTATTAGACTCTGTATATAAATCGGGTGGTACTTCAAGAAGAGCAGCTATTAGTTATAGAACTAAAGATATAGCAGGTAAAACAAGTACAGCACAGGTAGTATCTCTAAAACGCATAGAGGGTATGAAAGAAGATGAGATACCAGAGTTATGGCGAGATCACTCATGGTTTACGGCTGTTTTTCCAGCAGACTCTCCTAGATATGTTATTGTTGTTATGGTGGAGAATGGGGGTTCAGGTGGTAAAACATCAGCTCCTCTTGGTGGACAGATCGTTAAGAAAATGAAGGAATTAGGCTATGTTAAAAAGAATTAAAAGTATATTTAGTCGTACAGATTACAAACTTTTTCTTATAATGTTTGCATTGTCTACAGTTGGAGTTTTGTCTATTTATTCAGCAGGTTACGATCCATCCTTAGGAGAGGTTGAACCTTACTATGAAAGACAAACGATGTGGCTAGCTATAAGTGTAGTCGGTTTTTTTGTTTTTTCAGTAATAAATTATAGTAAGTTAGTACTTTATTCAATATATATATATTCTTTTGGAATACTTCTTTTAATTATTGTTGAGATCACTGGATTTGTTGGTATGGGTGCACAGCGTTGGTTATCAATCGGTCCGCTTACGATACAACCATCAGAAGTATTCAAAACTATATGGGTTATTACATTAGGAAAGATATTTATGGATTTTGATGGCAAGCCATTTGGTATTGTAAAGATTTTAAAGAAATCTTTTTTGCTTATCCCTCCATTTTTCTTAGTATTTTTACAACCAGATTTAGGAACAGCGATGACATATTTTATTATTTGGTCGTCGGTAATTTTATTTTTTGGAGTAAAGAGAAAAACATTTATAGCAATATTTATATCTCTACTATTCATAGCGCCTATTGCGTGGAGCAATTTACGAGATTATCAGAAAGATAGAGTATTAACTTTTCTTAATCCAGAGAACGATCCATTCGGTAAAGGATATCATGTTATCCAATCTAAAATCGCTATAGGTTCAGGTGGCATAAGCGGTAAAGGATATTTAAAAGGTACTCAATCACATTTACGTTTTATACCAGAGAGACATACGGATTTTATTTATTCGGTTATAAATGAAGAGTTTGGATTGATCGGTGGATTATGTGTAGTTATTCTTTTCTTTTTATTGCTATTTAGAATTTTGAGTATATCGTCCCAACAGAAAGATGCAGGTGGTAAAATCATTGCATTTGCTGTTGCTGCATATATATTCTTTCAGTTTATGATAAATTCATATATGACAGTTGGAATGATGCCAATAGTAGGTATTCCTATGCCATTTATAAGTTACGGAGGTTCATCATTGCTATCATTTTACTGTATGCTTGGAATAGTTAATTCCATTCATATAAGAAAATGGAGAGGTATTGATTAAAGAAATATGTTAGAGAAAAATAATAGGTTGTTAGATATCTCTAAACCAGCAAGATATGTTGGTAGTGAGATCAATAGTATTAAAAAAGATAATCATAATGAGCTTACATCATTTTGTTTAATCTTCCCAGATATATATGAGATAGGTTCATCGCATTTAGGTTATAGGTTACTGTATGATATTTTAAATAGGTCAGACAAGATATCTTGTGAAAGATTTTTTGCACCGTGGATAGATGCAGTAGAGATGTTTGGAAGCGATATTTTTAGATCTATAGAGCACTCAAAGAGTTTACGAGATTTTGATGTGTTAGGTTTTTCGATAGCTTATGAATTAAGTTATACAACGATCCTTGCTATTCTTAAAAACTCAAATATTAGTTTACGATCAAAAGATAGATTAGATGATAATAGCACTCCAATCGTTATAGCAGGTGGTGGTGCAACATTTAATCCAGCACCGATATCAATGTTTATGGATATATTTTATATCGGTGAAGCTGATGATCATATAACTAAAATAGTTGAAGAGATAGGCGATTTAAAATCTAAGTCTACATCTAAAAAAGATATTCTAGTTTATCTTAATAATAAGTATCCATTTCTTTATATACCTTTAATAGATCCGAATAAAAGACCATTAAGAGATGTATCAAAAACATTTGCAGATAGTGATGGTGTACAAAAACCTTTAATTACAACGCTTGAAGCTGTTCAAGATAGAATAACTGTTGAAATTGCAAGGGGTTGCACGGCAGGATGTAGGTTTTGTCAAGCAGGGATGATATACCGTCCTGTTAGAGAGAGATCGGTTGAAAAAATCACACAAGAAGCTATAAATCAAGCTACTAACTCTGGATATAAAGAGGTATCTTTATTGTCGTTGTCAACAGGAGATTACTCACAGCTAACGCCACTTATTAAAAATTTACATAGAGGATTAGACTCTAAACATACATCGCTATCAACACCTTCGCTTAGAGCAGACTCTGTAAGCAAAGAGTTGTTTAAAGAGATTACAGGTGTACGTCGTTCATCTTTCACAATAGCACCTGAGGCTGGATCTGAAAGAATGAGAAAGATTATAAACAAAAATCTTTCAGAAGAGCAGATACTTGATTCAATTAAATTAGCATCAGAGTGTGGCGTCACATCTGTTAAGCTATACTTTATGATAGGACTACCTTTTGAAACAGATGATGATGTAAAAGGTATTATTGATCTTGCAAGAAAGATATATCATGCTGCTAATAAACGATCTTTTAATGTTACTATATCGGTATCAAATTTTGTTCCTAAAGCGCATACTATTTTTGAGTTTTTAGGACAGAATAGTGCAGATGAATTTCATAGAAAAATACAGCTGTTAAAAAGAGAAGTTGCTCCTACAAGATTTAAACTTAAATATCATGATATTAAAACATCTAAAATTGAAGCTGTTCTATCAAGAGGGGGAAAATCAATAGGTGATCTTCTTGAGAAAATGGTTGAAAAGGGTGGATATTTAGATCCATGGCATGAGTTTTTCGATTATAATATATGGGTAGAAACAGCTAATGAAATAGGTATTGATATGCTTAATATTGCTGAAAAAAATTATGATGCACATGATGTGCTACCATGGGATAATATAGACACTGGTGTTACTAAAAAGTTTAAGCTGAAAGAGTTTGAAGCTGCAAAAAATGAAGCTATGATAGATGATTGTAGAAGAGGTAAATGTTTTGCTTGTGGTGTGTGTGATTTTAAAGTGATACAAGTTACTAACGCTAAATCAGTTGAAGATAATTCTTTATTTATAAATGAGTTAGATGATAAAAATGAAAGTGAGAATAAAGAGGATAAAGAGGATAAAGATTATTTTAATTATCTAATAAGATATAGAAAAGATAAGGGTGCAAAGTTTTTATCAACGCTTGATACTGTACGACTAATTAATCACTCACTAGATATCTGTAAGGTTAATATTGCATATACAGAAGGATTTAATCCACAGCCAAAAATTGTATTAATCCAACCGTTACAAGTTGGTGTTACAGGAGATAATGAGATATTACTTATTAGGGCTGAAATTAACAATATAGATGATTTTATTGTAGAAGTTAATAAAAATATGGTTGAAGGAATAGAGCTTAAAAACATTGAAAAGATACAATCATTAAAATTAAAAAGTTCTTTAAAAATTAAATTAAAATTATCAAATAGTAATTACGATCTATTTGTTAAACTGCTTAATGGTGGAACAAACTTCTATGAAGTTGAAGATAAAAAAGGAAGATTGAAGAAAGTATATATTGATGAATATCTATTGTCACACTCTGATAATATATTAGAGATGAAAGTAACTTCACAAGGTGCGTTCAATATGCTTAAGTTTTTTAAATCGGCTGGATTACAAAGTAGTGAAATAGAGATCGTAAGATTAAATATTGAAGAACTAAATGATGAGTGAAGATAAACGAAAGGAATATTTTGAAGAGTTGTATCAAAGGTATAACTCTAAGGATTATATAGAGACAGATCCGATATATTTTCCTCATGTTCTTGAAGGCAATACGGAGTTTATAGCGTTCACGTCTGCAATTTTTGCATATGGTAATGTTAAAGCTATTAAAGGTTTTCTAACAAACTATTTTGAATATGCAGGTACTGATCCTATAAAAATAAATAGCTTTAGTAATGAAAATATTTATTATCGTTTTCAAACAGCAGCAGATATTTCTAGTTACTCTCTTGTTATAAATAGGTTGTATGATAGGTATGGATCTATAAGATCTATATTTGAAAGACATGCTGATAATGGAATTGATGAGTGCCTACGGTTATCTATAGAGGATATACGTAAGGAGTTCAAAACGATTACAAATGGTGTGAATTTTTTAGTTCCTATGCCGGGCAAATCTGCATCTAAACGGTTGATGATGTTTCTGCGTTGGATGATCCGTAAAGATGTGATTGATCTTGGTTTATGGAAGGGTAAGATTTTTCAACCGAGTATGTTATATATGCCAGTTGATACTCATATAAAGCGAGCATCTGTTAATATGGGTATAGTGTCTAGTAATACCTCTCCTAAGGCTTCTCTAGATAAGATAACAAGCTATTTTAGTAAGCTTAATCCTAAAGACCCTGCGAAGTATGATTTCGCTATATCAAGACTAGGTATAGCTATGGGGTGTAAGTACTCATTTTCTGATTCATGTATTGAATGTGTATATAAGAAGAGATGTATTTTTATAATTAATTAGTTATTTAATAGATATTTACAGTTGCATATATCTATTAAATTGAGATAATAATATGCTCAATCAATTTTTATTGACAATTATTATAAATGCATGGATAATGCGAATTAGTTTACTAAATAATCAAAAGTATTAAAGGAGATTAGATATGGCATTAGAGATAAACGCAAGTAATTTTGAGTCTGAAGTACTGAAATCATCAGTACCTGTTTTAGTTGATTTTTGGGCAGACTGGTGTATGCCATGTAAGATGTTAACTCCAATTATTGATGAGTTACAGAAAGAGTTTGATGGCAAAGCTGGTGTTGTAAAGATTAATGTTGATGATAACCAAGAGTTAGCTTCTGAGTATAATGTTATGAGTATTCCGACTGTTTTATTATTTAAAAATGGTGAAGTAGTAGAGCAGTTTATAGGTGTACAACCACGTGCTGCTTACGTTGATGCAATTAATAAACATTTATAGTTAGTTTCAACTAATTTGTTGATTATACATAAAAAGGATAGAGTTAAATCTATCCTTTTTTGTTGTGTCATTTTACGGTTTATATATTTTAGTTAGTGTGTTTAGATTTGTTACTGTGATATTGGTAATTTTGCATGCTGTTACGGACATTATAAGAGTGGTTACTTTATACATTTGATTTATAGTAAGATCAGTAAGATTGGTAAGTTTAGATAGATCAATACTATTAATGTTACTGTACTCATGTAGTGCTAATACAGTTAATTTACTTAAAGATTTTATATCGTTAGGAGATATACGACTTACTTCAGATATTTCTAAAGCTGTTAATTGATTTTTAACACGGTTAAATCCAGTAATATTATGGATTCGTAAGGCGTATAATTTTGTAAGTTTAGGCAAGTTTTTTAAATTTAAAGAAGAGATATCTCTGTTGTTAGAGATAGATAAACTATCTAAGCGAGGAAATTTTGTAGTTCCGTTTATAATATTATCCACCTGTGATTGTGTTACGATATCATCAACATAATCATGAGAAGTCAGATCAAGCGATGTAATAATTTTTGCATGTTTTTTTATAAAATTTATATCGTTATCTATCAATGAGTTTTTACATATAATAGTTGCTGAAACCATTGTATAGTTAGCACTTGATACGTGTTTATTTTTTCTGTTAGCAGTTTTATCATTTGCGTAAGTATTAAAAATTATAGCAGAAAAAAAGCAGTAACATAAGTGATTTAAGTGGTGATAGATTTCATGAGATAACTCTCCGTTTAGATAAAATTATAACTGTATTTAGAATGATAAATATACGCAGACAGTTAATGTTATCATAAATATAACTCAAAACATATAGATAAAAAATAGTGAAAAAAAGTTATAAAAATTATATACAAAAATAGATAAAAAAAGAACACCGATAAATTCAGCGTTCATTATATTTATGTATATTTCAAAAAATTATTTATTACGGTGCAGGAGGGTAAACAATATTTGGATCTGTTAAATTGATCGTTATTTTATCATCTTTTAAAAATGTGATTTTTTCAATTTTGTCTAACGCTGTATTTCCGTTTCCTGTTACTTCTAATCCTTTTACAAACGATGTAGTTCCTAGATTTAATGTTGCAAGGCTAGTGTTAGAACCTAAACTTAAAGATGTTAAATTAGCAGTGAGTGCAGATAGATCAAGCTCGGTTATAGGTAGCACCCATACCGTAAGTTCCGTAAGGTTCGTAAATCCAGATATATTAAGTTCTGTATCTGTGTACTCCTGTAACCGTAATATGGTTACTTTGGTTTTGTCAGTTACACCAGTTGTACCTATTATATCGGTAAGATTAATTCCACTTTCCTTAGATACCTCTATAGTTGTGAGATTATTTTTAATATCATTAAACCCAGTAATATTCTTTACACTTATTACGCTTAGTTTTGTAAGGTTCGTGAGTGCAGATAGATCAAGTCCTGTTAAGCCAGTTAGATTATATACAACAAGGTTCGTAAGGTTCGTTGCATCAGTTGGTAGAGTAAGCGTTGTTAGTTGATTTAGACTCTCTACCTCAAGGCTCGTAAGGTTCGTGAGTTCAGATAGAGTAAGTGCTGTTAATTTAGGTAGATTACCTACCTCAAGGCTCATAAGGTTCGTAAATTCAGATATATCAAGGTTATTTAATTGAGGTAGACTCCATACCTGAAGATTCGTAAGGTTCTTTACATCAGTTGGTAGAGTAAGCGTTACTATGTTATCTATATCAGATACCTGAAGATTCGTAAGGTTCGTAAGTTTAGATAGATCAAGTGTTGCTAAGTTCTCCATATTCCATATATCAAGATTCGTAAGGTTCGTAAGTTTAGATAGATCAAGTGTTGCTAAGTTCTCTATATCAGATACCTGAAGATTCGTAAGGTTCTTGAGTTCAGAGAGAGTAAGTGCTGTTAATTTAGGTAGATTACCTACCTCAAGGTTCGTAAGGTTCGTTGCATCAGTTGGTAGAGTAAGTGTTGCTAAGTTTTCTATATTCCATACCTGAAGATTCGTAAGGTTCTTGAGTTCAGAGAGAGTAAGTGTTACTAAGTTATCTATATCAGATACCTGAAGATTCGTAAGGTTCGTAAGGTTAGATAGATCAAGTGTTGCTAGGTTCTCCAGATACCATATATCAAGGTTCGTAAGGTTCGTGAGTGCAGATAGATCAAGTGTATTTGTAGCTAGATCCCATACCTGAAGGTTCGTAAGGTTCGTAAATTCAGATATATCAAGGTTTGCCTCTATATAATCTCCTAACCCTAATGTGGTTAATTTAGTTTTGTCCTCTATACCAGTTATATCGGTAAGATCAATTCCACTTTCCTTAGATATCTTTATAGTTGTGAGATTATTTTTAATATCATTAAACCCAGTAATATTCTTCACACGTATTACTCTTAGTTTTGTAAGGTTCGTGAGTCTAGATAGAGTAAGTGCTGTTAATTTAGGTAGACTACCTATATCAAGGTTCGTAAGATTCTTTGCCTCAATTGGTAGAGTAAGTGTTGATAATTTAGGTAGATTACCTACCTCAAGGCTCGTAAGGTTCGTGAGTTGAGATAGATCAAGTGTATTTAATTTATCTAGACGACTTACCTTAAGGCTCGTAAGGTTCGTAAGTGCAGATATATCAAGCTCGGTTATAGCTAGATTATATATCTTAAGGTTCGTAAGGTTCGTAAATTCAGATATATCAAGGTTTGCCTCTGTATAATCTTCTAACCGTAATGTTCTTACTTTGGTTTTATCAGCTACACCTATTGTACCTATTATATCGGCAAGATCAATTCCACTTTCCTTAGATATCTCTACAGTTGTGAGATTGTTTTTAATATCATTAAACCCAGTAATATTATTTACACCCATTGCAGTTAGTTTTGTAAGAGCAGGGAATTTAGCTAGGTTTAAATTTGTTATTTCGTTGTTAGAGATAGATAGGTTATCTAACAGAGGAAAAGCTGTTTCAGTAATATTATCTAACTGTTTCTGTGTTATTATTCGGTTATCAAAATCAATTGATGTAACAGTTGATGCATATTGTTTTATAAAGTCAATATCTTCATCTATTAAAGTGTTTGTACATTTAATAGCTGTGCCTGTTATTGCACAATTAGCGCTTGATAATGATTTTGACGTGTTGAACTTCATAAAATAATTCTCCATTTAGATGTTGTAATACATGTTCTGTGATAAATGTATTATTATAATAATTATTACTATTATTATTACTACTGCAATAGAAATATCTACAGACTTTTAAAAACTATCAAACGCATATATATTCTTAATTATATCATAAATATTATTCAAAACATATAGATAAAAATAGTGAAAAAAGTTATAAAAAAAGAACGCCGATAAATTCAGCGTTCATTATATTTATGTATATTTCAAAAAATTATTTATTACGATGCAGGAGAATAACCAATCTTTGGATTTGTTAAATTGATCATTATTTTATCATTTTCTACAAATATGATATTGTTAATTGTTTTTAACGCTGTATTTCCACGTCCTGTTACTTCTAATCCTTTTATAAATGATGTAGTTCCTAGATTTAATGTTGCAAGGCTAGTGTTAGAACCTAACAGTAAAGATGTTAAATTAGCAGTGAGTGCAGATAGAGTAAGTGCTGTTAATTTAGGTAGATTATTTACCTCAAGTTTCGTAAGGTTCGTGAGTGCAGATATATCAAACTCTGTTATAGCTAGATTACATACCTCAAGTTTCGTAAGGTTCGTGAGTGCAGATATATCAAGCTCGGTTATAGCTAGCTGACATACCTCAAGTATCGTAAGATTCTTTGCCTCAGTTGGTAGAGTAAGTGCTGTTAAGTTATTTATACCCCATACCTTAAGGTTCGTAAGATTCGTAAATTCAGATATATCAAGTTTATTTAATTGAGGTAGACTCCATACCTTAAGTATCGTAAGGTTCTTTGCCTCAGTTGGTAGAGTAAGTGTTACTAAGTTATCCATATCCGATACCTGAAGGTTCGTAAGGTTCGTAAGTTTAGATAGATCAAGTGTTGCTAAGTTCTCTATATACCATATATCAAGTTTCGTAAGATTCGTAAGTTTAGATAGATCAAGTGTTGTTAAGTTCTCCATATCCGATACCGAAAGGTTCATAAGGTTCGTAAATCCTGATATATCAAGGTTTGTCTCTATATAATCTCCTAACCCTAATGTTGTTACTTTGGTTTTGTCAGCTATACCTATTATATCGGCAAGATCAATTCTACTTTCCTTAGATATCTCTACAGTTGTGAGATTATTTTTTATATCATTAAACCCAGTAATATTATTTACACCCATTGCAGTTAGTTTTGTAAGAGCAGGGAATTTAGCTAGGTTTAAATTTGTTATTTCGTTGTAAGAGATAGATAGAGTATCTAACAGAGGAAAAGCTGTTGATGTAAGATTATCTAACTGTTTCTGTGTTATCGTTGATATAGAGTCAAGACTATCATCAAATGTTGCTGTTAAGTCAAGAGATGTAACAGTTGATGCGTTGTTTTTAATAAAGTCAACATCATCATTTATTAAAGTGTTTGTACATTTAATAGCTGTGCCTGTTATTGCACAATTAGTGCTTGATAATGATTTTGACGTGTTGAACTTCATAAAATAATTCTCCATTTAGATATTGTAATACATGTTCTGTGATAAATGTATTATTATAATAATTATTACTATTATTATTTCTATTATTAATATTACAATAGAAATATCTACAGACTTTAAAAACTATCAAACTCACATATATTATTTATTTTATCATAAATATTACTAAAAACATATAGAAAAAATAGTGATAAGAAGAACGCCGATAATGGGGTTGTTGGAATAAGTAGAAAGATAGTTTTATACAAAAAAGAACAATATGAGAGATGATCTAAGTTTATTTATGTGCAAAAAAGAACGCCGATAAATTCAGCGTTCTTTATATTTATGTATATTTCAAAAAAGTATCACATCACTATTTTTCTACTAAAAAGTTATTCAATATATTTAACATCCAGTTTTTTTCTTGATGGAATAGCTTTAGGTCTATAAACTGGATATCCGATCATCTGTGCACCTACAACAACTTCATCATCAGTAATACCAACAAACTGTTTGATTGTATCATCATAATTGACAGCTGTTGTAAAATATCCTGCCCAACAGCAACCAGCACCGATACCAGATGCAGCAAGCTCAATATATGTTAAAGCTATAGCTCCATCTTGAGGCCATTTATAGCTTTTAGGGATTACAGCAATAATTAGATCGGGTGCACCTCTAAAAAATACATCGTTACCACTTTTATATGCTAATGATATCAGTTTAGCATGTAATTTTTCATCTTTATCAATATCTTTGCTTTTTGCTACAGAATCGAAATATGTATATAACAATCCTGCAAGCTCTTTCATTTTATCGAACCCTCTAACAGCAATCCATCGTACAGGTTGCATATTTTTAGCAGAAGGGGCGTATCTTGCTGTATCTAAAATTATTGCAAGATCTTCTTGATCTATAGATCTATTTTTAAACTTTCTAACAGATCTTCGTGATTTTAAAAATTGAACAGCAGAGTCATTTGATATTTTTAAGTTTTTATCAATCGGTATAAACTCTTCTTTATTCAAACTTTCAACATAGCACGCATCGTGTGGACAAAAAGCATAACATAATCCACAGGCGATACAAAAGGCTTCTGATTTTTCAGAGATATAAGGTAGCTCACCTTTCTCTTGTTTTATTATCTTTGTTGGACAAACATCTACACAGATACTGTCTCGTCTACACTTATTTTCATCTAATACAAAAAAAGACATTGATTGCTCCATAATATAATAATCTAAATTACTCTATATAAATTTTAACCATTCTATATAAATTTATAGAATTGTCTATAAAAGTTTTTGTTCATGTTAAATTAATATATTAACTTGAATTTTTTTTATAATTATGATTAAATGGTTATTCATTAATTTGAAATTTTTACAATGAACTATATATAGTAAGGAACTGTTTTGTTTGAGAAAAGTAAAACGATTAAGCACGATAATTTAAAGGCGTATTTCTTTAAATACCTACATGGATTTAAGAGGATAAAACTTCTAACAGATAACTCTTATCTCATCTTAGAAAATAGTAATGAAGATATAATAGCATATCGTTACAATATGGAAGATGGCTCATCACAGAAATTTATATTTATTGATAGTGGTCATAAAGATATTGTTGATTATCATTATGTAAATGGCTATATGTATTTATATTTTTCCAACTATACAAATGAGTGGGACGAAGCGTTAGATATCTATCGTTCTAACGGTGAGAAAGTTGAACTTATAGAGTCTTTACCTAGAGAAAGCTATCATCAACATGATATGAATTACTTTAATTTCTATATATCTAATTCACAACTTTACTTACTGATTATTCGCCATAACCGTATTCATAAATATTTAGTTACAGATGAGCTAGAAGAGATACATGTTATTCAGAATATATCATGTGTGTGGTATCTTTCTGCAGGTTATATACTATCTGTATCAACAGATGATAGATGTGAACTTTATGATAATAATTTAGAGTTAATAGCTATATTTGAATCTAAAGAGAGACCTAATTGGATAGAAATTGCTGCATCGGAACATAAAGATATAATAGCAATAGCAATGATAACATGGGGTAAATCAACAACTGTATATGTTTACGATAAAAACACAAAGCAATTAAATGCACATAAGCAACGCTACGATATTTACTCTATAGCTGTAATCGGTGGTAGAGTGTGGACAACTGTAACTAATAGGGAATCTACAATAGATGGAATGATGATTTTTGATAAGGAAGCGGTTTTAAAATATTCTATATTAAGAGATAAGGAAGAGGGAGATAAGATAAGAGCTTATCAACCATCTCCGATAACATATGAATGTGTAGAGATATTAGAATTACCTGGCAATAAGATTATGTTTCTTGAAACACAAAGAGCAGTTATTACTGATATTACATGTCGTGAGTTAGAAGTTTTTGAGTTTTCATATTATGAGTGTTTAGCATTGAGTGAGGATAAACATACATTAGCGATATTAAATCTTCCTGATAGATCACCAAATGATGATCCTGATGTTGAGTATGAGGCTGAAGTAGATATTTATGAGTGGAAGAAAAAACCGCATCAACTAGAAGTGATAGATATAAATACTTTTAGAAGATAGGTTTTACCAACTAGAAGTTGATAGGGATTTGCTTATATTTTATTTAGGTATGTATTTTTAATTTTAAATCATTTTACCATTTTTCTTGCAGATACCATATCTAATTATTAATTTTAAACATGAAAAAAGCAGTAGAAGTATCTATTTATCGTAACTTCCACTGCTTATTTTAAAACATATTATAATTTTTTAATTACTTAACTTCTTAATCTTCAACCAATTTAAATTGATCTTTTCTTACCTTGCATAATGGGCATTCCCAATCATCAGGGATATCTTCAAATTTAGTGCCTGGAGCAAGTCCAGAATCAGGATCACCTATCGCTTCATCATATACCCATGCACAGACTAAACAAACATACTTTTTCATAAACATATTCTCCTTTTAATTAATACTAGATACGTTTTTCCTCATAATTTTCAGGATCAACATTTTTTATTTTTTCTATCAATCGTTTTTTAAGTATTTTTACTGCATCACTATATGTTAATTGATCGTTAAGAGGAACTTGTCCTCCAGCAGACTTCATATGTCCACCACCGTAACCGATACCTTTTACTAACGATATCGCCATTATACCAACTTTAATATCATTTTTCTTATATCGCAATGAAAAATAACAGGTATCTTTAATTTTACCAACTATAAATGCTGTAGTTATTTTACGCATACGTAGAAGGAAGTCACTCATTTCTGCTATTAAATCAGGGTTGCGTACAGTACCTAGATCACAGAATAGAAGATCCCCTATAATTACCGATCTATCAATGGCTTTTCCTATATTTCTAAAGTAAAAATTAGGCATATCTGGAGTTTCAATTTTATTTAATTTTAATATAGAAATAGATGGAAAAATAAATCCTAACATATCAACATCTTTTTGAATACTTTTTCTAGCAACACCAAAGATATCTGTTTTTATACCATAATATAGTGCGATCGCTGTGTTTTGTGATGGAATGATACCTAACTGTTTATAATACTCGGTGATAATTGTAGATGTAGATCCGTACTCAGTTCTAATATCTATAAACGGTATAGATTTATCAAGCATAATCTGATTATGATGATCTATTACTGCGTCAGGAGTTCTATCACCTATTTGATAACTATTACCAGCACCTATCTGTGTATCAACAACTATTATATAATCGTATCTAGATATATCAATAGAGTCTAAGCGATACATATCAATATTACATATCTTAACTAGCTTTCTATTTTCTATCCTTCCGATTATCCCCATATATGCGATAGTAACACGTTTCTTTTGTAATCTAGTAATTATGTTTTTTAATCCAAATGCAGCAGCAATCGCATCTGGATCAGGATTATTATGAGTTTGTATAAGAATTTTTCGTTTTGATTTAAGTAAGTCTAAAAGTTTATTTATCATTACGTTATCTAAATATTCGTTTAATTATTATTGAAATTAACGATAATTTCATTATCATTAATATAAACATTCATATCAGTACCTAATAGCAATGATAATCTTTTTACCATATCAGCTTCATTTATAAAAGCTGTGACTTCGATAGTAACTTCTTTTTGAGCAAAAGATTTGATATTAAAGTCACTAATATATTTTCTATCTTTCAATGAGTTTAGTAGATTATTAACGGTTACCATATTGGTGAAATTTATTATAATAATATTTAATTTATGTGAAACATTTTCTAAAGTATCAAGCCTTACTACTTGACCTCTAATATAATCTAAAGTCTTCTGCATACTTTTAACTAATACTTCTTCAAGACAAGTAACTGTATCATTAAGTTTAGAGTCAGTATTTACTCTTAATGTTGTTTTATTAGAGACTTTATTGTATACCGTAGTTGTTAAGATTAATTCACACTTAGAATCTTTATTTGTAAAATCATCAAATTTTACATCAGCTACTAGGTTAAAATAAAAGTTTGCATTATGATCGTTAAATTTTTTAAGTATTTTTTTTATATTACTATCATCACGGATGGAATATTCAAAATAATCTTGATCTGATAGTATAAAGTTTTTCTTTTTAAGTTCATCTGTAATTATTTGTTCTGATACTTCTCTGCCTATCAACATATAATCTATACCCTCAATTGAGTAAACAGCTGAATTAGTTTGTTGGCTAGTATATTCAGAAGCATCACTAAGCCCTATTGTGTCAACTGTCACTTGTAGATTAACTACGTATTTTCTATTAGTTTCATCTACTTTATCTGATAGAACAATAAATTTTTTCACATATTTTAAATAACTATTGGTAATTTTAGGTATTTGAATTTTCTCAACAGGTGCAATAGAGTAATAATACTGTCTAATTCCAGATAGCAGAGCATCATTAATTGCATCTTTTTTTGCTGCTTTTATATTTCTGTTTTTAATATGAGCGACTCCAGTTGCATCTGTTGAAAATGAATAAACATTAGTTGAACAGAAAAGTAGTCCTATCATAATAATGAAAAAAAACTTATATATGCGACACCTCATATCTCAAACAAATAAAAGCTAGTATAATATAAATATATAATAATATCAAGGATAGTCATCATAATTAATTTACAGGAGTGAAAGTAGATGTATCAAACTGTAACGTAGTCTCTACTAATCCTTTAAGAGAAAATGCTAAATAGACAGTATACTCATCTCTTAAATTCTGATTTGATCCAAAACTTGTGATATAGAGATCGTGTACAACCTCAACTCCGATAGACCAACAATCTGCATTATAACTTAATCCTACACCTTGCGATGTTGATTTTAAATTACTAAATCCGTTGTTATTATCACCTTGCCATGTAGCGCTTGCTTTACCACCTATACGCCATATCCTAAACCCACCACTTACTGTTACTGATGTGTTATAGAAACTCTCTGCTCTATTATCGTGTACATATACAGTGTCAACGTATAAATATTTTAAAATAAAGAAGCGTAACTGATTAGATAGAAATTGTACCGTTGAGTGACCTTTATTTATACTATCTGAATAACTAAACTCCATATCAAATATGTTTATAAAAATATCGTTTACATTTGTTATCATATTTATTGTTAATGGAGTAAATTCAAGAGTATCAATAAAATTAAAACCTTGAGATAATGTTATTGTATGATTCCATGTTTTAGCAGTAAGGTAATTTATCATTTTATATGTTATACCGCCATTAGGTATAAGATTATCAAATGAAGAGTTTATAACTTGATTATTATGTGATAGTTCTGGAAGATAGTTTAGTGAAACCGTATTAGATATTGTGTGAGTAAAATATTTATATTCTCTATACAGCTCTCTAAATGCAGAAGATAATCCAAATGAAGCGTAATATCGTTGAGCCATATTCGGTTTAAGAATATCTATTCCGCCTAAAGCATCTTTTTTTGAGAGACTACTATCAAACTCTTTATTGTAATCGTGCCATAATGAGTATCCGACTTCAATTGATGGAGTAATGATAGCAAGTTTCAAATCAATAGGTGCTTTAAGGTTGAGGGTTGAATTAAAACGACTATATTTATCTACATCATTTAAAAGCAAAGAGTTGTCGTATCCAAGATCTTGATTTTGTGATGTTACTCTCTCATAAGATAGATCATAAGATAGAACAAGAAAAGGTAGCACTGGGATAGTTTTATATAATGATATTGTTGGTAATAATTCTGTATAGTTTTTTTGATAACTAACAAGTTGATCTCTATATTGAGTATTTTTATTATATTCAACATTTACATTAATAAAGCTTGAGAAGTAATTTATAGCTACTTCAAGATGATAGAAATTTTCTTTATTATTTTTAAAATACTCTGACATTGAATATTCGCTATAACTTCTTGCATATAGATAATCTGATGCTTCGTTCGCATTTAACGATATTGTTACTTCATCTATTGGAGAGTATGAGTTTACTAAAATATAACTCCATCTTTCTTTATTTCTTATTTCATCTGTAAAATCATGTATCCATTCTGCTGCTACATAAAAGTTTGATTTTTCAGTAAGAGAGTATCTAAACTCTGCAGACGGTTGAAATCCACTTGATGTAAAGATATTAAGCCCTATTGTAAAATCATAATTTATATCTGGAGCTATGTAAAATCTAGCTAATAAGAAAGTACCATGTGTACTAGATATTCCTAGATCAGGCATGAGAAGTCCAGTTTTTCTTTTAGAGGCTAGAGGGTATGATAATCTAGGAGAGTATATTATAGGGGTATTTAAAATATCCATTGTTATATGATTAGCAACGGCTGATCCTTCAAGATCTAAACTTCCTGAATATAGATAGAACGACCAATCAGGAATAGTCCCAGGACAAGCAGATATTCTTGCCTCTTTAAGATTAAATGTTGAAGCAGAGGTTTGTTCAAATGATTTTGCACATATATAGTAATCAGGATCTAAATATCCAGTAACATTTGATGCTCTTCCTGTATCGTTATCTATATTGTATGTAATTTCATCTGCATTAATTGTTTTTGTTCCAGATATTAGTGTGACATTTCCGATTGCGTTTAATGTATTATTATCTAAAAAATATTTTACTAAATCTGCTTTAACTGTAACCTCTTTTGCCTCTAAGAAAACATCTCCTGTTGCAATGTAAGTGTTATTATCTATAAGAGATGCGTTATCAGCTGATAATTTATATTCGTCTTTATCAATTGAGTAGACACCTGTTGTTGTTAGTATTAACATAACAGATACCTTTAATATATTTTTAAACGCTTTAATCATGCACTTATACCGAGAGTTTTCTTATAGTAAGCGATCAGAAAAAACGATCCTAAAATAAGAATTCTCTTACCATTTTCATTATTATTTTGTACAAACTCCCATGCATCAATAGGGGATAGGTATGTTTTACAATCAATCTCATTCAATTGATCTTCATCAATAGATCGTGGATTATCAGGTATCGTTGTTAAGATAATATTATTAGAGATAGTTTTTAATATGTTTAAAAAACTATTTATATCCCTATTTGATGTTAGTGAGAAAATTATATATCCTATCTCACTTTTATTGATAGATTTTATTAATTTTATTAACCCATCTATATTATGAGTTCCATCTAATATGATATTGTCATGATATTCAAGCCTTGCTTGAGGAAGGCAAAGAGAGTTATCGGTTGGTAGATTTTCCCCTAATATATATGAGGCAACTTTATTTGCAAGTTCGTAGTTTTCACTGTATGGATACGGGTATAAATTATTCTCTCTTTCTTTATCTTCTATAAAAAGCAGATTATTTTCATTTATTCTCGTTCTAATATATTTTCTGATCTGATCGTGATTTATTCCGATAAAACTTTTATTAGACTCTCTTGTGATAGATAGTTTGTCATCAATTATACTGAATATATTATTTCCAAGAATCTCTGTATGATCTAGTGAAAAAGAGGTGAAAACTGTAATTTTATCTGTTATTAAAGATGTATTTGTTGCATCATACCTTCCACCTATTCCAGTTTCTAAGATAGTTATATCGACGTTACTTTTAATTGTATGAACGATAAAAAGAAAAAAAATCGCTTCAAAGTAAGTAAGCTTACATTTATTAATTATATCTATATTTTCATCAAATAGAGAGTTAAATTTACTTTTTGTAATATCCTTACCGTTTATAGATATTCTTTCTGTTATATCCATAATATGTGGTGATGTGAATAGTGCTGTTTGCAGATAATTTACAGATAGAATTTGATTTAAAAAAGTTGCAGTTGATCCTTTACCGTTAGTTCCAGCTATGTGTATAATTTTCCCTAGTTTTCTTTCATCAAAATTAATTAATGTTAAAGCTAAGTCAATTCTTTTAAAACCGATTTCCATGCTTCTGTATTCATCAATATTTTTAAACTTATTTTCAAATTTAGTCAAAATCTCTTCTCTATTTATCTGGATATTTCAAGGAAATATTATAACTCATATCTATATAAAATAGCAACAGCATATAATATAATTAGATAGTATTATTATGTGTTTATTAAATTTAAGATGATATTTTATTAAATAATTTAACAAAATCTATAATTGATAACTCTTCAGCTCTAACAGATGGCTTTATATCTAGTTCATTTAATATATTTGTTACATCTGTTATAATTCTCAAATTATTTTTAAGTGTTTTACGTTTTTGAGTGAATGCTATATTTATAAACTTAAAAAAACCTTCTTCTTTATCGCTTTCAAGCAATCTGTTTTTATGTGGAATAAATTTTAAGACAGTAGATTGTACTTTAGTATTAGGCATAAAGTTATTACCACCGATATCCCTAACTTTAGAAATATCGTAGTAGTACGATGCAAAAACAGATAAAGATGAATACTCTTTACTATTAGGTTTCGCGTTAATTCTATTTGCAACCTCTTTTTGGAACATAAAGACAACAGACTTAATTCTATCTATATCATATGTTATCTGTGTTAATATCCTAACAGATAGGTTGTATGGTAGATTGCCAACATATATGATCTTGCTATCTTTATTAAGTAAAGTTGAAAAATCTAATTTAGATGCATCTTCATTAACTATATCAAAGTTGGATTTATCTTCAAACTGACGTATAAGAAAGTATGTAAGATCTGTATCTATTTCAACAGCTGTTAAGTGAGCAGGGGTATCGACTAGATATTCAGTTAATACTCCACATCCAGGCCCTATTTCGATAATATTACAGTTTTCATCAATATCAGCTGATGCTACGATCTGTTCAATTATATGTTGATTAGTTAGAAAATGTTGTCCTAACGATTTTTTAGTATATTTACTCTCTTCTTTAAAGAGTTTAATTAAGTTTCTTTTTATCATTTATTGAGTATCTACTTTTTTATTAATTATCATTATTTTTGCGACATCTATAGCTTTTGTAAGCGAAGATATAGATGCTACTCCTTGACCTGCAATATTAAAAGCAGTTCCGTGATCAACAGATGTTCTTATAATATTTAATCCAAGCGTAACATTTACAGCTTCGCCGAACGAGTTTATTTTTATAGGTATCAATGCTTGATCATGGTACATCGCTATAAAGAAATCGTAGGCTTTATCTGTATAGATAGTATCAGCAGGGAATGAGCCGTATACATCAATACCGTTTTCATAAGTTTCCTTTACCGTAGGGTTGATAAGATTAATTTCTTCAACGCCTATTGCTCCATTATCGCCTGCATGAGGGTTAAGTGAACAAACAGCGATTTTTGGTTTATTAATATTAAAATACCTTCCAGCTTTATGAGCATTTTCAATAGCTGTTACTATTTTCTGTTTTGTGATAGCTTTTGCAACATCTTTTAGTGGTAGATGAGTTGTTACAAGTACAATTTTAAAATTGTTCGATATCATCATCATTGATATATCTTTAGAACAGGTAAGATGAGCTAGATATTCTGTATGTCCAATAAAATCATATCCAGCAAGACTGATAGAATATTTATTTATCGGTAGAGTAACAATTGCATCAATATAACCATTCTCTACATACTCAACTGCTTTTTTAATATACTGCATTGAAGCATCACCACATTCGATTGAGTTCTCACCATATGTAAAATTAAATTCGTTAAAGTTATTAGGTTCTATAATCTTCAACTGATTAAAAAGATCAGAAGGATAGTTATTATTAAATATATCGCTTACCACTTTATCTAGTATAAATCTATGGCAAAACAGAGTAATATCATAATCTATATTTGAAATATCTGTATAATACAGTTGTCTAAGAAACTTTAAAGTGACTTCATAACCTATTCCAGCAGGATCGCCTAATGTTAAACCTATGTTTATTCTTTTATTCATAATTGTTAAGATAAACTAATTTCAATTAAATGAAAATAGAAATTATATATCCACGATATACAAACAATTATAATGGTTGGTGTTTATTCGTTAATTTATAGAAGTTTTTAATAGTTGAAAGTACTTGATTATTATTGATGATAGTTATAGACTAGAAAGAATATTTTATTTAATAGGTAGATATATAATGAATTTTGATAAATTAAAAGAGAGCATTAAGGGAGACCTTCACACCGATGAGATTAAACGTGTAGAACTTTCTACAGATGCGTCTATATTTATGGTAAAACCTTTAGCTGTTTTATATCCTAAAGATGCTTACGATGTAGCTAAAGCTGTAAAGTTTGCAGTAGAAAATAAAATCTCAGTTCATCCAAGGGGAGCAGGTTCTGGTTTATGTGGATCAGCTGTTGGTAGTGGACTTATAATAGATTTTACGAAATATATGAATAGGTTATTGAGTTTAGATTTAAACAGTAATCATTTCACCTGTGAGCCTGGATATAGACATGGAGAGTTAGAGATAGCGCTTAATGGTACAGGTATATTTTTTCCAGCAGCTCCATCATCAGGAGAGTATGCAACATTTGGTGGAATGTATGCAACTAATGCAGGTGGAGAGTACTCTGTTAAATACGGTAATACATCAGATTATATGATGGATGCAGAGATAGTTTTATCAGATGGATCGATACATAGATTTTCAGATGTAGCAGATATGAATATTGAAGATCTTCCTAAAATACTTAAAGATGTGTATTCTTCTATATCAAAAAATATAGAGTTAATTAATAAATCTTATCCTCCGATCAAGTGTAATGTTTCAGGTTACGAGTTAAGAGATGTAATTAGAGATAGCCGTTTATTTCTTCATAAGTTAATAGGTGGATCTGAAGGAACATTTGGAATTGTTACACAGTTGAAATTTTCTTTATTAAAGAAGAAACCTTTCTCATCTCTACTAGTTGGATATTTTAAAGATAAAGAGTTATCGGCTGAGGCAAGTCAAGTAGCCTTAGAGTTTGATCCAGCAGCAATAGAGATAATGGATAAAACCCTTCTTACGCTAGCTTCTACTTATAGACCAGAGTTGAAAGATAAAATCCCATCAGATATAGATAATCTTCTTCTTATAGAGTTTGATGGCGATACTGATAAAGAAGTAGTTGAAAAAGCTAAAAAATCTATGCAGTTGATAAAAGCTAAAAAATTATCAAAAAATATTAATTTTGCTGTTGATAAGAAAGAGGTTGCACAGCTATCTGCTGTACGTAAGTCAGCTGTACCTATTTTATATCAATTAAAGGGTGATAAAAAGATAATTGCACTTGTTGAAGATGCAGCAGTACCTACTAAGACCCTTACTGCATACTTTAAAGGAATAGCAAAGATATTTGCTAAATATGAGGTAGATTATGTATCATATGGGCATATAGCTAAAGGGCTACTTCATACCCGTCCGTTATTAAATCTTAAAGAAAAAAGTGATGTGTTACTATTAAAACCGTTAGCAGATGAGATATATGAACTTGTAAGTAGATTGAATGGAACAATATCTGGAGAGCATGGAGATGGTAGATTAAGAAGTTGCTATATACCAAGACAGTATAAAGATATATATGATATATTTTTGAAAGTGAAAAACAATTTTGATCCGAAAAAGATATTTAATCCAGATATAAAAACGAATGATGATGCTTCTTTAATGGCAAAAAATCTTCGTTACGGGATTGAGTATAAGGCAGAAGATAGTTCTGCATACGAACTTATATGGAATGATAATTCATTTATACAAGAGGCTGAGTTATGTCATGGTTGTTCTAAATGTACAACTATTACGAATGCAACAAGAATGTGTCCTGTATATAAGTCTACTAAAGATGAGAATGCAACACCTAAAGCTAAAGCTAATATTTTACGAGCGTACTTATCTGGAAGGTTAGACCCTGAAATGGCTATGTTTGATGAACCGTTTATGAATGTTATTAATCATTGTGTCAACTGTGGTAGTTGTTCTATTGAGTGTCCATCTAAAGTTAATATCCCTAAATTAGCCTTAGAGGTTAAGGCTAGGTATTTTAAAAAGCATGGTGCCTCATTAACTAGTCATTTAGTGACTAAGTTTGAGTTAATGGGTAAGCTGTTTCATAGATTTGGTTCTCTTATTACTAAAATAACATCACCACTTAAAGTTCGTAAATTAATGGAACGCTTTACTGGACTTGCACATGAAAGAAAGATGGTAACTTTTAGTAAGAGAACGATCAAAGATTATATTCAATATAATAAAGATATATATTCTGGTAAAACAGTTATATATTTTGCAGGTTGTTACGCATCATATATTAAGCCAGAGATTACAGAGTCTACTATTAATGTGTTGAAAGAGTTAGGTTATACGGTGATTGTTCCTAAACAAACATGTTGCGGTATACCACATATATCAAAAGGTATGGCGGATAAAACAAGAAATCAGATTAAGAAAAACCTTGATCTGTGGGGTAATTATATAGATCAAGCAGATTATATTGTTACATCATGTTCATCTTGTGCTTTATCGTTATATAAAGAGTGGAGTTACTGTCTTGATGGTAGCAATATTGATAAAGTGAAGTCAAAAATAATATATATTACAGATCTTATTAAAGATGATCTTAATAATATTCATAGAATAGAGAAGAGAGATGATATTGATTTAGTTTATCATATGTCTTGTCACATGAAGTTACTTCCTAACCCTAGTTCAACTATAGATGTACTTAATCAGCTTGATGGAGTTGAGAGTACCGATTTAAATAGTTCTTGTTGTGGAATGGCAGGTAGTTGGGGGTTATATAAGGAGAACTACGCTCAATCACTTGATATAGCGTCTCCTATGATAAATAAATTGAATAAATCTAGTGTTTCATA
This sequence comes from uncultured Deferribacteraceae bacterium, assembly GCA_947039395.1. Classification (GTDB taxonomy): domain Bacteria; phylum Chrysiogenota; class Deferribacteres; order Deferribacterales; family Mucispirillaceae; genus CAMQYB01. Next base: position 18,638 of record CAMQYS010000007.1, on the reverse strand, counting down.
CGCTGCAACTGATTGTCCAACTTGCGCTATGCAGATGACTCATTTAGGAAATAAGGAAGTTATTCATCCGATACAGGTTATTGAAAAATGTTTAAAATAATTGTTTTTGTTACTACTTTTTTTATAAGTTCTATATCTAATCTATACTCTAATCAGAGCATTAAGATAGATAGTGGAGATGTGCAATCAGATAATAAGTCTATTATAAAAACCGATACTGAATCATTTTACGATGAAGATTATTTTGTCGGATTAAAGGCGTATGAAGATGGACTTACTGATGTTACAAAGATAGCGTTTGAGGTTTTTCTTTCAAAGAATAGACAAGGGGATGAGGCTGATTTTGCACGATATATTTTATATCAAATATATCAAGCTGAAGGTAATCTTGAAAGTGCAAAAGATACTTTACTTAAAATTCAAGATAGTAAAAATTATAGATTTAACACAGAGAAACTTATGAGTGATAAGATGTCTCTACTTCTTAAAACAGATTGCAATCTTGCTAAACAGTTTTTGATTGATGATGAGAATGCAGGGCTACTACTTTATACTAAATCGGAGTGTGTAGTTGATAAACCGTTAACTGACGCTGTAGCTCAAAGAAGTTACGATCCAAGAGAGTTACTTTTCTTTATCAATAAGATAAAAGATAACCCAGAGTATGTTTTAGTAGTCTATGATAATCTATCAGATACAGAAAAATCTGAAGAGGTATTAAATTATTACTCAAAATATTTCTATATCAATAAGATGAAAGAAGATTTTTTTAAATTATATAATGAATATAAGACAAGCGAATCGCTAGAGTTAGCATTAAATATGTCTTGGGACGCTGGTAATTATAAAGAGTATATAACTGTATTTGATAGAGATATAAAAGCTGATTATAAATTATCTAAAGCATCGTATTGCAGAATGATAGAGTCAAGTAGTCGAATAGATGTTAAGTATGAGTGCGATCTGATTGAAAAGTGTCTTACAAAAGAGAATGCAACACTTGTAAAGACAGTTACTTCATGTTTAATTAAGAACGGTGATAAGGATAAATTCGCTATATTCATAGATACTTTAGATAGTAAGAATATGCGAGAAGTTTGTAAATATACAGGTAACTTTATAGAGAAAGATCTGTTTACTACATCATCAGCTAAACGTTTTAATACTTGTGAGGATAAGTTATCTATCTATAAACATTTTGTAGATAAGAAAGATTATAATTTAATAATCTCTCTTGCGGGTAAAGGTATAGATCAGATGGATTTTGCATTTATGGCGTATGTGTATGCACAACAAGGAAATATGGCTGAATATGAAAGCTATATAAAGCGAGTTGAAGATATTAATCTTAAAGGATATATTGAGAGATTAACAGCTAAGTAAGAGATTATTTACAACTAAGTGAGAGAGAGATGATTGGTAGATCTATATTTGTATTAGTCGTAACAGTTTTTTTATTATCTGTAGGATATTTTACATATAGATATTTTAATGGAGAGGATTTTAAACTGTACGATGAGGCGGTTATTCTATACGATGAAGGTGATATTGAAGGAGCTCATGATAAGTTAATTGAGGCTTATAATATACGCAAAACAAATAGAAAAGTATTAGCCTTAAAAACTATAGTCTATCAACTTTTACGATATAAAGAACTGCTTATTATGGCAAATGAAGCGTATGAGAAAGCGTTAGGTGCAGCTGATAGAGACGATTATATATCTGCTGCTGAATATGTTGATCTAGCATTAATCAGTCTTGATGGTATTTCTGAGAAAGCGGAAAATTATGAAGAAGCTATGGAGTTACAAAAAAAAGTAGTATCGGTTGCAAATGAGATAATAGAGAAAGCCCCTTTAAGATATTACGATAAAGGTATTATCTTTCTAAAAGAAGGAGAGTTTGAAAAAGCATATTACTCACTTACATACATAGGTAAGCCTAGCTTAGAGGTTATACAATTAAAGAGTGATATAGCATATAAGTTAGGTAATAAACAGTACGAAAAAACTGTTAACAATATCAGTGAAGTAGATCTGTTTTTAGTACGTGATGCTATATTTTGGTACTCAAAGATTGATGAGTCTTATATAGATTATAAAGATGCTAATATAAAATTAGATAAATTAAAGAATATTTTAAAAGATAATGGAAATAATCAATGAAATTAAATTTTTCAACTGTAAATATATTAGTTGTTGGTGATATGATGTTAGATATTTATTATACAGGTGATGTATCAAGGATATCTCCCGAAGCACCTGTACCTGTTGTTAAGATTGGAGATACCACTAATAGATTAGGTGGTGCATGTAATGTTGCTAATAACTTATCACATATCAATGCGAATGTTAGATTATTAGGCTTAGCAGGAGATGATGCTCACGGTAAGATTTTGAGAAAAATGCTTGATAATATAAAAGTATCGTATGAGTTATATAACTTTCAACATAACACAACAAGCAAATTAAGAGTTATCGGTTCAAGACAGCAGATAGTACGACTAGATTTTGAAGATGAGATAGTACTTGATAGCACTTCAATAAAAGAGATTAAAAAAACTATTAAGAGCGATCTTAAACTAAATGATGTTATTATTATATCTGACTACGGTAAAGGGTTTTGTTGTGATGAGATATGTACGTATCTTATATCAGAAGCAAAAAAGATTTCAAAACCAATAATTATTGATCCTAAAGGTAATGATTGGACAAAGTATAAAGGAGCAACAGTTGTAACTCCTAATGTTAAAGAGTTGGCAGAGGTTGCAAATATATCTATTAAAAATACAGATGAAGATGTTTATAAATACGGTAGACTTATTAAAGATAGGTATGATATTGAATATCTAATTGTAACAAGATCTGATCAAGGTATAACTGTTATAACATCTGATTACGCTAAAACATTTAAAGCAGAGTCGAAAGAGGTTTTTGATGTTTCAGGAGCAGGAGACACAGTTGTATCTATTTTAGCTGTTTCATTTGCATTAAATAAAGATATCACAGAAACTATCGAGCTTGCAAATAGAGCTGCAGGGATTGTAGTTGGTAAAGCTCATACTGTGCCTATAACGATTGATGAGTTAAAAGAGAGTTATAATCTTATCGAACACTCTAAAATGATTACTACAAAGAATTTAGATAAGGTTTTAGTTTATTATAGAGATCGAGGCAAGAAGATTGTTTTTACTAACGGTTGTTTTGATATTCTTCATATCGGACATGTAAAATATCTGCAAGCTGCAAAAGAAGTTGGTGATGTTTTAATCGTTGGACTTAATTCTGATAAGTCTGTCAAGGTGTTGAAAGGTAATACTAGACCTATTAATAATCAAACAGACAGAGCCACATTATTATCTGCATTTTCATTTATAGATCATGTGATTATTTTTAATGATGAGACACCTATAGAGTTGATCAAAACGATTCAACCTGATGTTTTAGTTAAGGGTGGAGATTATAAACTTGAAGAAGTTGTAGGTAGAGAGTACGCAGCTAAAGTTGAGTTAATAGATTTTGTAGAAGGGTATTCCTCAACAAATATAATTAATAAAATATCAAGTTAGTAAATTTATAGTGATAATATAATTAGATATTATTGATAAAATATTAAGAGTATAAGGACAGAGTAATAATATAATTTATAGAGGGTATAATTATGATAATTGTTACAGGTGGTGCAGGCTTTATAGGTTCAAACATAATCAAGGGTTTAAATGATCATGGCGTATCAGATATATTAGTAATAGACAACCTTGAAAAAGCAGATAAACATCTTAACTTAAATAGATTAAAATTTTTAGATTTTGTAGATAAACGAGATTTTGATTTTACATCATTTCTATCGAATGAAAGAGTAGAGGCTGTCTTTCATCAAGGTGCTTGTGCTGATACGGTTGAGAGTAACGGTAGGTACATGATGAAAAATAATTATGAGTATTCAAAACAACTTCTTGATGCTTCAGTTGATAATGAGGTAAAATTTATATATGCATCAAGTGCATCTACTTACGGTAATGGAATAGATGGATTTAAAGAGAGTAGCGAATATGAATACCCTTTAAATATCTATGCTTACTCAAAATTTTTATTTGATCAATATGTTAGAAAAGTTTTAGCATCAGGTGTTAAAAGTCAAGTTGCAGGTCTAAGATATTTTAATGTTTATGGAGAACAAGAGAATCATAAAGGTAGAATGGCATCACTGGTTTTTAAACTATTTCATCAAGCAAAAGCTGGAGAAGATCTTGAAATATTTGAGGGCAGTGAAAACTTTTTAAGAGATTTTATATATGTTAAAGATGTAGTTGAGATGAATTTGTATTTATTGGATAGAAATATATCAGGGATATATAATACAGGGACAGGTAAGGCACGTTCGTTTTATGATATAGCGAAGGTTGTTAGTGATTACTGTAATAAAAAGATAAAATATATTCCATTTCCAGAAGATTTAAAAGGTAAGTATCAAAAGTTTACAGAAGCGGATATGAGTAGATTTCTTTCAACAGGATATAGCAAACCATTTACCTCACTAGAAGATGGTATTAAGTCATATATAGTTAATTTAGAGAAAAGTAACGGATATATATTATGAGAAAACCATTAAATAATTATAGTCGTATCGGCTATATTATTTCTCTTGTTTTAACTGATTTTAGTGCATATATAGTATCTGTAGTACTTGCGTTTTTTACACGTTTAATGGCTGAAAAAATGATAGGTATCATAGAATTACAGTTCAATTTTGGATATTTTATATTTAATCTATGGTGGGTATTTGCTGTTCTTATGCTTATCATTATATCTAATGGGTTATATATAAAAAAAATGCCTTTTTGGTTAGAAGCACGAGATATATTTAAATCAAATATAGTCGCTTTTATACTTGTTTTTGCATTTGTATCTATATCAAAATCAACAGACGAGATATCAAGATTAATGGTAATATTGATTTTTGGATACGCTGTAATTTTGATGATAACTTTTAGATATATATTTAAAAGGGTTATCTATAAAGAGGGTAATTTTAACGATAGCACTATCATTATAGGTGGTGGTACAGAGTATCAATCTATATTAAAAATGTTTAATGAAGAGAAAAATTTAGCGCTTAATATCAAAGGACAAGTTTTGATGAAAGAGGGTAACAATTCTGATAAAGATGTTTTAGGTATAGTTGATAATGTAGAGAGGATTGTAAAAGAGAATAATATAACTGTAGCTATTATTATACAGTCATCAATTGAGAGAGATATGTTATCTTCGTTAATGGGTAGATTACATATATCATTATCTAAAATTATTCTTCTTCCATCATCAGAGGGTTTAGCTTTATCAAATGCTGTAACTGTTGAAACATTGATGAATAAGTTATCGTATCTTGAGATAAATAATAATATTAAGTCATATATCAATAGAGTATTAAAACGTTCAATAGATCTTTTTTTATGTATACTTTCTCTACCTTTTATTATTCCGTTTTTTACCATTATAGCTGCTGTAATTATGATCACATCAAAGGGCAAACCTTTTTATACTCATGCAAGGATAGGTAGAAATGGTAGAACAATTAATGTGATAAAGTTTAGATCAATGTATATTGATGCTACAGAGCGGTTAAAAGATATTTTAGAAAACAATCTTGAAGCTAAGGCAGAGTGGGAGAGTTCTTATAAATTAAAGAATGATCCAAGGGTTACAAGAGTGGGTAATTTTTTACGTAAAACATCATTAGATGAATTACCTCAGATACTTAATGTTATAATTGGAGATATGAGTTTAGTTGGTCCACGTCCAGTTATAAAAGAAGAGATAGATAAATATTATAAAGAGTTCGCTACATATTATACATGCGTAAGACCTGGGATAACTGGTTTATGGCAGGTATCTGGAAGAAGTGATACCGATTACGATTATAGAATTTCAAGAGATACATGGTACGTTCTCAACTGGTCTGTTTGGTTGGATTTAACGATACTATTTTTAACTCCAACAGTAGTAATAAAAAGGAAAGGTGCATATTAGTTAGATGGATTTAAATAAAGGATATTATATATATACGTTCGGTTGTGCTATGAATGAGTATGATTCAGAGAGGATATCATCATCGTTAGAGATGAGAGGTTACTATCAAGTATTAGATACAAGAGAAGCAACAGTTATAATTTTAAACACCTGTTCCGTTAGGGCAAAACCAGAGATTAAGATTGCTAGTTATTTAGGTGTAATCGCAAAAGACCTTAAAAGAAATGATAGAGATGTTATTATCGGTTTAACAGGTTGTGTTGCACAAGATCAAGGCAAAAAACTTTTAAAAGCTTTTCCGTTAGTAAATTTTGTAATAGGTACAGATGCTGTTGCAAATTTTGATGAGCTAATAGATAGAGCATTAGCAGGAGAGAGGTTTGTTGATACATCTTTAATGACAGAAACATTTGTGATAGAGAAGTTTAAACGAAAGAGCAAAATATCAGCTCAAGTTACGATTATGAAAGGTTGCGAAAATTTTTGTACTTACTGTATAGTACCTTATGTACGAGGTGTTGAAGTATCAAGAGATGTTAAAGAGATCACTGATGAGGTTAAAGCACTTATTGCAGGTGGCAGTAAAGAGATTATGTTGCTTGGACAGAATGTTAATTCATATAGAGGTAAATTAACTGATGGTAGCATTGCAGATTTTGGCGATCTATTAAGTTATGTGAATGATATTGAGGGTGTTAAGAGGATAAGATTTATAACATCTCACCCTAAAGATTTTGATGAAGAGTTAGTAGATATTATCGCTAAATTAGATAAAGTTTGTAAATATATTCATCTACCAGCACAATCAGGTTCTAATAATATTTTAGAGAAGATGAGTAGGTGTTATACAGTAGAGGACTATAAGAGAAAGATAGATTATGCAAAGAAAATTATTCCTAATATATCTTTTTCATCAGATTTTATAGTAGGTTTTCCAGATGAAACAGAGGAAGAGTTTCAGCAATCGTTAGATCTTATTTCTTATGCAGAGTTCGATCATGTATTTGCGTTTAAATATTCATCACGTCCAGGGACTAAAGCTGCAACTTTTAGTGATAGTTTAGATAAGGCTACAAAATCAAGAAGATTAGCAGAGTTATTTGTATTAAAAGATGAAATAGTTACACGTAAGTTAGAGAAACTTATAGGCGAAGAGTTTGAGATATTAATTACAGGTAGATCAAGTAAAGATAGTAGCCAGTTTCATGGCTTAACTGAACAAAATAGAGGTGTAGCATTTACATCAACTAAAGAGCTTAAACTTGGTGATATGGTGAATGTGAGAATTTTAGAAGCTAGACCTAACTCTTTATTAGGAGAACAGATCGAGTAAGGTTTTCTACTTATGATTGTGTGGTAGTTAGTTGATAGTTTTGATGATTATCATTTTTGGAGAGAGTATCACGATGATAGATGATAGATATAAATATCCTGTATATATAGGATTAATCACAGCGATGGTTACAATTTCTACGTTTATTCGTATACCTAATCCATACCTACCATTCACATTACAGATGTTGGTAATATTTATTATTCCAGTGGTTTTTGGGAGTAGATTATCGTTCTATGGAGTTTTGATCTACCTTGTTTTAGGGCTGATAGGTTTGCCTATTTTTGCATCAGGTGGTGGTATATCGTATTTCCTACGTCCATCATTTGGTTTTTTAATAGGGTTTTTATTTGCAGTAATCCCAGCAGGAGTTATCGCAAAGAAGATAGATAATATATATGGCTATGCATTATCTATACTTATTTCATTATCTATTATCTATCTAATCGGTCTTGTATATTTTTATTTGAATATAAATTATATCCAAAATAAGGCTATGGATATTGATACTGCATTTAAAGTATCTATCTTGCCGTTCATTATTCCAGAAATAGTTAAGATGGTGATCGCTATTCTTTTAATCCCTGCTATAAAAAGGATATTCTTATCTAAGTAAAAAATAATGTTAATTTATGTAAAAATGTGTATAATAGTAGGTATACTACCTATAAATATAGCATATTTTCTTAAAGGTAACAGTAAATCAGAAGTTTAAGAGGGGTTTATTTATGAAATTTAAAAATTTAGGTTTAATGCTAACAAGTCAAGCACAAAGATTATCTAAGAAACCTCTAATATATTTCAATGATAAGAAATATTCTTATTCAGAAGTAGACAGAACAACAAATAGTTTTGCGAGATATTTAGAAAAGTTAGGTGTAAAGAAGGGAGATAAAGTATCTATTCTTATGCAGAACTCTCCTGAATATTTAATCAGTATATTTTCTATATTAAAAGCAGGTGTAATAGTTATCCCTATCAACAATATGCTTCGTGATTCTGAGGTTGCATATATTATCAATGATAGTGACTCAAAGATATTAATCACATCAGAAAAGTTTGCAGATATGATAGGATATTTTAAAGAAAATTGTAAAAAGCTTACATCTATTCAATCATGGGGAGAGAACAGTTTTAAGGCAAAAAATATATTTAAAGAGTTAGTAAGTTGTTCAGATAGCGAATATTTATCTCAAGCAGATTTTGATGATTTAGCTTTTTTTATCTATACATCAGGTACAACAGGGTTTCCTAAAGGAGCTATGATAAGTCACGGTAACCTTATACATAATATGGACTCTGCAGATAAATGTATAGCGATAAGACCAGATCAGAAATTTTTAGTTTTTCTACCTCTATTTCATTCATACACACTTACTACATCAGTTTTATATCCTATATCTGTTGGAACATCTATCGTATTATTAGAATCCGTTACAGAGCTTAGAACGAAAAAGTTTAGAAACATATTACTATTTAAGCGTCCAAGAGTTATGTTAGGCGTTCCACAAGTATTCCAAGCGTTGGTAAAAGCTAAATTCCCTAAATGGTTTATAAAGTTTCTTTATCCTGTACAGTTACATATATCAGGTGGAGCTCCTATATCAGAGGAGACATTAAGTGCTTTTAAAGCAAAATTTGGTGTTCCTATATTAGAGGGTTACGGATTATCAGAGGCATCGCCACTAGTATCATTTAACAGTGTTAGACATAATAAAGCATCAACTGTTGGAAAATTAATACCTGGTGTTAGAGGTAAGATTATTGATGAGAATGATAAAGAAGTACCTCTTGGTGAAGTTGGAGAGTTGATTGTTAAAGGCGAAAATGTAATGAAAGGCTACTGGAAGATGCCTAAGGCAACTGATGATGCGATTAAGAATGGTTGGCTGTTTACTGGTGATTTTGCAAAGATGGATGAAGAAGATTTTGTAACTATAGTTGATAGAAAGAAAGATCTTATTATATCTAAAGGTATGAATATTTATCCTCGTGAGATAGAGGATATTATGTTAGAGCTTCCTCAAATAGAGGCTGCTGCTGTAATAGGTGTACCAACTCCTAACAAAGATGAGATTATTGTTGCATATGCTCAAATATTTGAGGGTATGAGTTTAACAGAGAAAGAGATAAAAGATTATATACGCACGCGTGTGGCAACATTTAAAAACCCTAGATATGTAAATATTTTAGAGGCTTTACCACTTACTGCAACAGGGAAAGTTTTAAAGAGAGAATTAAAGAGAATGGTTCTAGCTGGAGAGCTAAAGTTTGATAAGTAGTATAGGTATTGGTTGAACTTATTGTGAGTTTCTATTATAGGTTTAAAAGTTTAATATTAACATTTTTTTAAGAACTAATTGTATATGTTGAATTATACTCTTGATAATTAGTTAAGTTTTATTTAATACTATGTTAAGTTTTCCATTTTGATAACTAAAGTATCTATTCAAAATATCCGATAATTTTGTTATGTTTAAGGAGTGTGCTTATGAATGTTAGCTCAACTATACAGATGGAATACGCAACAAATGTTGCAAAGAAAGCTCAAGATTACGTTAAGCTTCAAGGTGGAGCTATGTTGCAACTTATTGATTCAGCAGCGGCGGTATCAAGTGCTTCAGGAGCATCTGGTTCTTCTTCTAGTGCTCAAAAAGGAACAACGATTGATATTATGGCTTAGTTTAAGAACATTTTAAATTTCATGTAGTTATTAAATTGATATTGAGATGATAGAAAACCTATCATTTCAGTATCTTTTTTTTGTTTTTATTTTTTGTGTCCTTGCATTTACCTAGAAATTATTATAAAATTATCTTTTCTAATAGATATAAAAATAAAGTTTTTTAGGTATATGAATATGTTAAATAGTTTAGATCATAATATGAACAGAATATTAATTACTGGTGGTGCAGGTTTTATAGGATCAGCTTTATCAAGGTACATTATTGGTGAGAGAAAAGATGAGATATTGATAGTTGATAAACTAACTTATGCAGGTAATTTAGAGTCTTTAAAATCTATATCTAACGATAAACGATATAAATTTGAAAAGGCTGATATATGTGACAAAAAGGCTATTGAGGATATTTTTGTTGATTATAAACCAAATATAGTTATGCACCTTGCAGCAGAGTCCCACGTTGATAGATCAATCGATTCTCCATCAGATTTTATAAACACAAATATTATCGGTACGTACACTCTTTTAGAATCATTTAGAAAGCTATATTTTAATCTATCAGAAGAGGAGAGAGCTACTAAACGACATATATTTCATCATGTATCTACAGATGAGGTTTACGGTGATTTAGATGATGATATATCTTTATTTACTGAAGATACAAAATACTCTCCTAGTTCTCCATATTCAGCAAGTAAAGCATCAAGCGATCATATTGTTAGAGCTTGGAATAGAACTTTTAAAGTACCTATTGTTGTTACTAACTGTTCGAATAATTATGGACCTTATCATTTTCCAGAAAAATTAATTCCATTAATAATCTTATCAGCGTTAAACGGCAAGGATTTACCTATTTATGGTGCTGGAGATCAGATACGTGATTGGTTATATGTTGATGACCATGCAAGAGCATTATATAAAGTTGCAGTAGATGGTAGAGTTGGAGAGACGTATAATATCGGTGGACATAATGAGAAGAAAAATATTGATGTTGTTCATAAGATATGTGAAATATTAGATGAGATTAAAAAACGTGTTGATGGAAAATCTTATAAAGAACAGATAATTTTTGTTAAAGATCGTCCAGGACATGATCGTCGTTACGCAATTGATGCTAGTAAGATACATAAAGAGTTGAATTGGCTACCAGAGGAAACTTTTGAAACAGGTATATTAAAAACTATAGAGTGGTATTTAGCGAATAAAGACAGCTGGTGTAAAAATATATTAGATGGCTCATATAAGTTAGAGAGATTGGGGATATAGTTATGAAAGGAATAGTATTAGCAGGTGGTGCAGGAACAAGGTTGCATCCAGTAACATTAGGGGTATCAAAACAGTTGCTTCCGATCTACGATAAACCGATGATATATTACCCGTTATCAGTTTTGATGTTGGCAAAGATTAGAGATATACTGATTATCACAACCCCAGAAGATCAAGCAGGTTTTGTCAGAACATTAGGAGATGGTAGTGCGTTTGGAGTGAATATTGAATATAGAGTTCAACCATCTCCAGATGGTCTAGCACAGGCTTTTATAATAGGAGAAACATTTATCAAAGATGATAATGTAGCCCTTGTTCTAGGAGATAATATTTTCTACGGTTACGGGTTATCGGAGCTACTTTCTAACGCTGTAAAAAGAGAAGATGGTGCGACAGTTTTTGGATACTATGTATCAGATCCAGAACGTTTTGGCGTTGTCGAGTTTGATGATAAGTTTAATGCTGTATCTATTGAGGAGAAACCTAAAATAGCAAAATCAAACTATGCAGTAACTGGTTTATATTTCTATGATAACTATGTGATTGATATAGCAAAAAACATTAAACCTTCAGCAAGGGGTGAGCTTGAGATCACATCTGTTAATCAAGAGTATCTAAAACGTGGCAAGTTAAAAGTTGAACGTTTAGGACGTGGACATGCATGGCTAGATACAGGTACGCATGAGAGTATGATGGAAGCGACTCAATTTATTAATACAATTGAGAACCGTCAAGGATTGAAAGTTGCGTGCTTAGAAGAGATCGCATTTGAGAATAAATGGATAAGTGAGAACCAACTTTTAGAGCGTGCAAAACTGTTTGAAAAGAATGGGTACGGACAGTACCTTCATAAACTATTAAAGTGATTTATTAAAATAAATTAGATAGATTAAATCAAAATTATAGAAATATAATTAACAGAATTGAAAGAGATAGGATATATTAAATGAATATTATAGAGACAGGAATAGATGGACTAGTGGTAATTGAACCAAAAATTTTTAGCGATGATAGAGGATACTTTTTTGAAAGTTATAACACATCAAAATTAGCTGAATACGGTATCAATGATAGTTTTGTTCAAGATAATGAATCAAGATCAAAATATGGAACATTAAGAGGGCTACATTATCAGAAACCACCTTATACGCAGAGTAAACTTGTTCGAGTAATTGATGGCTTAGTTTTAGATGTTGCAGTTGATTTTAGAAAGGGATCATCAACATACGGTAAGTCATATTCGGTAGAGCTATCAGGTGAGAATAAGAAACAATTTTATCTTCCACGAGGTTTTCTGCACGGGTTTGTAGTGCTATCAGATTATGCAACATTTGCATATAAGTGTGATAATATTTATGCTCCAACTCACGATGGTGGAGTGAGTTTTTCAGATATAGACTTAGCTATAGATTGGAAGATAGATCATAAAGATATACTGCTTTCTAGTAAAGATAGTGAGCTACCTAGTTTTTCAAACATTACTCCTTACGAGTAATATTTAATCTATATATTATTATATCTAGCAGAATAACTAGACTTAATATTAAAACTTTTTGTAGTAGAGTTTACAAAATAAGTTGAATTATGGGTTTCATACTATGAAAAAATATTTTGTTTATTGTTTTTAATGTTAAGCACACAGCTTTTTGCTCAAATATCCACCGAAATAACTTCTATAAAAACTCTTCATATTTTAGAAGGATATATTTATAATAAATATCCTATTACAATGTACTTAACTATTGAAGAGAGTACAAAAAAAGATGATGGTAAATATTATTATGATAATATCGGAGAGTTCGTTTACTTTTAAAAGAGTGTTTTAGATAATAACTCACAAGTTACTTTAAAAGAATTTTCGGATAATTATTATAATGAAGTTTACTATATTGATAATAACTCTATAAGAGAGTTTACGGGAACTATAAATAAAAATAGGTGCTTAAATGTATTTAGGGTAATTGGAAAAAGAGTTTTAATTTTGAGGTAAAACTAAATTCACAAGCACAAGCACAAGAGATAGAAATTAAAGAGTATATATTTTATGAGAGATCTGCGACTACAACTAATAGTGGATAGTTTGACTTCTATATAATATATTTTAAATATAGTAAGTGGGGAGAATTTTATGAGTAATAAAAAAATTATGATAACTGGTGGGAGAGGTATGTTAGGTCGCCAGATTACAGATGACTTTAAAGGCGATCACACTATATATATAGCAGATATTGATGATACAGATATAACCGATTTTAATAGATTTTTAAAGTTCACAAAAGAGATTAATCCAGATATTATAATTCATGCAGCAGCCTATACAAGGGTTGATGGTGCAGAGACAGACTCAGATTTTGCATATAAATTAAATGCGTTAGGTAGTAAAAATGTTGCAATAGCAGCAGAGGAAGTTAAGGCAAAAATTATATACATATCTACTGATTATGTTTTTGATGGTGTGTCTGATAAACCGTATAATGAGTATGATACTCCTAATCCATCATCAGTTTATGGCAGATCAAAATATGCTGGCGAGGTTTTTGTAAGAGAGAACTCAAGTGATTATATTATAGCTAGAATTAGTTGGTTATACGGATTAGGTGGTCCATCATTTCTTCATACGATGAATAGATTATCTGTTGAAGGTGTGCATGAATTAAAAGTTGTTAACGATCAGATAGGTAATCCAACATCAACACTTGCAGTTAGCAGCAAACTTAAATCACTTATTAATTTAGATAAAGATCTACGAGGTATATTCCATTTAACTTGCGAAGGTTCAGCTTCATGGTACGATCTTGCAGTAAACTTTTTTAAGCTTAGAGGACTTGATCAAAAAGTTACACCTTGTGCATCATCAGAGTATCCAACTCCAGCTAAAAGACCTGAAAACTCTCAACTAGATAAAATGAATTTAAGATTAAATAATCTTGATCCTATGCCTAACTGGGAAGATGCGTTAAAAGAATTTATTGATATTGAGAAATGGTAATTATTTACTTTTTATTATATAAGTTTATATTACTTTAAATATGAGTGAGTCGTCGAAAAACGAGTGGTATTATAGTAAGTATGTTTTATTGTGTTGCTATATTTTTTAGAAGTAGGAATTTTTTATAGAAGAGTTATCATTCCTATTTTTCTAATTAAACCAGCTTTAAAAAAGTTATATTTTATGAGTATATATCTAAACTTAAAGTAGCCAACATTATCTAAGGAGTTGAAGTTTTCTATTATTTCTAATTTTGGACTATCTATTTTATCTCTATAAATCTCTTTAATTTTTTTAGATTGATTAACATACTCTTGAAACTTGTCACTCAGTACTTTTCTTCCATTAAGTAATTTCTTAATAAGATATGCTAGATTATATTTTTGTCCACCTATAACATTATCACCATGTTGACGATATAATATTAATGGTTTGTCGATATACTCTATCTTACCAAATATTGATGCTATAAGCATAATATAATGATCGTGCATAACGGCTTCTGTTGGAATATTGCCTATAATATCTTTTAGTTTTTTATTTATCATTATTGTGCAACCAGATGCGGTGTTTTGTACTAACAATTTATTTAATTTAAAATTTTCGGCTTTTAAGTTTTCTATTTTATTTGATGATAGAGAGATGAGGTTAATATCTTTATCAACTAATGATTTATCAGAGTAGATAAGTGCAGGCGAATTATTTTCTAGTTTTTTTAATTGCTCAATAGATGTTTCTAATTTATTTTCTAGCCAAATATCATCATGATCAGAGAATGATATATAGTCGCTCTTAGAGTTTTGTAAGAGGTAGTTAAAATTTTCTTTAACGCCTAGATTTTTATTAAAAGGTAGTATAGTTATTTTATCTGGATATTTAGCTACATATTCATTTATTATTGATAATGTGTTATCTGTTGATCCATCATCAGATATTATTATTTTAAAATCTCTGTATGTCTGAGCTAATATTGAATCAATTTGTTGCGTAATATATTTATCTGCGTTATATGTAGCAAGTAGTATATCTATCATTATAATTTTCAACCTTTATATTTAATAAATTATATGTTATATTTCATTTTATTATATAATTTTGAACAGTTTTTATTTAGTTTTAATTTGTATCATAACGAGGTAAATATGTCTATACTTTTAACAGGTGGAGCAGGGTATATAGGGTCAACTGTTGCATCAATTCTTAAAGATGAAGGAGAAGAGGTTATCATTTTAGATAATCTAACACGTTCCAAAAAAGAGTATCTGCCTAATGGTATAAAGTTTTACGAAGGAGATATTGATGATATCTCTTTACTTGAAAAAATTTACAATGAAGAAAAAATTGATGCTATAATGCATTTCGCTGCATTTATTGAAGTTGGAGAATCGGTTATTGAACCTTATAGATATTATGAAAACAACTTTTCAAAAGCGATTAAGTTCTTCAATTATTTTATAGAAAAAGGTATTAAAAAAATTATATTTTCATCAACAGCAGCCGTTTA
The DNA here is from genome assembly GCA_947039395.1 of uncultured Deferribacteraceae bacterium. Lineage (GTDB taxonomy): Bacteria > Chrysiogenota > Deferribacteres > Deferribacterales > Mucispirillaceae > CAMQYB01. Next base: position 2,834 of record CAMQYS010000007.1, on the reverse strand, counting down.
CGGCGAACCACAATATATTCCTATTGATGAAAATCATATCAAAAATCCTACAAACCCGTATGGTATGTCTAAACTATTTGTTGAGAGGTTTTTAGAATCAGTTGAACGATCATCTGATGTTTACCATGTTGCATTGAGATACTTTAATGCATCGGGTGCATATCATAATTTTGGAGAAAATCATAAACCAGAGACTCACCTAATACCTATTATATTAGAGGTAGCTTTAGGTTTAAGAGATAAGATATTTATAAATGGAGATGATTACGATACAGTAGATGGAACGTGTATTAGAGATTATATTCATGTGTATGATATAGCAAAAGCACATCTACTTGCATATCGTTATTTATCTAATAATAAGCAATCGTTAAAAGTCAATTTAGGAAGTGGCGAAGGGTACTCTATTCTTGATATAATTGAAAGTTGTAGAAAAGTAACTGGAGCTGAAATTCCAGTTGAGATAAGAGAGCGTAGAGATGGCGATCCTTCAACATTAATAGCATCATCAAATACAGCAGAAGCTGTTCTAGGTTGGAGAAGAGAGTATTTAACAGTTGATGCTATAATTGAAAGTGCATGGAAGTATCATAAAGAAAAGTTTGAAAGTAGTAAGTAGTAGCTGTAAAGTTTTGTAAGTTTGAAAGTAGTAAGTGTAAAGTTTTATAAATTAAAATTAGAGAGTAAAAAAATAGAGATGGAAAAAGCATATGTAAATGAGATATTTGCTTCAATTCAAGGAGAGGGGTTGTATATTGGTTTGTATCAACTTTTTATTAGATTTGAAGGATGTAACTTAACATGTTCGTACTGTGATACAGATAATAGTAGTAAGAAATATTTTGTAATAAATAATAAAAAATATATAAACCCTATTACGGTTAATGATTTAATAGATATAATATTATCAGAGTTTGATTTAAGTTTATATCATTCAATATCTTTTACAGGGGGAGAACCTTCATTACAATCTAATTTTATAAAGAAAGCTGTAGATGATATTAAAAAACTTAATAAGGGTATACAATTCTTTTTAGAAACTAACGGCTCTATCCCAGAGAATTTAATGGCATTAGACGAGTATATGAATGTTATGAGTATTGATTTAAAGATGCACGATAAAGAGTCTGTATCCACATTACCTAGTTTATTAGATGCAGTAGATAAGTTAGAACATTCATTTTATTATCTAAAACTTCCGTTTGATGCATACAATTATAAAGAGGAAGATTTGGATTATCTTATTAAATTACTAACATCTAAGAGAGTGAAACAGCTTATTATCCAACCACTGGACAATAAGGTTGATGAGGATATTATTAAGAGTCTGTTTACTAAATTTTCTACAACATCTATTGTTATTCGAGTTATTGCTCAAACACATAAATTTCTTTCAATTAGATAGTAGATATTATGAACTTTTTATATTAAATGTTACGGTTTTTATTTTAATAAATTATTATTTAGGTAAGTTATACCTTGATATTTTATACAAAATATTGTAGTATAATAGTTTCACACTGCTAGAAGATTAATTTGTGAGTAGAATTATATGAATGAAGGTACTCTATTAATTTTTTCAGCTCCAAGTGGCGCTGGCAAGACAACATTAGCTAAAATGTTTATGGAAAAATATCCTAATATTCAAGATTCTGTTTCTTATACTACAAGAGCTAGGAGAGGGATCGAGGTAGAAGGTAGGGATTATTTTTTTGTGGGTATTGATAAGTTTAATGAGATGATATCAGCAGGTGATTTTTTAGAATATGCTACAATACATGGAAATTTATACGGTACTTCTTTCAAGTTTATAGATGATTCGATTAAATCAGGTAAAGATGTTCTTCTTGTTATTGATCCACAAGGTGTTTCACAAATAACGGAAAGATTTAAAGGAAGATCAATAAAAGTTTTTATAGTAGCTCCAGTTGATGAGCTTAGAAAGAGATTATTAAGTCGAGCAGAAGAGTCTATTGATGAAATTAATATACGATTAGAGAACGGTAAAAAAGAGATCTGTTTTATGTGTGATTACGATTATTTGGTAGTGAACGATAAATTAGATGATGCTTTCGATAAGGTTAAATCTATCTATATGGCAGAGAAATTAAAGATCAAATATATGAACGATGATGATATATATAAATATGTAGGAGTGTGAAGGCATGGCTTTATTAGATATAGAAAAGGTTATTAATCAGAAGAATATTGCATCAAGATTTAAGTTAGTTCATTTAGCAGGTTTAAGAGCTAAGGAGTTAAATGCACCTAGGGATAACACTTATATTCCAACATCAAAGGCTAAAGTAAAGGTTACAACAAGGTCATTAACTGATCTTATACATAATAAAATCGCTTTTCATGAAGAGTTGCACGGGTCTGATATACAACCTAATACTAACGAGAAGTAAAATAATTTAGTTACAATAAGTTATTGATAGATCAAGTTATTTTAGAGGTTTTTTATAAAACTTTCTAAAGTTATTTGATCTTTTTTTATAATTAACTTTTCAGTCAGATATTTAAAAGATAGTTTAATTAAGTAATTATAAGCATGATTTATTAGTTTAAAAAATCATTTAAAATATAGTAGATGTTTGTAGTTTTATCTGGTGTTATATAATGTTATGGATATGTGATAATGGTTTATAAAGTATTTAGAAAAAGAAAAGAGTAGTTTGTAGAATTAAAGTAACTGTTACGTACATAGAGATTATTAACTTGTCCACATGTAAACAACGAACCTGTTTGAATAGAGATTATTAACTTGTCCACATGTAAACAACGAACCTGTTTGAATAGAGATTATTAACTTGTCCACATGTAAACAACGA
>CAMQYS010000006.1 GCA_947039395.1 uncultured Deferribacteraceae bacterium | reverse complement strand
ACTTGTATGATTTACATATTTGAACAATTTGACAATTTGCGAACTTGAACGATTTCACGATTTAAGAACTTGTACAATTTGTACCCCCTACACAATTTAACAGTGTGCGAACTTGTACCTACTTGTGAACTTGTATGATTTACATATTTGAACAATTTGACAATTTGCGAACTTGAACGATTTGACGATTTAAGAACTTGTACAATTTGTACCCCCCTACGCAATTTAACAGTGTGCGAACTTGTAGCCTACTTACGAACCTGTGCCTACTTGCGAACTTGAACGATTTGACGATTTAAGAACTTGTACAATTTGTACCCCCTACGCAATTTAACAGTGTGCGAACTTATGCCTACTTGTGAACCTGTAGCCTACTTGTGAACTTGAACGATTTGACGATTTAAGAACTTATGCCTACTTGCGAACTTGTACTTGCTTGCGAACTTGAACAATTAGCTCGGTATCAATCAATTAATTATGAACTATCACTTATAAAAGATTTTATCGTTCTCAATGCATAAATAAAAAAACTACTTGGAGCATCTGTGTATAAAAAGTATAAAAAAGAATTGGAACTTGCAGAAGCTAAATATCATGACCTTGAAAAGAGTACAAAAAAACTTCTACAAGATACGATTAAAAAAAGTGTTAGAACAGAGATAACTGATGGGTATAAATACAATATCACCCCTTTTCAAAATGAACGATATGGATTTAAAATAAACGGCAAAACAATAGCTAAAGAGATTGTTAAAAACAGCTGTATTAAATATTATTTTGATGAACAAGATAAAATTATTTTACAAGAAAATATGGCTGTCTCTCTTAAAAAATTTCATAATAGAACTATCTATTTACATGAAGAGAATTGCTTGTTAATAATTAGACTAGTTGGCACTGATCTCAATAGTATTAACATCTGCACTCTAGTTAGTGAACAAGTTATAAAATCTATAGGATTTGCTCAATATGGAGTGAGTGTAAATCTATATGAATATAGTGATAACCAGCTTCAACAGATTATAGTTTATAACAAGGAACATAATGCTACTTATGAACACTGTCCTACAGAACAGTTTCACTACGATAAAAATGGCAAACTAGAATGTATTATAGAAACTTTTAGCAGTGGAGATACGCGAATACGTTATAGCACAAAAAAAATAAATTATAAAAAACTAACTGCTAGGTTAGAAACTGAACTCGCATCTAATGTAAAAGATTTTCTAAATAAACTTTCTAGTGACGTTACTCAAGATGATGTCTATTATGATGAAGAAGATGTTACTGTTATTGGATTTACATGTCAACCAGCGCATCAATGTTTAGATGTAGCAATGCACACAGATGAGTTTGAAGAATACCTAAACCCTGCAGATTTTACTTACAAAATTGTCTGCTCATTAGATTTAATCAATCGTCCCTTAGACGATGAGGAAGAAAGAAAAATTGTTCTAGCTTCTGTAAATGCTATCAACAATTTTACACGTAGTGACGTTTTTAAATCTATCCCTAAAGCTGAAGAATTTTGTGCAACTATATTCTATTACGATCTAGAGCATTACGAAAAAGAAAATGATGATGTTAAAAAAATATTAAAAGATAATCCATACTTCAATTGTGAAAGTGATGATAAGTAATTTTTACTATATATAACTATCACACAAAACACTTCTCTCTAACCGATGTTACAATTGACTTAGAAATTGATCGACAATACAATAAGAATAGTCTCTTATATATCTGATAGTATTGATAATCTTCAAACAATAATTTTCTATTTGATAGTTATCTTGATCACAAAACTAATTAAATAGATGTTCGTTATAGATCTATCATTCAATCCTGAATATACCGATCAATTAATGGTTATTTATTTCGATATAAATAAAGAAATAATTTTAGTTTCACATGAAAGTTAGTTCATATTAATTATATAATAAAACTGAATATAAAAACAGATGACAGATAGTAATTGAAAAATTATTGATCTGTCTTTTTTTCTAGCTATATGGTTTATACTTGTGATTAGATTACCTGTTAATGTTTCAAATTTAGGTTTGTGGTTTGAGTTACTGTTTCAAGGTTATGGTTTATACTTGGGTTTGTACTTGGGTTCGTTTATGTTCTAATCTTTTAACTTTAGGCTTGGGATTGGATTACCTGTTAATGTTTCATCTTTAGATTTGGGTTCGTACTTGGGTTCGTTTATGTTCTAATCTTTTAACTTTAGGCTTGGGATTGGATTACCTGTTAATGTTTCATCTTTAGATTTGGGTTTGTACTTGGGGTTCGTTTGTGTGCTAATCTTTTAACTTTATGCTTGGGATTGGATTGTGGGTTACTGTTTCAAGGTTATGGTTTGTACTTGGGGTTCGTTTGTGTGCTAATCTTTTAACTTTATGCTTGCGATTAGGTTATGTGTTAATATTTCAAATTTAGGTTTGTGTTACTGCTAGCACAAACTTATGCTTGGGTTTACATTTATCTTTTAGACTAACTTATCATACAAATTTTATTCAATATTTTTGTGCGTAAAAAAAGGATATACCTTTCGATATATCCTTGAAATATATAAACAGAATAAATCTGTAAACTATCTTTTTGAGTATTGATCGCTTTTACGAGCCTTAGGTTTACCGTATTTCTTACGCTCTACCATTCTTGAATCTCTTGTCATAAATCCAGCCTGTTTAAGAGCTGGTCTAAACTCAGCATCAAACTTCTCTAACGCTCTTGCAAGTCCATGACGAACTGCTCCTGCTTGTCCTGATTTACCACCACCTGCAACAGTAATATATAAATCAAACTGACCCTCTTTACCTAATGTGGCAAGTGGTTGCATAACTATCTGTCTTGCTGTTGGACGCTCAAAATACTCATCTAACTTTTTGCCGTTTACAGATATAGCACCTTTACCTGGTTTTAGAAAAACTCTTGATACCGATGTTTTTCTTCTTCCTGTTCCATAAAAATAATTTACTTTACTTTTCATAAATATTTATACCCCTAAACCGATACAACAGTAGGCTTCTGAGCAGCATGTGGATGCTCCGCAGTAGCGTATATCTTTAATTTTTTAGCCATCTTACGACCCATTTTTGTCTTAGGTAACATTCTTGTTACTGCAAGCAATAGTACATCTGTAGGCTTATTTTCAAGCATGTTAGCAAGCGCACGCTCTTTAATACCACCCATATAACCTGTGTGCCAATAATACTTCTTATCGCTCAACTTATTATTGCCCTTAAAAGCAATCTTATCGGCATTGATAACAACAACATAATCTCCAGTATCAATATGAGGTGTATAAATAGGCTTGTTTTTGCCCATTAGATCCATAGCAATCTGTGATGCTAATCTTCCTAATATAGCCCCTTCAGCGTCGTATAACTTCCACTCTTGAGTAAAGTTACAGCCTGATTCTTTCTTCTCGCCATTTGCGTTTGATGACGTGTTCTTAGCACCCAGTTTTGCCCAGGTAGTCGACTTCGCAGCTTTCATAAATGTCTATCCTTAAATAAGTATCTTTCTAGTAAAATCAAGAGTAATTTATACACCATACAGATACCTCTTGTCAAGGAAAATATATATTACTCTCAATAAATAAATCTAATCTATCAATATTGATAAAAATAACTATATTTTACTAACGTGCTTTAATGCTTTACATATCATATCTTATTCTCTATAATCTAAAATCATTTTATATTAGGTTATATATAGAATATCACTTTATGGGGAGTTTATATAATGTTTAAATCAAAGTTGTTATATCTTACAACAGTCGTATCAGTACTGATGTTGTTCTCAAATGTAGCAAACGCTCAAGTTGTAACACTTGATACGTATGAAGAATTTACAGAACAAGAAGAATCTAATGGAGTAGTTGACTTTATTCCATTTATGCAAAAACAAGTAAGAAAAATCGGAGCTGTACCGCCTAAACCATTTTTTATTGCACCGATGTTCTTCTACTTAAATGAAAACAGAAACGTTACTGATGTTAAAGCAAGATATCATATGAACCCTGGGGACAAATTAGGAACGGAGGTAGATGACATGGTTATGAACTCTGTAAATGCAGAAACTTTTTCAACTGGTATTCGTGGTGGTTTCTGGTTATTTCCGTTTCTATCAATGTATGGTTTCTATGCATACACTGAGGGTTCAACTAGTTTTGATGTAGAGATACCAATTAGTTGGGAATCAGTAATGGAGGATATAGATACTACAACTAACATATCTGTGCACACTGGTGGAGTTGGAGTTAATGCAGCATACGGTATGAAAGATTTATTCTTTAAAACAGATGTGTTCTCAAACATAGATGTTAATTCATCATGGAGTAAAGTCTCGTTACTTGATAATCTGATGTATACGATTACGGTGTCAATGAGAGCTGGTTTATCTAAAAACTTTACTAAAAATTTCAGAACATCTTTATGGATAGGTGGAATGTATAGAGGGGGATCAGCAACAGGGACTAAAGTTGGAGGTAAGTATAGCTTAAAAGGTGATTCTTATGCTGTGTACACAGCTCATCAAGCATCTCTATCTCCTTGGAGTATGGTTGCTGGATTACAAGTTGGGATTAGTAGATATTTCGATATCATCACTGAATTTGGATTTCTAAATAGATTTCAAGCAAATGTTAATTTATCATTTAATTTCTAAATAATTATATTAGTATAGATATTATATCACAATATATATTAAAAGCCTTACATTTTACGTGTAAGGCTTTTTAACGATACCTAACCTCTTAACTACTATATATAACTAATTTTTCTAATATTATTACGATCACATATAATTATAAAATAAATATTATTAACAATTATACATTATAAAAAACTGTAATTACCATAAATAAGATTATATTTTAATTGTATATATTAAAAAATGATTGCAAAATATATTATTATATGATAGCCTCAACACTGTTAAAAAGTGAAGAGAGGTATATTTAATGTCGTCAATGGATAGTAAAGTTAGTTCGATCTACGATTCAATCGTAAAAAGAAATCCTGGTGAAGTAGAGTTTCATCAAGCAGTAAGAGAAGTACTTGACCAGTTAGATGTTGTATTAGAAAGGCATCCAGAATATCTTGATCAAAAAGTTATTGAAAGAATCGCAGAGCCTGAAAGAATGATTACTTTTAGAGTGCCTTGGATGGATGATAAAGGAGAAATACATGTTAATAGAGGGTTTAGAGTACAATACTCATCTGTACTTGGACCATATAAAGGTGGGTTACGTTTTCACCCTACGGTTTACTCTGGTATAATTAAGTTTCTTGGTTTTGAACAAATATTTAAAAATGCTTTAACTGGACAAGGTATAGGTGGTGGTAAAGGTGGATCAGATTTTGATCCTAAAGGTAAAAGCGATAATGAAGTTATGAGATTTTGTCAATCTTTTATGACGGAACTTCATCGACATATTAATGATTTCACAGATGTACCAGCTGGTGATATCGGTGTTGGTGCAAGAGAGATCGGCTATATGTTTGGACAATATAAACGTATAGTAAATAGATATGAAGCAGGAGTTTTAACAGGTAAAGGATTATCATACGGCGGATCTCTTGTTAGAACTGAAGCTACTGGATACGGACTTGTCTACTTCACAGATGAGATGTTAAGAAAAAATCTTGGTTCATCATTTGAAGGTAAAAAATGTATTGTTTCTGGGTCAGGGAATGTTGCTATATATGCAATAGAAAAAATACATCAACTTGGTGGAAAAGTTATTGCTTGTTCTGATTCTAACGGATATATACACGATGCTGATGGAATTAATCTTGAGACTCTTAAACGTATTAAAGAGGTTGAGCGTAAACGTTTAACTGCTTATGTTGAAGAACATAAATCTGCTAAATATGTTGCAGGCAGTAATATTTGGGAGATTCCTTGTGATGTTGCACTACCTTCTGCTACACAAAATGAGCTTAATCTTGAAAGTGCAAAAATATTAATCAAAAACGGATGTAAAGTTGTTACTGAAGGTGCTAATATGCCAACTACTCCTGATGCTGTACACGCTTTTATTGAGGCGAATGTAATCTATGCTCCAGGTAAAGCTACAAATGCTGGTGGTGTTGCAACATCTGCTCTTGAAATGCAACAAAACGCCTCTAGAGATAGATGGACATTTGACTATGCTGATCAAAAATTAAAAGGTATTATGCTTAATATTCACGACCAGTGCTATAATACTGCAGCTGAATATAATGTTATAGGTAACTATCTTAAAGGAGCAAATATCGCTGGATTTTGTATAGTTGCAGATACAATGATACCTATGGGATTAATTTAATATTAGCCTTATTGAAAGATATTATCGTTAATTTATTTTAATAATATCGATAACGACAGTTAGATTATTAACTTTGAGACAAGTTTATAAATATAAAAGTACGGGCTATTTAGTCCGTACTTTTTTGTGCTGTTAGATAATTCAATAATGATCTTAAGAACTATAAGATCGGTTGATAAACACAGTATAAATACACCGAATAAGATTAATTAATTTATTAAATATTGAACAACTTAATTAACATTAATTACCTGTAAAAAACGTTAATTACTTACTCCCTCTCTTTATCAAAAAATGGTTCAAACAGAGGCAATAATTTCATTGCACCGTTACCGTTTACATGATCATTATCCCAATAGTAAGCTTTATTGATCTCTCCCACTTTACATCTTTCACTATCGCATAAGTAAGGTGTTGGATCGATTACTACTACATTCTCATACTTGCTTGCTTCCTCTTTTATCTTAGCATTTGATTTCTCATTATTTTTCATATAAGCGCTAAGCGATACCGAACTATTATAAAGTTTATCGTAATCAATCTTTCCATTTTTATAGTTTTCTAGATATAAATCCTCAGAGTTCTTAGGTTGTAGTGGTACTTGCAATAGAATTACTACCTTTTTAAAACTGTTACTTAAAGTTTTAACAGCTTCCTCAAAAACAGTATTATTAATATCTAGTATATCCCATCGTCTTATAAAAAATAGTGTCTTGCTCTCTTTATTAATTACTGTGTCTAAATCAAATAAGAGAAATCGGTTCTTCTCATCAATTAAAAATTTATATATTACTGAAATATCTTTATCTTTTGAAAGAACATGAAACATTCCTTTTAATGTATGTGCATGGCTATCACCCATAGCTATATATTTTGTGTTCGAGGTTAATTTATTTATTAACACATTGCTATTATCATGCTTATCTGCAATCTCTACATAATATGCAGCGTTTTTCACATCATATCTGTTTATAATATTCGTTGACACTATTAATATAATCAACGTAGCTAAAACTATTCTACCTTTATACTTAAAATTTCTTTCAATAGTGTAGTAACTTATTGCACCAAAAAGAATACTCAATACTATGCCTAATGCCACATAGTAGATATTGTCAAGCAACCCGTAATGAAATAAAAATACTACTATAACCCAGTGCCAAAGATAGATTGAGTAAGACCATAAACCGATATAATGAAGTGCTTTAATTTTTGCCAAGTAAGTATTACTACTGTTTGCATATAAAAAGATAACAGCCAAAATAATAGGAATAGTTGATATCACTCCTCCCCATATACTTTTAAAACTAGGTAAAAATATAAATATTAGCAATAGTGTAACCGTTACATATTGTACTAGATTTGCCTTCTTTATATTCATAGGAAATAGATAAACTAAACCACCTGCAAGAAGTTGCCAAGCTCTGTTTTGTAGTAGAAAGTATGCAGCCGATGGGTTAGTATAACTTTCATAAATACTACTTATTAAACTTAATATAAAGGCTAAAAGTATAAACCATTTTAAAGTATTTATATTAAAAAACTTCTTTAAAATCAACAGAACTAATGGATATATTAAATAAAATTGAAATTCAACAGATAAACTCCATGTATGAAGAAACCATTTCTTATAAGCATCTATGTCAAAATAACCTATCTCTCTAAAGTAACTTATATTACTGATAAATGTTACTGCATAAACAACTTCTCTTACAACCCTTACATAAATTAAAGAAAACAAATAAAAGTAACTAAATATAAAAAGTATAATGACAATTATAAGTAGTGCTGGGACGATCCTTTTAAAGCGTCCGATATAGAAATTTCTTAAATTGAATGTGTTTTGATTAAAACCATTAAAGATAATAGATGTCATTAAGTAGCCCGATATAACAAAAAAGATATCAACACCTACATAACCATTATTAATATACGGGATTTTAAAGTGATATAAAAGCACAAATAATACTGATAACGCTCGCAATAAATTTATATCATTTCTAAATGTCATTTCTTATCCTTGTGTAAATAATATCAATAATAACAGTTATAACTATTATTAACTTTCTTCTTCTATCTCAATAATACAACTACATGTATGTAAAAAGTTTCAATCACTCATTTTCTGTTCTATCAAAAAATGGCTCAAATAAAGGTCGTAGCTTCATTGCACCATTACAGTTTAGGTGATCATCATCCTTATAGTAAGCCTTACTGACATCACCTACGGGACATCTTTCTTTATCACATAAGTAAGGCGTTGGATCTATCACAACTACATTTTGATACTTGTTTGCTTCCTTCTCTATCTTAGCATCAGGTTTCTCATTATTTTTAATATGATCACTCAATGATATAGAACTCTGATAAAGTCCATCATAATCAATCTTTCCATTTTTATAATTTTTTACGTACATATCTTCAGAATACATAGTGTGAAACGGTACTTGCTCCATAATAACAACTTTTTTAAAACGATTACTTAAAGTTTTAACAACATCATCAAAATCATCAGTATATATATCTATATAATCCCATCTCCTTATCAAAAAGAGAGTAATATCTTTTTCATTACTTATGTTATCTAAATCAGCTGTGATGATAGTATTATCACCCTTATTAAATAGTTTATCTAACATTGAAAGATCTTTATCTTGTGAAAGAGAATTAAACATTCCTGTCAATACACCTGCATGACTATCACCAATAACAATAAACTTTGTGTTTAAATCAACTACGCCCAACAACACATTGTTATCATCATACGCACCCGTAATCTCTACATCTAAACCTACATTTAGCAACTTCTTTTTGTATATTATATTGCTTAGAATAAATACAATAATCAACGTAGCTAAAACTATTCTACCTTTATACTTAAAATTTCTTTCAATAGTGTAGTAACTTATTGCACCAAAAAGAATACTCAATACTATGCCTAATGCCACATAGTAGATATTGTCAAGCAACCCGTAATGAAATAAAAATACTACTATAACCCAGTGCCAAAGATAGATTGAGTAAGACCATAAACCGATATAATGAAGTGCTTTAATTTTTGCCAAGTAAGTATTACTACTGTTTGCATATAAAAAGATAACAGCCAAAATAATAGGAATAGTTGATATCACTCCTCCCCATATACTTTTAAAACTAGGTAAAAATATAAATATTAGCAATAGTGTAACCGTTACATATTGTACTAGATTTGCCTTCTTTATATTCATAGGAAATAGATAAACTAAACCACCTGCAAGAAGTTGCCAAGCTCTGTTTTGTAGTAGAAAGTATGCAGCCGATGGGTTAGTATAACTTTCATAAATACTACTTATTAAACTTAATATAAAGGCTAAAAGTATAAACCATTTTAAAGTATTTATATTAAAAAACTTCTTTAAAATCAACAGAACTAATGGATATATTAAATAAAATTGAAATTCAACAGATAAACTCCATGTATGAAGAAACCATTTCTTATAAGCATCTATGTCAAAATAACCTATCTCTCTAAAGTAACTTATATTACTGATAAATGTTACTGCATAAACAACTTCTCTTACAACCCTTACATAAATTAAAGAAAACAAATAAAAGTAACTAAATATAAAAAGTATAATGACAATTATAAGTAGTGCTGGGACGATCCTTTTAAAGCGTCCGATATAGAAATTTCTTAAATTGAATGTGTTTTGATTAAAACCATTAAAGATAATAGATGTCATTAAGTAGCCCGATATAACAAAAAAGATATCAACACCTACATAACCATTATTAATATACGGGATTTTAAAGTGATATAAAAGCACAAATAATACTGATAACGCTCGCAATAAATTTATATCATTTCTAAATGTCATTTCTTATCCTTGTGTAAATAATAAATATATTACAACTTCTTAATGCTTCCCTATATCTTAATAATAGTCTTTTAAAGAGTATATAAAAACAACTATTCTTATATACTCAATCATATATGTTATATCTTATGAAATAATAAGTCAAGAATGATAAAAGAATAACTATATGAAGGTATCATATTTACCATATTAGACGTAATAATAGTAAAAGTTTATAAAGTAGAACAGTTGATATAAAAGATTAGCAAGCCAGATAATAAAGTGGCGGTTTATTGATTACAGAATGATTAATGGATTTTAATAATATTAATTATAAAAAATAACGTAGTAACAACATAGAGTTTTGAATGATATTTTAAACTATCTAAAATAAGTAAACCTTATTGAGTTTTGAATGATTTTGATCATCACACCACCTACAAGATCACTTTAAGATTATTATCAATAAGCTACTAAATTATAATAACTATTTAGTAGCTTTAAAAACTATTATATTAGGTGTAAAATTGACATATTAATTGAAACATAATATATAATAATGATTTAAGAAAATGTGGGTATGTGTATCTTCTTTTTATTTATTAATAAGAAAACTTTTTATCAATCTTATTAGGTAGGCTAATTTTCAACAACACTAACTAATATAAAATATTCTTACTACTATATTATAAAGAGTTATAGTTTCTCATTTTCATCAGTAATATCTAAATAAGTATATAATAAAATTGCAGAAAAACAATAAAACAACGAATAAATTATTTTTAAATAAATTCATATTATTACCTATACAAGCAGTACTTAATATAACTATAATATAATTAAATCAACCTACACCCAATATATTAGGTGTATGGATTATATATATTTTCATAATAATTGTCAATGAGTATTAAATATAAACTTGGAAAGGTTAAACTATCACTATAGATAAAGTTAGCTAGAAACCTCTAACATTGTATAGATTATAGTAAATATTTATACACCTAATATCTTGGGTGTGTAAAGTATCTCTATTTGAGTTATAATTAACAATGAGCGTCAATCATAAATTCGGAAGAGTTATAAAAGAGTTAAGGGTAAAAACTGGATTAACTCAAGAGAAACTCGCTGAATTATCAAAAATTGATTATAAATATATTCAGAAATTTGAAGGCAAAAACCCATCCTCACCAACCTTAAATACATTAGAAAAATTGGCTAACGGTTTTAATATACCTATAAGTGATATAATTAAAGCTATTGAAGAAATTGATTACGATCTCTAAAATCGCAATCTAACTTTTATTATAATATTCTACTCTCTAATTTACTATTTTTAAGCAATGAATAGCTTTACAATTCTATCTATTAACTTTATAATTATTGAAAAGTTGTGAGGTTACCTTATGAAAAATTATCGTAAAGAACTTTTCTTTGAGATACCAAAAAGACGTGGATTAGTTAATATCTCATCTGATGTTCAAAAGGCTATAAATGATAGTGGTATAAAAGAGGGTTTAGTTTTAGTTAATGCTATGAATATTACAGCATCTGTTTTTATAAATGATGATGAGTCTGGATTACATCATGATTACGAGGTATGGCTTGAAAAACTAGCTCCTGAAAAACCGTATGATCAGTATCGCCATAACGGATATGAAGATAACGCTGATGCTCATCTTAAAAGAACAATCATGGGACGTGAAACAGTTGTTGCAATAACAGAAGGCAAACTTGATTTTGGTACTTGGGAACAGATATTCTATTTTGAGTTTGATGGAAAAAGAGAGAAACGAGTACTTATAAAAATCATAGGCGAATAAAGTTTAATATGCCTATAAGTAGACTATGTAATATACTTCAAAACAACACGATATTGATTATACCTATACATAGCATAGAAATACAGATATAAAAAGGGAAACATGTCAAAATTTAATATTATTAATATATGTAACCATAAGAGAAAAAACATCACATCGCATCAATAGAACCATATAAAAATTATTGATACATGGAAGAGCTATGAACGTTTTTTACTACTTAATAGAAGATTATCTAAGAATACTTTAAAATTATCGTTTACGAACTCCATATTTTTATGGACTTCCAATATACAATCTGCAAGCTCATCTTTCAAATCTACACGCTCATCTACATCTAAATCTTCAGTATCTTTATAATAACTAGGATCGTAATCTATATCAAAAAGCTTGTCATACCCTATTTGATAAATACCACATTTTTCATAATTATCTATATCTGTAAGCTTTATACATAAAATGTAATAATGATCATAATCCCATGTAAAAGGAAGATACCCAGATTCAACTAATAAAGGGTTCCAAGCATGATAGATACCACGAAAAGGATCCTTTATAGAGTTTTTACCTATCGGTGTATTAAAGCAATGAAAGTATGTTGAAAGAAAATCACGAATTATTTGTGGAAATTTTATACCTAATTTTTTTTCAAGTTCGTTCAACTCTTCATCTGTCACAGTAGACTCCACTAATTTCCAACTATTATATTCTTGAGTTGGATCAGCATCATCAACTAACATCTCCTTTGGTATATCAGAGCTCCTAATAGTACCAGAAAAATCAGATATAATTTTATTATAATACTTTTCAAAAAAATCTTTCATGTAAGGTTTAAAATCCATCATAATATTACTCCATTTATTAATATTGAATAGTTCTATATTTCAAACTCAAAATACTCTAATTGATAGATGGTATTTAAAAAGCTAATATAAATTAACTATCAAATAGTTAAGCATCAACTTAAATATTCAGTCTAAAAGTGCTAATAAATCCAGTAGAGAATCTTTCTGCGGTTTGCTTGTAACATAATATCAAATAATAAAAAGCTTATAATTTATATAAGGCACATAGTAATTAGAAAAAACAGCTACATATTATATTTAAGATTAATATGAAGTAAGAAACTAGATATAAAGTTATATTATATTCCATTCAAAATATCACTAAAACTTATAATTGATAACTTTTAATCTAAACCCAACTATAAAATATAACTCATCTGCTAATGCAAATAATTTGAATTAGTAGAAAAGAGTTATAATTATAAATTATTTATTGCTAACTAGCATCTGTATTTGCTATTCCATCTTCAATTAATTTAACCTCTTCATCAGTAAGTATGCAATGTCCCCAATTATGTAAAGTTGACTTGCTTATAACAATATCTTTTAGATAATCTATACCATCTTTATAGCTTAACAGCGGCTGTTTATCGATACCTAAGTTTGTATCCAATTTAATAAGAGCAAACTTTAAGTTACCATCCCCATTTTCATAATCAAGTTTCGTAGCAATCAAAAAATCTACTATTTTACCACGACCGTATATACCACTACGTCCGTTATCTGTTCTTTTAGTTCCACCACAGTAGAGATACACAGTATCTCCCACTTCTAATATATTATTGTTATCATCTTTATCTTTGATGTAATTTATATTTCCTGTTATTACATGTCTTATTCCATTTTCAAGATCTGATATCGGATTTCTCCAACCAAAATCCGTTTCACTATTTTCTACTACTTTCTCATCATTATATTTTAAAAAATGATACTTACTCATTTAATCCTCCTTAATATACATAATTAATAAATCTATCCCTATGATACTATAACTAACAAAATAGATCAATATATCAATAATTAACATACACTTATATATATGTAGCGAACTATCTTTTAATCAGTAACATAATAATCTTAGTCACATAATGGCAATCATTATCTGCCGTTCCACATCGTTAACGGTTTTAGACTTGGATCTACTATAATTGATTTCAACCCTTCTGACTTTATAGATTTTTCACCTTGAACTGTACAAATAATATTTGCACCTTTTCCAATAACTAATCCTTGATACATAATTAACCTACCATCAACAAATGATGCGACAGCTTTATCTAAATTATAATCAATAATAGTTATATCAGCATCAGCACCGATAGATAGATGTCCTTTATTTTCTAATCTTAACAATCTTGACGGATTATAACTAGCTTTGATTATATATTCATTCAATGATAATATATCTAACTTAACAAGAGGAACACCTTTAGAGAGTAAAACATTTCTAGGTATACAACCACCATCTGTTGATATCGCATCGACAACAAATCTATCGTTATCATCTTTAGCAGATAGTAATGCCATTCGTGATAACGGTGGGTTTACAGCAAAACTGCCACCTATATTTGTAGAAACTTCTATCCACGCATCTAAACCCTCTTCTCCAGTTAATAACACACTCTCATTTCCAACTTCAACAACTGCATTAACTCTGCAATCTAAAAACGCTCTCTTTATACCATCAGCTGTAGCCTCATATCCAAACCTTTTTAGACAGCTCTGTGTTACATGACTAATAGGAATATTATTCTCACAAGTTAAACGTGTACCGTTCATAGGTGAAATATATGACTCACTATATATATTTCTACTGTTTTTTAATAGATCAATTGCGATCGTAACCTCTTCTATTTCAGAGTGAATAGCACCCCTACAGTAACTATTAATATGAGGTAGGTGTAAAAAATTTTTACCTGCAATCTGAACAGCCTCTATCATACCATTGATATTTGAACCAGTCACAGTTGAGCCTGCATGCCATGCAACATATGCTCCTTTACTGCTTGCTGTATTGATTAAAGTTTCTGATACTAATGGCTCAAGTGGATAATGCCCACCTAACAGTTTTACACCGATCGAGCCTTTAGATAAAGACTCATCAATCAATCTTTCAATCTCTAACTTACTAGGGTTTGATGTTGTAAAAGTGTATGGAGGTGATGCGTATTGTAATGACGCAATATTAAGCCCTGCACCGTAATCTTTTATTGAACCGATGATATCATCAATAGGTCCTGCTAAATCTAAACAGGTAGTAACACCCGCCTTAGCAAGCATAAATTGTCCGTAGTGGCTTCCCCACATCGAACCTAAATGAACATGAGTATCTATTAAACCTGATATCAAAATTTTATCAGTAAAATCGTAAACCTCTCTACTTTTAGAGAGTGATATATCATCTTCAATTAATGCTACCTTGCCATCAACAATAGCTAAATCAGTAACTTTATCTATACCATTAATCGGATCAACAACTCTTGCGTTTTTGATTAATATATCATACATCTAAAACTCCTTTAAAACTTTTAGTAAATAATATTTACTGTAAATATTTATATGAGGTTTAAAATCCATTGTGATATCTATATACTTAACTATATCATAAATAGTAAGCAAATTCAATAAGGTAAACTTATTTTATAGCAATTATTATATTTTATTATTGACAAACACATCTACACATCGTAGCATAATAAAACCTCTTACATCTAAGGACACACCTATGAATCAAATCTTTCAATTAATTATATTTACAATATTATCAACAATAATACTACTATCATCACCTATCATAAGTAACACTTATGCAGAACAAAATATAGATCCGAAAAAAAAAATGATCAAAATAAGCGAAATAGTCCAAAATCTTAAACCTATCATTAATACATGTAACCTTCAAGAGATGAAAACATATATCAAAAATAATCCTGATACTTTCATGGTTCATAATAGGCTGGCAAATGGAATTATCATTCAATCAATAAACACTTGTGATAATAAATTTATAAAATATATCTTAGATATTGCTCCTCTTACGCTGAAAAAGACACCCGGGGTTTTTAAGGATATAGAGTACTCTCCTTTACTGATAGCGATTCTTGCAAAAAAGTATGATCTAGTAAAATATATTATTAAGAAAGGTGCTGATGTTAATCAAAAAGTTGAATCACTACCGATAATATATTACGCAATCACAGCGAAAAACATCGATTCTAATATCGTAATATATTTAATTAAAAAAGGCGCTGATACAAATTATGTCGAACCAAATTTCAAAACTAATATATTGATGCCTATTGTTGCAAAAGGTAATTATAAACTTTTTAAATATGTAATTGGAAAAAATAAAAATATTGATCTAACTTTAAAAGATAGTAAAGGCAGAAATTTGTTCTACTATGCAGTAGATGGTAAAAATTTAGATATTATAGATTATCTAATAGATACAAATATTGATACAACTGTTCTATCTAGCGATAAAATTAAAATAATGGAAAATATAAACGCTAAAACTTTAAAACATTTAGAAGAGAAAAACATAAAAATAACTTTAACAGATGATGAGATAAAATCGGTATGGTGGAGAAATCATCATGATAAAAGAAGTGCATTTTTAGTTGAGTATCTTATAAGTAAAGGGTTTGATATTAATAGTAAAAATAGTGATGGCGAAACAGCTTTAGAAAATATACTGAGTGGCAGTTTCTACGATTATGATTACGCTGAAACACTTTTTAAAAACGGTGCAAAGTTTGTTGAGAGTAATAAACCAAATAAAAAGCCTCTACTGTTTCATGCTAGGGATCAAGATAATTACCTTCTTATAAAACTGTTAATTGATAACGGTGTAGATGTAAACACCGTGTATGATAACAATACTCTATTAACTGAAGAGGTATCATTTAAACCTAATGTTGATCTTGTTAAATATCTTATTGATAACGGTGCTGATGTTAACGCTACTGATGAGTGGGGTTCGCCTGCTCTACTTGCATCTCTACCACAATCTCCACTTGTTGTTGTTGAAATGTTGCTAGAAGCGGGTGCTAATGTTCATGGGATATCTAAGGCAGAAGATTATCCTATCACATCATCAGGCTTAAGTGATGATCCAAAATATGCAGAACTTCTTCTAAAATATGGAGCTATAATAGATACTCAAACTCGTGACGGTTCAACAGCTTTATTTTATGCAACCAAAAACAATTATATTGATACAGTAAAACTTCTTGTAGAAAACGGTGCAGATGTAAATATCAAAACAAATTCTTGTGTAGCTCCAGTTGATTATGCAATATGGATAGGTAATAAAAAAATGGTTGATTATTTAATATCTAACGGTGCGGTTATTAATGAAGAGTTTGAGTCTCTAGGTGTAATAGAGTACATGATGCAGATAATTGAAGATGGTTCAGTTGGATATGTACGAGATCTTCTTCGGAACGGGTATGATGTTGAAAATAGAGATAAGCACGGTTATACAGCTTTCTTAAAAGCTGTCCAAGTTGGTGATAGATATACCGTAAAGATATTGGTTGGAGCTGGATCAGATATAAATGCTGTAACTAACAAAAATGAAACAGCTCTTATGCTCGCTCAAAAAAAAGGACATAAAGAGGTTATAGAGTATCTTAAAGAGATTGCAACGCAAAATAAATTTAATTTATTATAGAGAGTAGGTTGTTTTACTCATCATGCTAAATGACATTTATCATTCGTTATTACTCACATAGCCTACTTATAACACTACCCCTACGTTCAGATAATGCAACCGCTTGCTCGTGAGATGAGTCTGATAAACCAGTGATAGTTATTTTTAACTCCTCTGCATGAGTAGATAATATGTTTGCAAAACTTTGACTCGTAGTAAGCATTTCACGCATTCTCTCTCCTAAAGTGTTTAGCAATGTTTCCATACCTTGAGGGTTCTCAATTACAACTGAAAAGTTATGCTCTGTATACTCAATTAACGCTGCTTTTGTGCGTTCAAGATCTGAACCAACTACGTTAGATAAAGTTTCTACCATATCATTTAAAACATTACGCAATCTTAAAAGTTGAGGGTTGTTTGTTGAGGATACTATTTGACTCATAAATTTACCGACTTTAGCTTCTTCAACTATAACAAGTGCATCTTCTACAAGTTTTGCATCTTGTTTAAGCGATTCTTGAATTTGTCCTATATTCTCATTTATCGCCTTCGCCATAGAACCTATTTAATCGTTTGATCTAAATTTAATTAACTCAATATCTTGTTTCTTATAGTTTAAAAATTCAAAGAAATCTACCAGTCCATTTTGTATAACAGCTATACCCTTAGACATTGTTTTTGAAAAATAAAATATCGCTACAACAACAACTAAAAGAACTATTAATGATACGATAATTATTAAATTTCTAATAGAGTTTGATGCCGCAAAAACAACTCTACTTACAACAAGTGTCGCTATTTACACACATTGCAAAAGTATATACACACAAAAAAACTCGCCTCTTAATAAAAGCTTATCTATACGTAAACTTCAAAATAAAGAGACGAGTATTTTTATAATTTTTAACTTTTAATATTGTTACAAAACTAAATCAACCAACTCACTATAAGTCAATCATCAGCTTCTAAAAATATCTATACTAATAATTTATAATTTATTTTATAAAACTCTTGTCATAAGTTCAGCTGTTCTAGTTGAATATCCAGTTTCATTATCGTACCAAGCGATAATCTTAACCATTCTCTCATCCATAACTTTAGTTAACTTAGCATCAAATACTGACGAGTAGCTACAACCGTTATAATCTATCGAAACTAACTCCTCTTCAGTATAAAGAAGAACACCTTTTAAATCACCTTGATCAGCCACATCTTTTATAGCATTGTTAATATCTGCTACTGTAACATTTTTACCCACTCTACAAACAAGATCAACTAATGAAACATTAGGTGTAGGAACTCTTACTGCAAACCCATCTAACTTACCTTTAAGTTCTGGTAGAACAAGCCCAACAGCTTTTGCAGCACCAGTAGATGTAGGTATAGTGCTCATCGTAGCAGCACGTGCTCTACGAATATCACCATGTGGTAAATCTAAAATATTCTGATCGTTTGTGTATGAATGAACAGTTGTCATTAATCCGTGCTCAATAACAAACTTATCATGTAATATCTTAGCAACAGGTGCTAAGCAATTTGTTGTACAAGATGCATTAGATATTATGTTATGTTTACTTTTATCATATTTATCAAAATTTACTCCTAAAACAACAGTAATATCTTCATCTGTCGCTGGAGCAGATATAATAACTTTTTTTGCGCCTGCATTAATATGTTTTTCAGCATCAGCTCTTTTAGTGAATAAACCTGTTGACTCTAAAACAATTTCAGCTCCAACACTTTTCCAAGGAAGGTTTGCTGGATCTCTCTCTGCAGTAATCTGTATTTTTTTACCATCAACTGATATATATCCATCTCCTGCTACAACCTCATTTGGTAAAGTACCATGTACTGAGTCGTATTTTAGTAGATGTGCTATTGTTTGTGGATTAGTTAAATCATTTATTGCAACAAAATCAATCCCTAAATTTTTATCAGCTAATACCGCTCTAAAAACTGAACGTCCTATACGTCCAAAACCGTTAATTCCAACTTTGCAACTCATCTTCTTCCTCCATATTTGTAACAAATTTTATGTTATTTACTTCTGTAAACTAATTAATTACTTCACCAATCCTATCTTAAATTATATGCAATGGTCAAGCGAAATATATTATAAAGTTAATACCTTATCAACAACAGCTTTATACTCTCTATAAAACTCCTTGTAAGAGTATATTTTATCAATCTTTTTACAGTTCAAAACCTTATTAAATAAGTCTATAGGGTCATTATAACTATAAATGTTTTCAACTGGAATAATATCTTGTAACACTCCGATATTACTACTCATAATCCTTTTTTCAGTAGCTATTATCTCAAAAGCTACTCGTGCTATCTTCTCGCTATTAATAGATGATATAACACCGATATCTATAGCATTTATAATAGCTGGAATATCATCTCTTCTACCAGTTATTATAGTTATTTTATCAACACCATTCTGTTTTGCCATATCCATTATTTCATCATTCGAAATACTTTCTGGAAAACCAACAAGTAGAAGTTTAAGATTTTTATCAACTTTATATAGCATACCCATAGCTTGAAAAAAAATAGCATGTCCTTTAACAGGATCAAACCTTCCGATCACTGATACAACACAATCATCTTTAGTATAGTTAAACTCTTTACGGATTATATCTCTTTTATCAATATCTTGATAGAAGATCTCTTGATCAACTCCACCATGAATAACGACTACTTTATCAGATGTTAATCTTAGATTATCTATAAAGGTTTTTTTAATAATTGAAGCTGTAACAATTATCATGTTAGTGAGTTTTTTATAAAAGTATCTAGATATTAAGTCAGATGTAGGAGGACGATCATCACCTCTTACTCTAATCAAGTAATGAGGTTTAAAACTAAATAAACGTCTTAAGCAAAGATACCAGAAAAATTCTCCCCTATGAGCGATTATGATATCAACATTATTTCTTTTGATAAATTTCTCAAATGAAATTATTGTTTTAAATATTTTTATCGGATTACTACTATTAAAATCAAATGTATAATTAGCTATACCTTTTTTTGTCGCCTCTTTTAGAACAGGGGCGTTAGGTATAGATAATATTGAATGATTCTCTCCATTCTTATTTGATACATCTGCTAATGAAAGTGCATACCATGCTGTAGCATTAAACCATCTAACATTGATAATATGCAATACATTCATAAAAAACTAATCAGCTTGTTTTCTTAAATATGTTGGAACAGTGAATAAGTCTTCATTATCGTTTACATCATCAAGTGAGTTTATTCTTGCATCTTCTTTACTAAAATCTCTTGTACGGTTAAGAATTTCTTCAACATCCATCTGTTTTTCTACAAGTTTACTTCTGTCAAGCTTAATAACTTTTTGAGCATTTATTCCTGTTGCAACTAATGTAACAGATATAGATCCATCTGTTCTATCATCATATTTAATACCATCAAATATTAATGCATCATCTCCAGCTTGCTCATAAGCTAAGTTCTGTATTTCCACCACTTCATCGTTCATTAAGTCATTCATATTTGCTGAAATATTTAACATAACAGCGTATGCACCCTTAATTGAGGTATCTAATAGTAAAGGAGATTTTAAAGTATTTTCAAACGCTTGCTTAGCTCTATTTTCCCCACTTGCAGTACCTATTCCCATAACTGATTTACCTTTTTCACTAAGTGCTGTTCTAACATCTGCAAAATCTATATTAATGTGTCCTGGATTACTAACCATATCTGAAATACCTTGCACACTCTGTCTTAAAACATCATCAGCCATACGTAAAGCTTCATTATGTGTAAGTTTATGTCCAACATCTTGCATACCTTCATTAGATACAACTATATATGAGTCAACATATTTAATAAGATCATCTAACCCAGCTTTTGCAAGCTCGCTCTTTCTTCTTGCTAAAAACGCTGGAGGAGTATATACAATAGCAACCGTTAAGGCACCTGCAGATTTTGCTTCTGCTGCAATAACTGGTGATGCACCTGTTCCTGTTCCACCACCTAAGCCACATGTAATAAATATTAGATCAGAATCTTTTAAAATTGAACGTATTTCATCAATAGAGTCAAGTGCATAGTTTCTTGCAACCTCAGGATTGCCACCCGCACCTAATCCCGATTTACCAAGAAGAACTTTTGTCTTAGCCTTGCTCATATCTAATGCTTGTATATCTGTGTTGACAACTATAAAATCAACGTTCGATATATTTGTTCCAATCATATTTGCAACAGCGTTACCGCCTGCTCCACCTACTCCCACTACCTTTATTGCTGCGCCCTTTTTATATGTAATAGTTTCATCAATAAATTTAAAATCGTCCATAATTTAATCCTCCGACATACCACTTCTGCTACCCCTTCTACCACCCATGTTAATAATATTAATTTACTAAAATCTAGAAAAATTCTTTTAACCAATCTCTCATCTTACCATAAATATTACCAAACACACCATCTTCACTACCTTGCGATATCATATTTTTTGAATGACCATATTTTGAATGAAGTTTTGCCAAACCAACAGCTGTTGAATAAATAGGATCTTCAACCTGATCAACTAATCCAGAAATGTTTAACGGTTTACCGATACGAACATTTATTCCAAATATCTTTGCTGCCAACTCTTCAATACCTTCAAAATTTGCCATGCCACCTGTAATAACTATCCCAGCTCCTAAAGTATTTAATAACTTCTTCTTCTGTAATTCCCCTAAAAATAGTTCAAATATTTCTTCACAACGCATCTGTAAAATCTGAGATATAACTGCCTTACTAACAGATCTTGGAGGTCTACCCCCTACTGACGGAACAGAAATCGTCTCCGAAGGATCTACAATATCCATCATCACACAACCACTTGTTAATTTCAACTTCTCCGCCTCTAACTCTGATGTAGCTAACCCTGCTGTTAAATCTCTTGTAAAATTATTGCCTCCTATCTGTAAAGCAGCTGTATGACAAACTTCACCCTTATTAAATACAGCCATATCCGTAGTGCCACCACCACCATCTATTAAACAAACACCTATCTCTCTTTCATCATCTGTTAATACCGCCTCACTTGAGGCTATCTGTTCTAAATAAATATGCTCAACACCGATACCCGCCTTTGAACACGATTTAGTTATATTCGTTGCAGATGTTATCGCACCTGTAACTATATGAACATCTACTTCTAATCTAACACCACTCATTCCCATCGGATCTTTTATCTCTGACTGTCCATCTAATGTAAACTGCTGTGGTATAACATCTAATACATCATAACCTACTGGAATATTCACAGCCGATGCTGATTCTAAAACCCTTGCTATATCTTGTTTACCAACTTCACCATTTTTTACAGCCACTACTCCACGTGAATTAAAACTCTCTATATGCCCACCAGAAATACCAGCACAAACCGATTTAATAGCCACTCCACTCATGCGTTCTGCCATAGTAATAGCCTCATTAATAGATGTTACCGTTGAGTCTATATTAACAACAACTCCCTTACGGATACCAAGACTACGTGATGAACCTAATCCGATTATATCAAGAGTGTTTTCCATGTTCTCTCTTGCCACAACAGTACATATCTTAGTCGTTCCAATATCTAAGCCGACAAATATATTATCCTTTGGTTGAGACATTCTTTACTCCCTTAACATATATCTTATTATCAATAGATAAATTTACATACTCAACTGATCGGTAACGTTTCTTGATTGTCGACTCATAGAGCTTATAGTTATTACTAAAAATTACTTCATCATATGAGCCTAGATAAACATAATCTTTCTCATAAATTTTAAACTGAAAAGCATCCATATATATTTTTTTTGATTCTAACCATTTATTCTTACTTAAAATGTTATGAAACATATTGCCTTTCTCTTCATCAAGTAATGTATCTGATTTAATTGCAATACTTTTATCGCATATAAGCGGAACCGATTTACCATTTGCTGTGTATGAATAACAGTTTTTTGCAACCTTATATTTAAAAAGTTCTTTCTCTTCAAAAACCGTGATCACAACTTTATTTGGAAGTAGCCTTGATGCAACTATCTTCTGTATCCAAGCATCTTCCGTTTTTAACATAGATGATAAATTTTCATCAAATATGCTTCGCCCTACAAGTGTACTACCTAATTGACTTAATTTATCTTTATCAGAATTTAAAATCCCTACAATCTCTACATCCTTAACTTTAAAAAAATCTACCTTCTTAAACGACTGTGACAAACTATAAACCGATAGAGATAGTACCCCTATCCCTGTTGTAATAAGTAAAGTTGCAAAAAGTTTTTTCATATATCCTCCTGCTATTTCTACTTATTATCAAGCGTTGCACTACTTGCAATCTTAAAACATAACTCTTCAAAACTTATACCTGACTTAGCAACAGATTTAGGTACTAAACTTGTTGATGTCATACCTGGTAAAGTGTTTACCTCTATACAATATATATCATTCTCTCTTACTATAAAATCAATACGTGCCATAGATCTACAACCTATTACCTTGTATATATCTAATACAATTAAGCTTAATTCATCTAAAATATCTTGTGATAAAGAAGTATCAAGAAGATACTCTGTCATTCCTTCTAAATACTTATTATTATAATCATAAAAGCCTTTCTTAGGTTTTATTAAAATAGGTGGAAAAACCTCTGCACCCATTACAGGAATAGTAATCTCTTTTCCAACTATAAACTCCTCAATCAAAACGTTATTATCATATTTAAAAGCATCTTGTAACGCTTCTACAAAGCTAATATCATCTTCAACAATATGCACTCCAACACTTGAACCTTGTCGTGATGGTTTGATTACACAAGGAAGAAATGGAGCTTTTTTCATATCTTTATCTGCTAAAACAAATTTAGGGGTATTGATACCCGATCCTATTAGCAATATTTTCGTTAATAATTTATCAAAACATATAGCTGATGCTGCAACACCAGAACCTGTATATGGTATCCTTAAGCTTTCCAATAAACCTTGTAATGTACCATCTTCACCGTATGTACCATGTAACGCTATAACACATATATCCGGCTTTATCTCAAGTAGATCATCTATGAAAGCGAGGCTTACATCTACTAATCGTATAAAACTGTAATATAATGATAGTGAATCTGCAATATTTTTTCCACTTTTAAGAGAAACTTCTCTTTCTGTTGATAAACCACCATATAAAACAACAACTTTTTTATCTACTAGTTTATTTATCTCCATTAATATATTCCTCTATCAATCATCTAAATGATCTTAATTTATCACTTAACTCTAACGAAAACTTAGTTATAGTACCTGCACCGAACGTCACAATCGTTGTATGCTTCTCTTTATCTCTTTTTAGAAAACTATAAAAATTAGCAACTTTTTCTAAATATGATATATCTTTAAAACCATATTTTTTGATCTCTTTAATTAAGCGATGAGAGTCTATTCCTTCTATCTGCTTCTCTGAAGCTGCATAAATATCCGTTACATAAAGCACATCTGCATCCATAAAACATTTACCGAAATCACTCATTAACGACTCTGTTCTACTATATCTATGTGGCTCAAAAATTATCACAATCTTCGAATCTGGTAACGCCTCTTTTATAGCTTTTAATGTTGTAGATATCTCTGTTGGATGATGTCCATAATCATCTATTACTGTAAAATCTTCATCTTCGTATCTGATGGTCATTCTACGTTGAACACCTTCAAACTTAGCTAATGATTTTTTAATAACCTTAAAATCTATCCCCATTTCAATAGCTGTTGCAATAACTGCTAATGAGTTTAAAACGATATGATCTCCTGGCAATTTCAACTTAACTCGTCCTAAGCGTTCATCTCCATGGATAACATCATACGATACTCCAAAACCTTCTTTCTTGATATCTACTGCACGGATATCTGCTTGAGTTTTTAAGCCGTAAGTAATCATTCTTTTTGTAACATTCGGAATAATATCTGCTAAATTACGATCATCTAGACATAAAATAACTACTCCGTAAAAAGGTACTTTATTTGCAAAATTCGTAAAACATACTTTAAGATCATTTATATCTTGATAACTCTCCATATGCTCATTATCAATATTTGTTATCACAACAACTGATGGATATAACATTAAAAACGATCTATCACTTTCATCTGCTTCTGCTATCATTATATTACTTTTGCCATATGCAACATTGCTATCTATTGAGTTTAATCTTCCACCTATTAATATCGTCGGATCAAGCCCTGCATCGTTTGTAAGCTCTGATATCATTGATGTAGTAGTTGTCTTTCCATGAGATCCACCAACTGCTACCGCATATTTTAATCGCATAAGCTCTGCTAACATCTCACCTCTTTTTATAAGAGGTATATGAGAATCTTTTGCCATTTGATACTCAATATTATCTTCTGATATAGCTGATGTATAAACTATCACATCTACATCTTTAATATTTGTAGCAGCGTGTCCTTTATATATATTCATTCCTTTTAATGCTAAGCGTTTAGTATTACTATTTTCTGACATATCTGAACCTGAGATTTCAAACCCCATACCATGCAAAACTTCTGCAATCCCACTCATACCGATACCACCTATTCCTATAAAGTGGATTTTTTTTAACGTTCCAAATACACGTTTCAATTAAATACCTCGCTCACAATTATATCTGCTGAATGAATAACTAACTCTTGATTTATCCTACTCATGTATGATAGATAATTATTTTCAATTTCAATAATAGCTTTATCTAAACTATCTCTACTAAGTTTATCCTCTTCTAACATTACGCCTAATCCTTTATCAACAATATCCTTCGCATTGTGGTATTGATGATTTTTTGCAGATAATTTAAACGGTATAAATAAACCTATTCTTCTTGATGAAACTATTTCAAATATAGAACCCGACCCTGCTCTTGATATAATAATATCAGCATTAGATATATATTCGGATATATTGTCCGCATAGGATAGGACATTTAATATGTTTTTATATTTATCTATCTTATCTCCATATAAACCAATACAATCATCATAAAGTTTTCTACCAGTTATATGAATAATCTTTCTATCATTTTTTATAAGTTCATCTATAGAACTTATAACCGTTTTATTTATAATCTTACTGCCTTGTGATCCACCAAATACTAATATAGTTGAGCTATACTTATCTTTACTAGGTATAGAGTAAAATATCTCTCTTACTGGGTTACCTGTCAAAACCGATCTTTTTAAACTTTTATTAAATAATGTAAAAGATAAAAAAACCTTCTTAGACATTCTTGCAAAAATAGAATTTACTAACCCCATAACTTTGTTCTGTTCATGAAGATATAGATCAACACCTTTAAGTTTTGCAACTACCGCAACAGGAGCTGAAACAAACCCTCCCATCACAATAACCTTGTCTCCTTTAGAAACATATTTATATATATCTTTAACCGATAAGATTAAGCTGAATACCGATCTAAGCTTTAAAATTATCGACTTGCCCATAAATCCTGATACTTTCTGCTCTATATAATTATTGTAGCCTGCACTCTCTAAAATACTCTTATCCATACCATTATTAGATATAAGGAAAAGCACCTCAATATTAGAAGCTTTAAGCTTATCTGCTATTGCGATCGCTGGATATAAATGCCCACCTGTACCACCTGCTCCAAAAACTACTTTCATAATATTATTCCCATAAACACAGTAATCATTTATTACCTTGATCCTCTTCAATCGATCTAAGTATTACACCGATAGAAAAGAGTGCAAATATCATAGCCGATCCTCCGTATGAAATAAACGGAAGCGTAATACCTTTTGTTGGAAGTAAGCCTAGTACAACAAATATATGTATGAAACTTTGCATAAAAAATGTTAATGCTAAACCGAATATCAATAATCTATGAAAACGATCTTTATGATCGAACGCTGCTTTTAATTTTACTCTAAATAAAAATAGTATGAGCACCGTTATTATAGATGTTCCGATCATACCTGTCTCTTCTGCAATTATAGCAAAAATAAAATCCGTGTGTGCCTCTGGTAGAAAAAATAACTTCTGTGTAGAGTTACCAACTCCTTTACCGATAGGACCACCTGAACCTACGGCTGCTAATGATTGGATAAGTTGATACCCAACACCGAACCTATCTTCCCATGGATCTAGGAAACTTAATATACGTCCTTTTCTATATCCAAATAACATCATAGACATTAAGATAGGAAGAATAAGCCCTACCATTCCAAATATATGTAACAGTCTCGCTCCACCTGCTAAAAGCATTGAAAACGATACAGTAACGATAATCACCGTTGTACCAAGATCTGGTTCAAATAATATTAACGCTGCAAGTAATCCAACTAAAAGTGTCGCTGGTAGAAAACCTTTAGCAAAATCTATCATCTTCGTTGTCTTCTTATCAAGATAATGTGCTAAATATAAAACTGCTGTAAATTTCGCTAACTCTGATGGTTGAAATGAGTATACAGGAAGGACAATCCATCTTCTTGCTCCATTAATCGCTGGCATAAAATATACTGCAACTAAAAGAACTAATGTTATAAAAAATATAAGCATCACATTTTTTCTGTAAAGACTGATAGGAGTATTATACGCCATTATAAGAATAAAAAATCCTAGCCCTACAGATATAAACTGCTTAACAAAAAAATATAACTCGCTCTTTCCAAGCCTTACACTTTGAACTGAACCTGTTGTATATATAAATGCTAAACCGATCATAACTAGTAGTGCAGATGTAATCAAAATTTGGATTTTAATATCTCTTAAATTAATCATCTAATTCCTCTACATATTTAAGAACATACTCTTTAAACTTATCACCTCTTGCTGCATAGTTTTTAAATTCATCAAAACTAGTGCATGCTGGAGATAAGATAACGCTTTCACCAACAACTGCATCTTTCACTGCA
Organism: uncultured Deferribacteraceae bacterium; assembly: GCA_947039395.1. GTDB lineage: Bacteria > Chrysiogenota > Deferribacteres > Deferribacterales > Mucispirillaceae > CAMQYB01. The sequence goes on along the minus strand of CAMQYS010000006.1, from coordinate 46,999 downwards.
TATTTAACAGCATCAGATAATGTTAAAAAAGCTCTACCATCTATATCGTTTAACATAGGCGATAACTGATCTGATATAATATCTGCTGCTTCACCAAAATAGAACACTTTACTTACATTACTATTAATTAAATTCGCAAGCGGTTTATAGTCACTCAATTTATCTCTGCCACCAATTAATAAAGTTGATGGTTTGTTTAAACTCTCTAAAGCAACCATAACAGAATCTACATTTGTAGCCTTTGAGTCGTTTATATATGTAACTCCTTTAAACTCTCCAATAATCTCACTTCTATGTTTTAATCCTGTAAGTTGTGATACCTGTTCTGTTATATCTCCACTTATACGTATAACTGAAGATGCTAAAAGTAATGCAAAAGATAAATTAAGAAGATTGTGATCACCAAATAATTTATACGATCCTATATCAAACTGATAGCTTCCAAAATCTAAAATATTATCTTTCAAAATCGGATATTTTTCAAACTTTTTATCAACATAAACGTAATCAATACTCTTATCTTCTAATTTACTCTTAACATTTTCATCTTCTAACTGATTCTTTATATTTTCATCATCTAATACTGTAAGTTTTGCAACTTGTGATAAAAACTTTAACATACTAAATTTAGATAAATAATACTCATCTACCGATCCATATCTATCAATATGATCGGCTGATAAATTAAGTATCGCACCTGAATCAATATGAAAATTCCTTAATAAATCTATCTGAAATGATGACAACTCCACAACAAATACATCAATCGATTTATCAAATACAGCCTCTCCAAAAGGTAGCCCTATATTCCCACACGCAACAGCTTTAACACCTAATAAATTCAAAATCTGTGTCACAAGCGATGTTGTGGTCGATTTACCGTTTGTACCAGTAACTGTTATTATCTTCTTACTTTTATCCATACTACCGTAAGCTAAATCTAGTTCACTTGTACAGTTTTTTATCATATCAAGAGATAGTCCGTATCTTGAAAGATCAATACCAGGACTTACAACCGTTACATCATAATCATTATAACTTACAAAAACAGATATAGATAAGAAATCTAACTCTTCATTATCATCAAAAATACTTATATCCGTTATGCCTTTGTTGATTAATAATTTCTCTGCCGCTTGTCCACTTTTTCCATAACCTAATATTGCAACTTTCATAAACTTTACCCTTTAGTTAAGTTATCTTAACTTTAATGTACTTAATGCTACAAGGACTAAAATAAAAGATACTATCCATAAACGTACTATTATCTTCGGCTCGCTCCACCCCTTTAACTCTAAATGATGATGAAACGGTGCCATATTAAATAACCGTTTTCCTGTTAATTTAAATGAGACAACTTGTAAAATCACCGATACTGTTTCTAAAACAAAAACACCACCTACGATTAAAAGTAATACCTCATGTTTAACGATACATGCAACAACACCAAGCGCTCCACCCATAGATAGAGATCCAACATCTCCCATAAATATCGTTGCAGGAAAAGTGTTAAACCATAAAAAACCTAAACCAGCACCTATCATCGCTCCACAAAAAACTGTTAACTCTCCTGATCCCCTAACGTATGGAATATGAAGATACTCTGAAAAAAATAAGTTACCAGCAATATACGCAAATACAGCGTAGGCAACAAATGAGGTTACAATAGGCATCGTTGCAAGTCCATCAAGCCCATCTGTTAAATTCACAGCGTTCGCAGTACCAACTATAACTATCACCCCAAATATAACATAGCCCCATGACATATCAAATACAAACGACTTAATAAATGGAAGTGCTATCTTTGTTGAAACATCTCCATTATCTATTGAAACGATAAACAGTATCGCAACACATGCAAATAGACACTCAAAAATAAGTCTTAACTTACCTGATAACCCACCTGGACTTGTTGAAATCGTCTTCTTATAATCATCTATAAAACCTATTACACCATAAAACAAAAAGATAAATAATGTTACCCAAATATATCTATTAGATAGATCAGACCATAATACAGTTGATACAAATACACTAAATATTATTATCAACCCGCCCATAGTAGGAGTACCCTCTTTACTCTTATGAGCATCTGGTTCACAATCTTTATTTAGCTTTGAAAACTTATGACGTCGCAGCATCTCTGTTGCAATAGTACCTATCAGCATAGTAATAAGTAAAGCAGTAATTGTTGCATACATCGTTCTAAATGTTAGATATTTGAAAACATTAAAAAAAGAAACGTATTCTGCTAATGGAACAAGTAATGCATGCAACATAATTAAATACCTCTAAGTTTTATGACTTTTATTTTTTTCTCTTCTCTATCAGTTCGCTCACAAGTGTATCAAACCTCTTACTTCTTGATGCTTTAAATAGTAAAATACCCTTCTCATTTTTATCTATCTTTAATAAGGCATCTAATAACCTATCTCTTGAACTATACAACATCATATTAGAAGCTTTTTTTATACTATCATCAATAAATGTGCTAAAACTCTCTCCTAAAAAATAGAACTGTATATCGCTGTATATCGTAACTAAAGAGATAATCTTACTATAAAGCTCTTGCTCATATCCATCTATCTCACCCATCTCGCCTAAAATAACATGCTTACTTCTATCTTTAATATTAGCAATACTATTAACAGTTGATATAACCGACTCAAATCCTGCGTTATAAGTATCATCAACTACTACTAACTCATCACTATAAAGCATATTACCTCTACCATTGATAGGAGAGTATAACTCTATCCCTCTATAAATTTCATCGTATGATAAACCAACCTTCTCTGCTAATAATATTAACGGCAAACAGTTATACGCTATATGATGATAGATATGATTTAGTCTATACTCCTTATCGCTAGTTGATACCTTAAATGTTATACCCTTATCAACTGAACTAATTTCATCTAATGAAATATTAGAGTCTTTATCACCAAATGTATATATATCCAATCCATTTTTATATTGCACATTATTATAAAACTCACTCGGTAAAAACAGAGAACCGTTCTCAAGCAACCCATCTACTGCTGATAGTTTTTCGTGAACAATACTCTCATAACTTCCAAATCTTCCTATATGAGCATGCCCTATATTTGTGATAACTACAATATCTGGCTTAACCATTTTTGATAGCAACTTAATCTCACCCATAGCGTTACTGCCCGCTTCAACAATAATAAAATCTGCGTTCATATCTAAATTTATACCAGTTATTGAAACTCCCAACTCATTATTATAATTACCTTCAGTTGCGTATACTTTATACTTAGTAGAGAGTATACATTTCAACAACTCTTTACTGCTAGTTTTACCAAATGATCCTGTTATTAAAATCTTCTTACCATTAAATCTATCAAAAAAAACTTTAGCAGTTTCAATTAAAAACTCTTTTCCATTATCAACTAAAATCTTATTACAATTTAAACTATCGTAAACTTTCTTATCAGATAAAATCAGTAACGATGCGTTTCTATCTATTACATCTTTAGTAAATAAGTTAGCATCATGGTTATCGCCTTTTATAGCAACAAACACATCATGTAGTTTAACTTTACGTGAGTCTATAACAATATCTCCGATCTCTATATCATCAAAAATATCACTTGATATAATATGTGGGAGTGATTTAATAAACTCACTTATTAACATTTATTATACTCTTTTAAATACATAAGAGTCTCTTCAATATCATCAAATATCATTTTTTCATCTTTAATAATCTGATACTTTTCATGCCCCTTACCAGCTATTAAAATAATGTCATTTTTATCAGCTAACAGTATCGCTTTCTTTATAGCACTTGTTCTATTAACTTCGATTATAAATGATGATCTTTCAGGACTCTCACTTAACATATCCTCGATTATACTCATAGGATCTTCTGATCTAGGGTTATCGGATGTTAATATAACTATACTAGATAATCTTTCAGCAACTTTTGCCATTCTTGAGCGTTTACTTCTATCTCTATCTCCACCACAACCGAAGACTGTTATAATTCTTCTAGTTGCAATAGAATTTATCGCATTTAAAACATTTTCTAACGCATCATCAGTATGAGCGTAATCAATAAACACAGTAAAGTCCTTAGCTTGTACTCTCTGCAATCTACCATCAATTGCATCTAAGGATTCAATGCCTTTTATGATACTTTCATCATCTATAGATAACGATTTTGTAGCAGCTATAGATGCTAAAATATTCTCTAAATTATACTCGCCTATCAATTTTGATTTAATATTATATTTTGTACCATGAATGAATACAGTAGCATCAAGCCCATCAACACATATATTATAATCTATAGAATATACATCTGCTTCTTTACCTACAGCGTAGGTAATACATTTTGATCTATCAAGTTTTGATAAAAGTTTTTCACCGTACATTGATGTTATATTTATAACTTTTATATCTGAATAATTATCGTTAAATAATCTAGCTTTAGTATCAAAATAATTATCCATATCTTTATGATAATCAAGATGATCACCCGTTAAGTTTGTAAACACAGCAACATCAAACATTATACCTTTTAAACGGTTTTGATGAAGTGCATGTGATGATACCTCTGATACTAAATAACTACACCCTGTATCAACACCTAATGAAGCGAATTTGACAAAATCATATCCGCTAGGAGTTGTAGTGTTATTATCGTAAACTTTACTATCTATAAAAATACCGTTCGTACCTATTGTTACAATTTTATTTTTAGCATAAGCTAATATAGATCCTATTAACATTGATGTTGTAGTTTTTCCGTTTGTACCTGTTATTGCCACTTTTTTTAATCTATCTAATTTATTATCAAAAAATGCAATTGATGCTAAAGTCAACGCTATTCTAACATCATCAACCACTATATGTGCAATGCTCTTATCAAGCACTCTATCTGTTATAATAACAGATATTTTACCACTATTGTAAAGTTCGATAGCTTTATCCGTTGAATCAAAATTATTGCCTTTATATGCAAAAAAAACTAATTTATCATCAATATGATTAACTACATCATCAATATGGTGACTGAATGAATCAATATTCTTATTTAAAACTTTTTCGTCTAGATGAAACTCTTTAACAGAAAGAGTCTCAATCAAATCTTTAATTAGCATCAGCTATAATCACCCTACTTTTATTTAATAAATTAAACTCTATTGCAAGATACTCTGCAATCTCTTTAAATATATGTGCCGATGTTGCACCACCATAAATCGATGTTGATGGCGAATCATAAACAACAATCATCGCTATCTGTGGATTATTAGATGGAAAAACACCTGCAAATGTTGCAATATAATTTTCATCAGAATATCTTTTAAGTTTCGGATCATACTTTTTAGATGTTCCCGTTTTGCCCGCTATATCTACTATGCTACTACGTGCATTTTTACCAGTTCCTGTTTTAACAGTTTTAACCATAAGTGATAATAAATAATCAGATGTTGACTCACTCATTATTCTACGACTTTCAACCTTAGGATTAACAATCCTTGATTTAACTTCAACTTTATCAATAAGTTTAGGAGTATTTATTACTCCATTGTTTCCAATAGCTGCATAAAAATTCACTATCTGTATAGGTGTTACAAGCAACTCATAACCGATAGATATAGATGTTTTACTATTTTTTGACCATTTTTTAGGTGGTTTAACTAACCCAGATTCTTCTCTTAATCCATATATACCAGTCTTATCTCCAAAACCAGCATTTACTATAAATTTATGGTATGCATCTTTATTAATACTCTCTACCATCTTCGCAATGCCTATATTAGATGAATATTTATATATATTTTCAGGAGTTAATGAAGGGTGATAAATTGTATCAGTATAAGTAAACCCACCTAAATTTATAATCTTACTTGTATTATACTTCTTCTGATGATCTATCAAAAGTTTATCCTGCATAAATGCAAAAAGAATAGTTTTAAATATCGATCCTGGTTCAAATAAATATGTAAAAGGCATATTGTTATAGTAAGATCTCTCTTTACTTGAATAATCATGTGGATTAAAAGCTTTTACATTTGCAGCAAAAATAACATTTCCAGTCTTTACATCTAAGGCAATAGCAGTACCATTTTTTGCACCGTAATTTTTTGCACCATTACGTAAAATAGACTCAACACCTGCTTGAAGCTTTGATGAAATTGTGAGATCAATAGAACTATCAGGAAGAATAGCATCTGATTTATCATCAAATAAAATTAATTTACCTCTAGAGTCTTTAATTGAAACAACTGTAACTGGATCGCCTGCAAGTTCAGAATCAAGAGTGTACTCTATTCCACCTCTTCCTTGATTATCAATTCCAGTAAAACCAAGAAGGTTTGACATACTGCTACCTTCAGGATAATATCTTGCCTCTTCCTTATAATATTCTAAACCACTTATATTGCTTTTAAGGTACTCTGCTAACTCTAAATCAAGATGTCGTTCAATCCATACAAAACCATCACTGTTTTTTAACTGATCACGAACTCGTTTTGAAACATCAATACCGTTTACCTCTAACTGATTGATAAAGGTATCCATGTTTTTGATATTCTTTCTAAAAGCATAGATAGATCCGACAACCTTATTCTGCGCTAATACCTCGCCATCTCTATCAAGAATTGTTCCTCTATTTCTTGTCGTCTCTATCTTTGATTCTACCTGAGACTTAACAAAACTTTTATATCTAGCCCCTTCAATAACTTGAAGATGAAAAAGTCGTGCAACAACAAGCACAGTAAAAAATACTGCCAATACAGAGAAAAATGAACTAATTTTTGTCTCTTTGAACATAAAATACCCTACCCGTATCTACTAGCATAAATCCAGCTTTTAACCCTTTTTCAATTAGAATTTCATTTCTTGCTATTTTAGAATATTCTAAAGATAAGCGTTCTGCAACCAACGATCTACTTTCTAACTCTTGTGATAATTCTGATATCTCATAACCGATCGTAATACATTTATTTCTAACAATAATAAGTGTTGAAACAAAAATAATCGCTAACATAAAAGTTACTATAAAAATCGGTTGTACAAAACTAAACAACTGTAGACTTTTTTCACTACTTTCTTCATACATAGGTATATGTTTCATATCGCTTCCCTCAATTAATCTTCTCCGCAACTCTTAACTTTGCACTTCTAGATAATGGATTTACTGTAACCTCAAGGATTGACGGTACAACAGCCTTTCTAGTGAGTATTTTAAACTCTGGAACCCTATTACATATACACATCGGCAAAAGTGGTGGACATGTACAGTTTTTCGCATATTCAATAAATGATTTCTTTACAATCCTATCCTCCAATGAATGAAATGAAATAGCTCCAAACCTACCAGATATCTTTAATATACTTGATACAGAACTTAACAATGTCTCAATATCTTCCAGCTCCCTATTAACGTATATCCTTAACGCCTGGAATGTTTTTGTAGATGGAGAGATACCATACTTATGAAATTTCTTAGGAATTGAATTAGCTATAATTTGAGAAAGTTCTAAGGTCGTGTCAAGCCTCTTGCCCTCTCTATACTTCACTATGTTTCTAGCTATACTTCTTGCAAATTTCTCTTCACCATATTTAATTATGATTTTAAATATCTCATGTTCATCGTAACTGTTCACTACATCAGATGCTCTAAATTCTTGCGTTCTATCCATTCTCATATCAATATCGCCTTCTAATCTAAATGAGAAACCACGCTCTGAATCCTTTAACTGATATGATGATGTTCCAAAATCTGCAATAATTCCAGTAACGTTACCTAAAATATTATCTTCTTCTACAATCTGTAATATATCTGCGAACGATGAATGAATTATTTTCACATTTTTACAATCTTTAAAACGATCTCTAAGTCTATCAACTGCATCTAAATCTTTATCTAAAATTATTAGAGAACCTTTATCAGATAAACGCTTTGATAGTTCAAAACTATGACTTCCACCACCACCAGTACAATCAATATATATACCATCTGGATCTGTGAAAACACCATCTACTAACTCTAATAACATAACTGGCGTATGCATAATACCTACTTAAAATATGAGATGAGAAGAAATTCTTAAACCCTCATCCGATAACTCTGACTCTATACGTTGAGACTCCGTCTCCCACTCTTGTTTATTCCATAACTGTATCTGATCATTCACACCTATGATATAACACTCATCACTTAAATTGGCTTTCTTTCTATGTTTTGGTGTAATAGTTATTCTTCCTGATGCACTTATATCAACATCCATTGATGATGCAAAAATATATCTATAAATATCTACATCACTCCTATTAGTAGGAGGATTATCTATATGAGAACGTTCAACCTTTTCAAAATTCAACTTAGTCATCAATTTCAAACATTTAGATTGTGGAGTATAATAAGCCACAAGAGTATCTCCTAAGTTTTTAGAACGAAGTTCATCACGCATCTTAGCAGGTAAAGATATTCTGCCTGAATCATCAAATTTATTAAGATACTCGCCCTTAAATCCCATTCTTACTCCAAAAGTGATCTATAATACTTTAACCTATGTTAATTCTTTATAATATCTGTAAACCGTATAACTATTATCGTAAATCCAACTGTAATAAGATTAATTGCTATAAGTCTAACTATTATAAAACTAATTATTCTAAGCTTAATCTCTAGAAATTTAATAGTTACAAGTTTATTTCTAGCTATTTTCTATATAATTACTACAATTAAGCCACTTTACGCCAAATCAGTCCACCACATGCCTCTTTAACCCATTTATACGTTATTCTTGCCTTTTGTCAAGAGATATTTAACCTCTACACTAAATCTATATATCTACCAACATCATTATTTTATTTTCTTAAATTGAAATAAAATTTAAGATTATTTTTTTTGATAAAAACTTCTCTCATTATTAACTTTACTATAAATAATACATCTGATAGCATATATAGACTAGATATAAATATACTCAAGGTGGTCACTAACAATGGATAAAAAAAGAGTCGTGCTACTAATATTAGATGGATGGGGATATCGTTTAGAAGAAGAACATAATGGGACAGTTCTTTCTAATCCTCAAAACTATATTAAACTATTATATAACAATGAACATACCCTACTTGATGCATCAGGTGAAGAGGTTGGATTGCCTAAAGGACAGATGGGGAACTCGGAAGTTGGACATATGAATATCGGTGCTGGTAGAGTTATCTATCAAGATCTTTTAAGAATTTCTAACGATGTACATGATGGGAAAATTAAAGAGAATAAAGAGATAAATTTATTTTTTGATAATGCTACTCAAAACTCTGGTAGAGTGCATCTACTTGGACTGCTCTCTGACGGTGGTGTACACTCTCATATTGATCATTTTAAAGCTATTATAGAAATTGCAAAAGAGAGAGGTGTTAAAGAGTTATACATTCACTGTTTTACTGATGGACGTGATACGCCTCCAACATCTGGAATAAGCTATATAGCCGATATGCAAAACTTTCTTAACGAAATAAAATACGGACAGATCGCTACTATTATCGGAAGATATTACGCTATGGATAGAGATAAAAGATGGGATAGAGTTGAAAAAGCTTGGGACGCACTTAGAAATGGTAAAGGTGTAACTGCTAAAAATCCGATCACTGCTATTGAAAATAATGCTGATACAGATGAGTTTATTCTCCCAACTATAATAGACTCGGTTGATGGTAAAATTAAAGATGGTGATTCTGTTTTCATGATGAATTTTAGAGCAGATAGAGCAAGACAATTAACCGATGTTATGGTTGATGATGATTTCACAGAGTTTGATAGAGGAAGCAAACCTATGTTAAATATTTTAACATTAACGGAGTACGATAAAACTCTTAATCTTCCTGTTGCATATCAGTCTGAATTTTACGACAATATTTTAGCTAAAGTTGTAAGTAACAATGGATTGAAACAGCTACGAATTACTGAAACAGAAAAATATCCTCATGTTACATATTTCTTTAATAGCGGAATAGAAGAACCATTTCTAAATGAAATTAGAGAACTTATACCATCACCTAGAGATGTTGCAACATACGATCTTAAACCTGAAATGAGTATAGCAGAAATTACTAATAAGTTTGAAGAACATTTTAGAAAAGGCGATATAGATTTAGTTGTAATGAATTTTGCAAACCCTGATATGGTTGGACATACTGGTGTTCAAGATGCGATTATAAAAGCTTGTCAAGCAGTTGATACAGCTTTAGGACGTGTTGTGAAAATCGTTGATGATATGGACGCTGTGTTAATGCTTACCGCTGATCATGGTAACTCTGAATGTATGTGGGATTATGAAAATAATCAACCCCATACGGCACATACGACTAATAAAGTTCCGTTTATAATTCATAACTATAAATGTAGATTAAATATCAACGGTGGAAAATTAGCCGATATCGCTCCAACTATTTTAGAAGTATTAGGATTATCACAACCAAAAGAGATGACTGGAAACTCATTAATTGATAAATAATATATTAATAATATCTACTCAATATATAATAGGATTTAAAAGATAGTGATGAGAAAAATTGAAGATGAACTAATTCTTGGTTATAAATGTTCTGCATGTAAAGCTGTAACTAACAACTATCATACACTATGTGATAGTTGTTATAGCAAGCTTACTAAACTTACATCAACATGTACAAAATGTAACTCATCACTCTCTTTAGTTGATAATATATGTATTGTATGCAAACAAAATAAAAAGAATCTTAAAAGAATATACTCTAACTATAGTTACGCTTATCCTATCAAAGATATTTTAGCAAACATAAAATTTCAATACGCTTTTCGTGTAAAAAACCTACTACCTCATCTGATAGATTTATCAGATGTAAATATTAATGAGTACGATGCAATTATTCCTGTACCTTCACACTTCTATCGTAAGTTTAGAAGGTGGTCTCATCCAACTGATATTATAGCAAAACATATCGCTGATCAAAATAATATTAAGCTAGATAATGCGTTGAAGAGAACTAGATATACTCCATATCAATTTAAATTAGATAGAAATAAAAGATCTGATAATATTCGTGATGCATTTCTATATACCTCTATATCTAAATATAATTCTGTACTGCTCATTGATGATATTATTACAACAGGAAGCACTATTGAAGAGTGTGCTATAACATTAAAATCTGCTGGCGTTAAAAAAGTAGATTGTTTTTCTATATGTATAGTTTAGATTGAAAATATACTGGAATGAAAAAGAATGACTATTTTTCAATACGTAACCGCAAATAAATTTGAAAACATCTTATAAAATAATAGTTCACCTTCTAATATATAACCTAAAATTAAACATAAGATACTTGCAAGAAACCGAACAGCTTTTCAATATATAATTTAAAATAAAAATAATGATAAATATAAAATATATCTATACTCTATATAGTAACTTCTATCTTATTTTTTTAAACTATATTATTTGTTAAAACATCAATTCACAAACTTTAATTATCTAAAATTATCCTCTTGAGTTAATTGCATCAATCGGTACAATCTTACTTAAAACTCTAGCTGGTACTAACGATATTAACGCAGGGATCATCACTGCTACTAAAAAACTTATTACACCAAATTTAAATGTCAATGCTGGATACAGTACTGTTTCCATAGGAACAGCCTGTCCATCTGATTGCATAGCCGTTAAATCTATCCCCACAATTGATAGATAATATAGTAGCAACGCTCCGATAATAAATCCTAGCCCACCTGCAAAAACACCAAAAAATAACCCTTCATAAAATAACATCTTAGTCAATTCAAGATTAGAATATCCTAAAACTTTTAACATTCCAACTTCAGTTATTCTCTCATAAATTGAAGCAACAAGAGAGTTTACAACTATTAATGAACCTAAAAACATTACAAACACCACGATAGCATTTAGTAACTTTAACTCAAAATCTATAAATGAGTATAAAGGGCCTATCTGCGTTATATAATCGCTAACATCGTAGTTAGGATATTTTGCTTTAAGCTCTTTTGTAACTACTGGAATATCTTTCATATTTTTTAAAACAACAAAAATCTCTGTTGCAGAGTTCTTAGTTTTAAGAAGTTTATTAGCTGTTGCTAAATCTACAAAAACAGAGTGCTTATCAAATAACGACATCGCAAAATATGTTGTACCGATAAGCTCTGGCTTAACAGCGTTAAGTCCTCCATCAACCGTTGTTGATACTAAAATAGGAGTATCACCTTGATAGGTACCTATCTTATCTTGCAACTCTTTACTCATTAATAAACCTGTATCAGCTAGTTCGCCATCTACAACTTTATCCTTTAGCTCATAAAAATCCTCCGAGAAATCAAACGATACAATACTCATAGGATATGTGTTCTCGCCGTTACCAACAAGTCCAAAAATTTTATACGCAGGGACAACTTTAGCCACCCTATCATCTTTTAATATATCTGCTTTAAGTTGATCGACATTAGGTATATTTTCATATACTGGAGTAAACCTCTCTTTCTCAGCGAAACCTTCTGTAACAATACGGATATGTCCCGTCTCATAATCTATAAAACCTTTCAAGAAAAGCCCTACCATTCCATTAAAATATCCCATCATAAAAACAGTCGCTACAGCCGACACGGCTATTACAATGAACGTTAATATACTTCGTGTTTTATATCTAAAAATATTTTTTATCGCATACTTAAACATTATTTTTCCTCTATGTATTGTTTCTTATACAATCCACAATCGACATACGCACACTCTTTCTAGCAGGGATATACGATACCAACATAGACGCTATCGGTACAATTATTATAGGTAGTAGAAAATATTTTATATCCCACGCACTTCTTACAATCGGTGTGATATATAATCCTATATCTGTACCTTTATCTGATACTGAATCAAGTGCTGTTGAGTAATCTATACCTATCGTAGATAACGGTATGTTGCCTATGATCGCTAAAATAATACCGATCGCTACACCGAAAACACCTATCCATAAACCTTCATATATAAATATCTTTACTATCTCGCTATCCATAAATCCTAACGCTCTAAGTGTGCCTGTATTTTTCTTCTTCTCCCAAACACTTATTAAAATAGAGTTCGTTAATCCGAGAAAAGTTATAATACCGATAATCACATAAAATATCTTCATAGCCGACATTCTTGCATCCATCGCACCTGTTAGATCACTCGTTAAATCTTTCCATGTTAAAACTTCCTGATCTGGATATAGTAATTCTAACTCACTTGCAACTTCATCTAACCTCGACTCATCATCAAGTTTAATCGTGTAATGATATATATAATCTAAATCAAACATCTCTTGAAGTTCAGCTAGATCGATAATTACTCCACCCTCTGAATACATCGGATTAGATGAATTAAGTAATCCACCTATTTCGTACTCAGTTGACACAAACGCATCGCCTTTTGTTCTAAATGTTAAGTTAACATAATCTCCAACTTCAACATCTAAATCATTTGCAAGTCCAGCTCCTATCCACGCAAGATCACCAAGCGGTTCATCAGATGTATTCTTAACTAATAACACTTCACTATCTCTAGCTTCATCTATACCTATTAATGCGACTGGGATCGAATCAACATAGTTATCAACCTCTGCATAAATCACAAGTCGAGGAGTATATGAGATACCTTCAACCGTATCTAATAATGTCTCGCCGTTATCTAAATTAGTCGATTGATCTATCCATAAATTATCCTCATTAAGAGGGATATCTGTATCAAAATTAGCTATGCGTACTCTTATATCTGCATACTCTTCCTCTCTCAAAGAGTCGATAGACATATTTATAAAACCATCTGCAAATGATGATAAAATAATATATAAAACGATACCTAACGATAGAACAGATATAGTCATAAATGCTCGTCTTTTAGCACGAAGAACATTTTTTAATGCTATGCTTAATAATTTCATCTACGACTCCTCTATTATTTTCCCATCACTTAATGTATATATTTTATCTGTTATATCCATAACTCTTGAGTCATGTGTAGAAAATAAAATTGTGATCTTCTCATCGTTATTTAATTTTAATAAAAGATCTAAAATCTGTTTACCAGTTGTGCTATCTAAGTTCGCTGTAGGTTCATCTGCTAAAAGTAATTTAGGTGTTTTAACAAGCGCTCTTGCAACAGATACTCTCTGCTGTTGTCCACCTGATAACTGGTTAGGATAATTTTTAACTTTATCAATTAATCCAACTTTATCAAGCATCGACATAACTTTATCGTGCTTATCTTTGCCCTCACTTTCAAACAACGCTAAAGCTACATTCTCATACGCAGTTAAAACGGGTATTAAATTATAACTTTGAAAAATAAAACCTAAGTTTTTTCTTCTAAAAATAGATAACGCTTTACTATTCTTATCACTCAACGATTCATTATCAATGATAACTTCACCCTCAGTTGCAGTATCAATCGCACCTATGATATTTAAAAGAGTAGTCTTACCTGATCCTGATGCACCAACTAATGCACATACCGTTCCTTTTTCGATACCTATAGATACTCCACCTAACGCTTCAAATGGAGTTAATCCGTTATCATATATCTTTTTTATACCACTTGTTTTTACATACATTAATTTTTCTCCTAAATTAAAAACTAGCCTCTAACTTAACGAATAATGAGAAATTATATCCACCCTTATTAGTAGGAGCAAACTCTGAACCGTTAGATCCAAAATAACTTCCCATAGATATATCTAACATTAAATTATTGGCAACTTGAAAAACACCTCTAGGTAAAGCTGATCCACTACCATCAAAAACATTAACTATCACATCTAACCCTACTTGAATAAATTGATCTATTGTAAACATAAGTGAGGTGTATGAGTATCCACCACCTCTAAAATAATAATCACCTAACATTGTAGTTCTTAACTCTTCTTTATCTCTTGCACCTATCGAATTAAAATAGAATGTTTGTTTAACAACGAGTGTACGACTACCTATTTGAAAACTGTAATCAACCCCCAGCGTTGCTTCATGATAATCGTTATAAGCACTACTTCCACTTTTTGTTAAAATATCATTTGCATGATAAGCGTACGATCCTAAAAGTGCGACGACAACATCAGCCTTAAAAAATCCACCTAAAACATTCTGATTATCGCCTTTATATTGATAGACAACTCCTGCTTCAAAACTCTCTCTACCAAATATAAGTTCAACGCCACCTAATACATCATCCCATTTATTATCGCCACCCAAGAACATACCTATCTTACCGTATGAACCGATACCTAGATCCCACGATATAAGATTAACTCCAGGTTTTGTTTCTGTTGGATCTAAAAGTGAAAAATTTTTATACCACTCTAAAACATTAAATAACTCTGGTTGTCCAAAAGTTAGATATGTTTTACCTATTGTAAATGTTCCGATATTACTATTTATTTTCATATATAACCTAGGTATATCTAAAATAACATCGGCATAACTACCTATAGGTAAACTCACAGTTGGATCGTTTACTCCTGTATCTAGATTGATTTTTGCATACAGTAAACCTAGACGTATATCTGAATATATTCTCCAGTTTGTGTCTCTATAATTTACATCAAATTTAAGTCTTGAAAAGTTTTGAAACTTAAACGGACTACCGCCCGCCATCATTGTAGAGCTATTCTCTAACGCTCCACCAAGCGATAGTTTTGCGTATGATAATGAAGATGAAAATAATATAATCAATAAAACGTAGAGATATCTATGCATGTTAATTCTCTAAATATGATCTAGTAAACATTTTTTTATCTAGCTTAATATCTGGTTTTAATTTTGTATATGTAACTCTAGTTAATGAATTTTTCTTTCTAAGATCACTCACTTCAGAAATCATAGGCATAGTAAGTTTACCAACTTTTTGATAATCTTTTAACTTGAACTCTTTAATAGCTCTATACCCTTTTCTGCCTTTAGCGTAAAGAGTTACTTTATAGATTTGAAAGCTATCCATATCCACATATAAATCTTGTTTAGCGTAACTTACTACCGCATCGTTGATCGCTAGAATAGTTAATTTATACACTTGCATTCCATCAAGTTCAACTGTCTCTAACGACTCTGAAGTGTACTCTTTATTATAAGCACCTTGATTTAATATATCATCATACGATATATCACTACCCATAACTCCATCTCTTAACAGGTGTCCTGAAATCTTAATCGTATCTTGAGCATCAGGTAGATAGATCCATAGATCAGTATTAATCTTTAGATACCTTGTTCCTTGATCTTGAGGGTTCGTAAATTCCATAAATGATTTACTATCTTTATCATCAAGATATCCGTAGTAATCTTTACTAAGTTGACGTGATCCAGAGATAATTTCCATCACAGCCTCAAAATATAAAGAGTCGTAATCACGTTGTACTAAATCAACTTTATCAAGTAATTCTTCAGCAGTTATTGCGTAAAGATTTATCGGTGAAGAAAAAATAGTGAACAAAAAAAATAATAAAATCCTCATTTTTATCATATATATAACCTTTATAAAATATTTTATCTATTACATCATAGTTGCATTACTTTGTCAATTCGAATATCATGTTCTGTTGACAATATTATTTAATTTATTATATATAGATATTTAAGGAGTTTTCCATGAAGTATACGGTTATTATCGTATTAGTTGCATTCACAATATTCACAGGTTGTATCAATCGAAACAAGAAAGAAATAATAGATAACACAACCGTTAACCTATATAACGAGTACGGATCAACCAAGCTTATGGAAGCGACATTTTTTAACGATAATGAAACCGTACAGAAGATAATATCAACAACAGGCAATCTCAATCTACGAGATAAAATGTACGGCAAAACTGCACTCATGATAGCTGTTGAAAGAGGCAATCTAGATATAGTCAAACTGCTTCTACAAAATAAAGCAGATATTAATATTATGGATCATGAAGGTAATACTGCACTTCTCATTGCATCAACTTCAGGAGATGTCGATCTTATAAAATACCTTGTAGATAACGGTGCTAAAGTTGATGCTATAAATTTAGATAGATATAACGCACTCATGCTATCTGCTAATGACAATAACAGTATTGAAACAGCTACATATCTAATCGGTAAAGGAGTTTTAGATGTAAACGCTACTACAAAAGATAGAAGGACAGCTTTAATGCTTGCAGCCTCTAGTAATAATCTTGATGTTGTTAAACTGCTTATACAAAACGGTGCTAAAATTAATGCAACAGATATCTATAAAAGTAGTGCATTGATGGACGCCATATCAAGAGGATATCTTGATATCGTAACATACCTTATAGATAATAAAGCTGATGTTCATCAGTTGAACGAGTTTAAATCTAACGCATTGATGATCGCTTCAGGTAAGGATAGATTAAGTATAGTTAAGTTGTTGGTTGCTAAAAAAATTGATATTAATCATAAAGATAAATATGGCAGAACAGCGTTACTCACAATCGCTAGATGGAAAGATCCTGAAACTGTTCAATACCTAATTGATAATGGAGCAGAACTTAACTTTCAAGATGAAAATGGTGAGACAGCTTTAATCGCTGCTACAAACGGATCTAATTTCGATGTAATAAAAATATTGGTAGACGCAGGAGCAGACTTAGATATAACTGATAAAGCTGGTAAAACAGCAACAGATATAGCAACAGAACTTGAAAATAGAGAGATACTTACATACCTAACTAAAAAGTGATATCTAATTGTTGAGGATAGGTTAAAGATAATCGTAACTGTTTTGCTAGTAAAAATTAGAAACAATAGTAAGTTGTAGTAATTGAAAACTTAACAGTAATAAAGTATGGAGATAATAAATCGTTATAGTAATTGAAATGTATAGTAATTGAAATGTAATGAAAATATCAAACAGATATGATTAATCTTCTATGATAGCTAACAGCTCCTCTCTTGAGTCTGCAACTGTCTCATTATATGGATCTATAGACATTGCTATATCGTAACATTCTAATGCTTTATTATACTCCTCTAAAGCGATCAAAATCTCTGCCTTACTTACATAGACAATAAATATATTACTATCTAATTCTATTATTGTATTAAGTGACTCTAATGATTCTTCATATCGATTTAACAAATATTGTGCCATTGATTTTAAGTAGTAACAGCTTATCTGTGTTGGATCAATTTCAATAGCCTTTTCAAGACATATAAGTGATTCAACATTTCTATTTAATAAAACAAGTGCCTTACCTTTTTCAAAATAGAAATCACTCACCGTAGGAACAATCTCAATAGCACTCGTGTAACTATCAACAGCATCCTCATAACGTGACAGGTGGAATAAACATCTTCCCTTATTATAATAATGATATCCCACCATACTATCTAACTCAATTGCATGTTCATAGAATGTAAGAGCTTCATTAAATTTACTACAGTTATAATATACAAATGCAAGATTTATACATGCTAATAAATTATCAGGTTCAACTGAAATCACATTTTTAAGACATGGTAATGCATCTTCATATTGATGTAGAGAGATAAAAACCTCTGCTATTTCAAGATATATCTTTACCTTACATGAAGCATGTTCTAATGAATTATAAAGTTCTACCAACCCTTCATCACACTTATTATTATCGCATAAATCTTTACCTATAAGATAATAGCATACTGATAGCAACTCTTTTACTCTTTGATTTTTTGGATTGATCTCTAAGGCATTAAGAAATAAACCTTTTGCAATTACAAACTCCTCGTTAAGTAGGTTATTGTGAGCTAACCTTGAATACCATAAATCATCATACTCACCCTCTTCTCTTACAGATAGAAGAAGTGAAATAGATTTATCAAAACTACCTAGATTACTATATGCTCTTGCTAATAATGATGTAAGCTCGTAATTAAGGTCATCACTATTTAATTGATTGATTAGATCAATAATCTTTTGGTGTTCATCAATATCATGATAATTCTGTATTTTAGTTAATATGTTGTTGTTCATTGCCTGCGACCAAGTAAATTGATTTGTTATTTAATGTTTTAGTAATAGTGTATTATAGAGTATCACTATTTTTTAATCTGTACCAATATGGGAGTTAAAATAATAGTAAATAGATAAAGTAGATCCTTTTAAAAATATATAACAAAAAATAATTTAACAAAATAATTATATACTGTTTAAAATTGAAAATTAACACTTAATATCTCAATCTTCAACTCAGTAGAGACAGAAAAAAGGAAATTGTTAAAACACAAATGTAACATAACTCTACAACTCTAAACCTAATAATAGAAACAAATTCTCAAGTACTTTAACACTTACTATTCATGCCGTCAATAACTTTATTAAATGTATATATACATTATTAGAAGGTTAGTGCACCTTTAATCTGTATCTCTAATTTATCATATTAATTAATATATTCATACTCCATAACTTTAATATCAATATAATTACATAAACTTATCATCTCTATTCCATAAATTTTATAGCTTCTCAATTTCACAATTTTAAAATATCTAACTCATTTTAATTAGAACTAAAGTAAGCCTTATTTTTTGCGTTAAAACAAACTAATAGGATTAATACTATTTTACTCAAGTGACAAAACAATCTTTTAGCAAACCTCATGAAATTATTTTCCTTTTAAATATAAATACTATATACATATTATTGTATTTAAAAAAGATAATACTTTTATAACAAACTACTAAATAGTAATATTAAATACAGATTCCTTATTCCTACTACATAGAAAGTATATACGATAAAAACTACCTCTATTAAATTCTCTAACATCTAATAATTAACAACGTCTATCAAGTTCAACATCTATACCTATCATCAAAATAAAGTACCCCTTTAACATACTTGCTATATAGTTAGTAATGATATAAAATGTATCATGTACAAATAATATAGTTTTTATTGTACAATTAAAAAGCGGTAAAAGGAGGATATACATATATGTTTATCTTAATAAAAAATAGCTCAATATACTCACCTAAGTTCATCGGTGAAAAAGATATACTTATCTGTAATGATAAGATAGTAGAAATTGGTGAAAATTTAAATTATACATTTAAAGATTTAATCACAATAGATGGTAAAGGTATGAAGTGCGTACCAGGATTTATGGACACACATATGCATATTATCGGTGGAGGAGGAGAAGCTGGATGCATAACAAGAGTTCCAGAAATCCCTCTATCAACATTCATAACATCAGGACTTACAACCGTAACTGGTTTATTAGGTACAGACTCTATCACAAGAGATATTGAAACACTCGTTGCAAAAACTAAATCATTAAATGAAAGTGGTATGAACGCTTACTGCTTAACGGGTTCGTACACATTTCCATCTCCAACACTAACAGGCGATATACAGAAAGATATTGTATTTATCCATGAAATCATCGGTGTAAAATTAGCTATTTCAGATCATAGATCTTCTGCTATAACTGTTGATGAACTAGAGCGTCTTGCACTTCACACTAGAGTTGCTGGAATGGTTGGTGCAAAAAAATCATTCGTAGAATTACATATAGGAACTGCTAAAACTTATATAGATATTATCTTTAAAGTCTTAGAAAGAGGACAAACTCCTGCAAGTGCTTTCAAACCAACACACATATCTAGAAGTAAAGAACTCTTTAAAGAAGGAATCAAGTTTAATAAGATGGGTGGATATATAGATATAACTTCTTGTCTCGCATCACACCTGCCTATGGATCAATCTTTTGCAATGCTTAAAGAGGAGAATGCAATACTTGATAGAGTAACATTAAGTTCTGATGGTAACGGTAGTTGGAATAGATGTGATAGCGATGGCAAAATAATTGAGATCGGTAAATCAAGCTGTAATGAAGTGCATAACGGTATAAAAGTGCTAGTTGAAAATAAAATATTAAGTCTCGAAGATGCTCTACCTTTTGCAACAAGTAACACAGCTGGCGGACTTGGAATTGCTCATGAAAGAGGATCTATTAAAGAGAACTACTATGCAGATCTACTACTACTTGATGATAAGCTAGATATTGATACCGTTATCGCTAATGGAAATATTATGATGCAGAATAGAGAAGTATTAAAAAAAGGATATTATGAGTAAAACTAGAGTTACAGTAGAGTTATTTATTTGAGATTACAGTTACTATAAACTAAAATAGTTAATAAAAATTCTATCAAAGAATAATATGCTAAGAGCCGAGTAAACATTAAGAGGTTGGAAAGAAAATGGCTTGAAATTCACTCCTAAGTTGTGGCAAGAGAATAAAACGAAGATTGAAAATTACCTAGCTAATGAAAATCTAAAGCTATCTAATTTGCGTGGGGAAATTTCTAGTGTCGAGAATATCAGTAAGAGAGTTGAATTGATAACAGCAGAGCAGAATGTTAAAACCAAAAACAAACAACCCGAAATATAAAGTTCACCTATTGAGGTTTGAACTATATGTGAAATTGCTACATGATATATGGTAAGGATTATTTTAGTAATCATGAAAAACAAAAATACGGTACAATGCTGTAAAGATTATTTAAAAGGAGAAAATTTTAATGAACAAGGAAGAAAAAAAAAGGATGTTAAAAGAATATGCGTTGAAACAACAGCAAATATTTTACGATTCCTTACCTATGGCACATGAAATGTTTGAAGAACTTTTTGACTACTTAGATTTGCAATCTGAAACAAAAGAATGTCAACATAACTTTGATGTTACTACGGAATTTTTGAGGAAATTTAATTGTAACATTGCTGAGGTGATTCAATGGTTAAATAAAAATGGTGCAGGTTGTGATTGTGAAGTGCTTTATAATATTGAAGAAAATTTGAATAAAAAGAGTATTGATTGAAGTGAAAACCAAAATTAAATAAACACCCAAAGATGGAGCAAGTAACATTGTTTCCGTCTTTTTTTCTACCCAAAAACAAGAAAAGGAGATTTTTAAAATGGATAATAACATTGATAGTGTCGAGGTTCTACATGATAAGCTATCTAGTATGAATACAGAATTTTACGATATTCAAGGCAACATCAAAAATGCCAATAAACAATTAAGTCTTTTAAATAATCATATTTCTGCATATGCTGATTATACTAAAGATAAGGGTATCTAAAAAAATATCGTTCACTAACAGGCAAGAAACAAGAGCAGTTTTATGAAAAAATGTATTTGCTATTACTGATGTTTTGTCAGCCGAGGAAACATTGAGAGGTTGAAAAGAAAATGGCTAGAAATTCACTCATAAGTTGTGCCAAGAGAACAAAGCGACGATACTAAATTACATTGCTAAAAAAATCTAAAGCTATCTAATTTACGTGGGGAAATTTATAGTGCCGAGAATATCCGTAAGAGAGTTGAATTGATGACAACAGAGCAGAATGTTAAAACCAAAAACAGACAAACCGAAATATAAAGTTCACCTATTTAAGTTGAACTATACGTGGAATTGCTGTATGCTATATGGTACGGTGCAATGCCGTAAAGATTATAAAGTTTATGGAAGCAAAAGGGAAACTTTAGTTTATAAAAGTTATTGAAAATTAAGGAGAATGAAAATGTTAGCAAATGAAATAATCAAAAAAATTGAGGATAAGAAATTATTTACAGAATATATGTTTAAAGCAAAAAATATTGATAAATTATTAGATGAAAGAGATAAAAATCCATTTGATTCTAGTTGGGTGGAAGTATCTACTTATTTAGAGAAACAAGAAATACCAAAAGAAATTATGGATGAAATTAAGAAATTATGTAAATTAGCATTTTTAACTTGTGTTAAATTTGAAGGTTGTAGTGAATTAGCAGGGTATGCTTCGGATGATATGGAACTTATCTGTATGGCGGATTATTGTGGTTTTAAATCACCATGGCTCGAAAAAATGATTACTTTATATATGTCTAATATTTTTCCTACAGGAGATATTTTGAAAAATTATCCTAATCTATAATTATAAATTTAATTAAGCTAATATAATATATAATCATTCAAATTACTTGTAAAATAGGATAACTAAATTTTCTGAAAACGGATATAATCTGTACTCCAAATAAGCTATTCTGCGATAAACTTTGAAATCCCAGTAGGCGAATATTTTTTCACAATGTATGGGTTAGAAAAAAAGACCGCAACGAATATGAGAATAAACATAGTTATGGATATGCTTACGGCTTCCATTTTTATAAATTCGACACGCATAAAAATAAAAATTATGAAAAATGTGATGATAGTAAACACTGTCTTAAGCTAAGCGAAAAAAGATAGAGGATTTTATAAACATCTATGCAGTAAAAACCTACTACAAAACTTGTGAAAGATATTATCTGACAGAAGGTGAAGATAAAAGCCAATAGAATTTTAAAATAATGAATGTACGCTGTCCTTATTGTCAAACGCTAAATGCGGAAAAAATAGACAAAACAGAGAAACCATTGTGAAAACACTTAAAAAAATGGAAGCAAGAAAATGAATTTTACATCAAAAAAGAAGAACTACTAGAAAAAATGAAACAAGCTTTAAAGATGTTTTTAGAGAAGCATGTAGATGAAATATATTATTCATTCGCTTTTACTTGCAACTATGAATATGCAGAAATTTTATTGGGGTTAAATACGGAAGAAGAATTTAAAGAAACCTTAAATGAATATCAAAATGGGGCATTTAATTGATATGACTACTTTATCAATTCTTAGAAAAGCCATATCTCAATTTAAAGAATGGCAAGAAAAAACGTATCCTAATATTAACACTTGGGAAATTGGTTACGAATGGGAATGTGATTATCTCTGTGGGGATTTCGAAAACTTTTACACCCCCTTTTATCACGCTTATTCAAGAACCTATTCCCTCAAACATTGATAAGTTGGCAGTACTTGATTGACTATATATCATTGCAAGAGATAGCTACCAAAAAAGTATGGCTTTAGAGGTACTACAAACTATAAACTCCCCCTCTTTAAAGAATATTTACAAAAAGCTCAATACAGTGACTACGATAGATTAAGAGCGTATGCTGAAAATTTTAAACCTTAATTATTCGTACACAAAATAATTTAAAATCAAAATGTTATGATAATATTTATTAACTTGAAAGGAGGTCATGATATGCCTTTAGATAATCAAAAAATTAGAGGACAATTTAGCTTATTGGCTTGGAATTCTAGTAATGACTATGATTATGTATGCTTAACTACTCTTTGGAAAGGGAAGAAAAAGTCAAATTCACCTAGTGAAAAAATTACAGTAATGTGGTCGCATGAAAATAGTTATGGTGTAATCGGTAGTAAAGTAGGAGATTTTATTGATGTTTATCTTAGAACGGATGAGCATGAAGGGATTTTTGTAAGACGTAAAATTGCAATAGACTTAATAGAATGTTTTACAGGGTTGAAAATTTGCGAAGTAGAATTTATAGAAAACCCTAAAGCTAAATTCTTATCTAAAGACAAGCCTAGAATAAAAAGAGCAAAATGGCTACCTAATGAGGAGGTGGACATTGTGCTTCTTTATTCCAATAACTATATAATTAACGAAACAGATCAAATTAAAACAGATTTTTTTACAGTAAAACGAATTAGCACAGGAGATAACTGGTTCATGTGCGATGAAAACACTGCAACAAAATTAATGAAGAAAGGTTATTCTCAATTATTAATCGAGCAAAATGATATTCCATTATAAATAAAATTAGGAGAATTAATATGTTTAAAAAACACATCGAAAAATGTTCTGATTTTGGTAAAAAATCCTACCCTCAATAAATTGCTAATTTAACCGATGTGCAAAAAGAGGCACTTTAAAAACTACTGCACAAAATGGAGAATACAGGCTGTACCAATCCGTTGCCTTATGCTTTTAGCGAAATTTCTGAGGGTATACCACAATTTGCACGATTTTTAGTTTATAAAGAATTATTTAAAATTGCAGACAATATAGACACTGGTATTGCCAATGCAAACGATTATACGGAAAATTCTGAAAACAGCAATGAAGATTTTGAAGAAATACGCGTAGAAATTGAAAAAATAATAGGCAAAGAAAAATTACATGCATATTTAAAAGATTATAATAGAGGACTGATTTCATCGTTTATCATCTTTATTGATGAGGGAAGTAATTGGCGCGCTAGTGAAGATGGCGTTAGCTGGGCACTAGTTAAAACAGATGAAAACGGAATAATTCAAGCCGATAAAATTATTGAAGGTTTACTTGAAGATTTTATGATTTTAAATATTAACGAAGTAACAAAGTGGAAAATATATGACATTATTTGATTTAGTAAAAACAGGGGGTTTAGACGAAGTAAAGAAAGTGACTACAGACGGCGAAGATTCAAATCTTAAAGTACGTTATAAAGTTACCACAATTATGCGCGCAGAAACTGCTGAATGTTCGAAACTGTTTATTGATGCGGGTGCACAAGTGAATGCAAAAGATGATGGTGATTATACTGCACTTCAAGTTGCTGGAATGCATCGGGGGTTAGCACTTATTAAAGTGTTAGTGGAAAATGGATCAGCTAAGGGAGGAACTAAGCAGAGCCGAGAAAATCACAAAAAAGCTAGACGAAATACAGATTGTTGATGATATGTCAAAATCAAAATCTAAAGAGATGGAAAGATAAAATTCACATATTTTGGCTTGAATTATGAAAGTGATCGCTGTATTATATACGGTAAGTATTATTTTAGTAATCACGAAAAACAAAGAATATGGTGCAATGCCGTAAATATTATATAATAGATGCTAGAATTCTGCAGAACCATATAGAAGGGGATATATAAAATGAAGTTTACAACATTTGTTATCATTCCATCTGAAATAGAAGAAACTGAATACAAAAAATACGTAAAAAAAGTATTAGCTCCTTATGATAGAAACCTTGAGGTGTCGCCATATAAAAAGATTCTTTCTGATAAAGAGAACACTACTGTTTTGGCTAGTAAATATGGTTGTAGAATAGATGAACTGCATGAACATCTTAATCTTGAAGAGACTGATTGGATGGAGAATGGAGAAATTTGGTGTATGTCCACATTTAACAAAGCAGCAACATGGGATTACTATTATATTGAGGAATACACACTAATGACTGAACTTCAATATGTTGCTTCAGCATTTATAGATACAGAGGGTATCTGGCACGATATAAGTGAATTTGAGTATAGTATGTTGTTAAATAAATATAATGGAAACAAAGTAATTATCCACCCAGATAATAAAAAAGCTCACAATTTACATGAAATTGAATTTAAAAAATATTATGATAAGCATAAACTAAATATGGTTGCCGTGCTTTATACCCATAGCTAAAGTAATACCCATAATATTAAACGATTTAGCCAATTTAGAAAAAAGTCAACTTTTGATTAAAAACCTATTGACAAGTGGCAACAGGTATGATGATAGATATATCAAGAAGTTCAAGCTTCCATTTCTCTATAAGATTCACCTAAGCTATACCTTTAAGCTTATATATACTAATATTATTTTGATCGTTCGCAATAAGTTTGTCTATATAAACAATCGTATCTCCGTATCGTTCTAGTTCAAATAAAATATCTATCTTTAGTTCGTATCCTATATTAGAGTTCGGGAATAAAGTTAATATCTCATCGGTACTAGATAACGCCTCTTCAAAGTCATTTGATAGACGTGAAACTTCTACCGATCTAACAAGCTCATCAATGTTACTGTTACTATTATAACTGTTGTATGCTAGGTAGCAGATTATAGATAGTAATAATATCGCAAATATAATTTGTATTTTTTTAAGAGATTTAGTAAGTACCTCTTTTTTCGTAACCCTTAGCTTAAAAAATGAAAATTTATTATTTGTATTTTTCGGATTAGTTAGATATTTTTGCAATAAATTAACTGACCTAATTATGTTTATATTATCATTATCAACTAATAAAACCTGCTCATAAGTTGTTAATGCCTCTTGATATCTTTTCATCATAAACAGAGTATCGCCCTTACCTATTAGAGATTCAATATCACTGTTATTTGAAGTAAGTAAATTATCGTATATTGCTAAGACTTCAGAATATTTACCTAATGAGTATAATGAAGATGCTTTATTGACTTGATAAGTGAGTTCAGTTGGCTTTATATTTATAGCTTGATTAAAACATCGTAACGCTTCATTAAACTTATTTTTATATAGTAAAGCATTGCCTTTATAGTTTAGATATTCTGGATTAGTTGGATCAAGTTTGATCGCCTTATTTATAAATTTGATAGCCTTATTATACTTCTTTAATTTGATATATATAGTTGCGATCTGATTATATAAATTAGGATCTTTATCGTTAGTTTTTATTTTATTATAAATATCGCCTAAAATTTTTGTAAGAATTTTTTTATCATCATCAAGTCTAGTATCATTATTTTTATAAATATAAACACTCCTAAATACAATTAATCAACTATCATATTATATCATTATGAGAATAAAATAAATATCTTTTTATATATTTATCAAGCATATTTGTTATAATTGATATTGCAGATCTAACATTATATTATATTATATTAGGAAGAATATTTATGAAAATTTTAAAATCAATATTAATATGGCTCTCAATTATACCACTTGCAATTTTGAACGGTGGATTGCGTGAAAAAGCTATTGCACTACTGCTTGGAAAAATATCGATTTGCCATTAAGTGCTATAACTTCATCTATCTTTATTTTTATTGTAACTCTAATATCGCTACTAAAACTTAAAGGTGATAAAACTTATGAGTACATTCTAATGGGTGCTATTTAGTTTATTTTGACTACTCTATTTGACTTGGTATTTTTTATAAGTGATGAAAAATACTTGTTAGATTTTTTAAAGCAATCAATCCATTAACAGAAAATCTATAGGTTTTAGTTGTATCAACTTTATTACTCGCACCAATTATAGTTGCAAAAATAAAGAAGTTAAGCAGTGGAATATCTTACTTAATTGAAAGTCAAAAACTACACATGATAAATATATTTAATAAAGTATTCTACAGAAAATTAACAAAAAAATGAACGGATAGATCAATATAAATATCAACCGTAACCGTTCACTTTTAAAAACATATATTATAATATATAGTATATAAACATACTATATCTACGCAACTTAATAATAGACTAACCTAAACTATTTAAACATATTTATATTACTACCAAAATAAAATATATTACAAAATTAACCATCACTACTTGCTACTCTACACTCTTATCCACTTCTTTATCAATTTTCTCTTGTCTGTTAATATTTTTCTTCTCAACACTCATTTTCTCTAATATTTCTTGACCATTACCTGCTCCCATAACCTCATAATCGCTACTTATATCAAATGAAAACAGTTTCTCATTTAAAAGCTCTAATCTATCATGAAGGTTAGTTACAATAGTCGTTACCTCTGATACTGCAGATGTTGACTCCTCAATACCTGCTGCTACTGATTTAGCTAACTCCGAACTATTCAGTATTAAATCATAGTTTTCTGTAACTTCTTTATTAATTATACCTGTAGTTTTAAAAATACTGTTCACGCCACTATGTATCTTATTAAATGCTGTCTCCGTTACCTCTATCGACTCTACTCCATCTAATACAGTTATTGATGCTTTTTTCATCTCTGTTGATGCTATCTCTGAATCATTCTGCAAGTGAGATATAATCTGTTCGATCTCACTTGTTGCTTTCTGTGTACGTTCTGCTAATTTACGAACTTCATCTGCTACAACTGCAAACCCTCTACCAGCTTCACCTGCTCGTGCAGCCTCTATCGCAGCATTAAGTGCTAATAAGTTTGTTTGATCTGCTATATCATTAATAACTGTAATAATATTGCCTATCTCTGCTGATGAGTCTGATAACTTCGTAATTGTTGTTGATAGTGAATCGGTTTGTTGATTGATATTCTGCATCGCATTCTTAACAATTGTAAGCTGTGACTGCCCTTCTTTTGTATCATTAACAGCCTCTTTTATAACCGCAGTATCTGATTGAAGCATCTCTACAACTTTCTTTAGTTTCTCTGTGATAGCTTCCATATTTTCAGCACTTTTTGTTACCTGCTCTGATTGAGCATTAAATGTAATATCTAATTCATTCATCGTATTTACAAGACTAGTATTATCACTTTCAATCTGCTTTGATGCATCTACAACATCTTTTAACATATCTGATATTCGCTGTACAAAATTATTAATCGCTGAATATGTAGCGAAAACTTCGTTTTTAGTTACAAGCTCTGGTAAACGATAAGTTAAATATCCGTTTCCTAAAACAGCAAACAAACTACTCATACGTCCAAAAGCTTTTGCTATAATTAAAATCGTACCTATTATTAGAAAAGAAAATAGAAGTAAAAATAATATTAAAAATATTGTTGCTGAAGTTACAACAAACTTAATTATATTTATCTCTTTTATTTCACTTTGTTCTAGAATAATTATATTGGCTTTAGTTGCTTCATCTATATCACTATATGTCCCATACAAGTTATCTGCATACTCTTTTCCATAAATCAACGTTTCTGCATCTGCGTAATCACCAGCATTAAAAAGTGTTATAGCTCTATTTTCAAAATTTTTGCTAACTGAAATACTAGAATAAACTTTATCCATATTTTTAAGTATCTCATCTAAAAGCTCAATCTTATGCAATGTTTTAAGTTTAGCAACTATTTCTATATCTTTTTTTAGAGTATCTAGATACTCATCATAATATAATCTATCTTTAGTAGAAATATATATCTTAATTGCTGATACAGCTAATAATCTATTCATCTTCAATTCATCAAATAGTTCTACTGCTACCGCATTTGAAGATGAACGATCAACACCACTATCAACAGAACCTGAAACATACGACATAGTAAATAGAATTGATATAAGGAATGCAATACTAAACATGAACGTCATTACTAAAATTGCTCTTATACGAAGCTTAGATATTATTTTTATCATATTCCCTCAAATTACAGTTATTTATACTATACTCTTATTAACAGAGTATAATATCCTAAGTTACCACTGTGTTTAACTATTTAACACCTCATATAAGTATATCACTTACTTAAACTTATTGTCTCGCAATTTATTTAAGCATATTTATACATTAAGCACATTAATATATAAAATATATCAATGTGCTTAATATTGTCTATCAATCTTCATCATTATGTTAATAGGTTATAACACTATTTACCTAAAACATATTTTCTGCTACTTAAATTAAATCTAGAAAACTCTGTTACTGCTATCAATGATAACAGTAACAGAACATATTATACTATTTTTTCTATATCATCACTAATAGTGAAAAATGATAATTTGTTTTTTAACATCTCAACACGTTTTTGTAAATGTCCAACCGTTGATGTAAACTCTGCCACAGCTGAAGTTGACTCTTCTATACCTGCTGCAACCATCTGTGTTGACTCTGAAATACTACGGATAAGATCGTAATTCTGTGAAACCTCTACATTGATTGAAGTTGTTGTTTCTGATATCTGATTTACGCCACCAAATATCTCATTGAAAGCTTCTTCAGTTTCTTCTATCGACTCAACTCCATCAGAAACAGTCGTTGATGCTTTTTTCATCTCTGTTGATGCTATCTCTGAATCGTTCTGTAATGTAGAGATAATCTGCTCTATCTCACTTGTTGCTTTCTGTGTACGTTCTGCTAATTTACGAACTTCATCTGCTACAACTGCAAACCCTCTACCAGCTTCACCTGCTCGTGCAGCCTCTATCGCAGCATTAAGTGCTAATAAGTTTGTTTGATCTGCTATATCATTAATAACTGTAATAATATTGCCTATCTCTGCTGATGAGTCTGATAACTTCGTAATTGTTGTTGATAGTGAATCGGTTTGTTGATTGATATTCTGCATCGCACCTTTAACTATAGATAATCTTGATTGACCTTTCTCGGTACTTTGTACAGTATTTTCCATTACATTTGTATTAGATTGTAACATATCTACAACATTTCTTAACTTATCACTAATTGTTTCCATATCAGCAGCAGCCGTTGTAACTTGCTCTGATTGAGAACTAAATGTAGTTGATAGCTCTTCTGTTGTTACAGCAAGTTCATTATTACCTGAAGCAACTTCATCAGTTGATAATGAAACCTCTTTTAATGTTCCAGAAACGTTTACAACAAAAGTATTTACAAGATTGTAAGTAGTATATATTTCATTGTCTGATACAAAACTTGGAACACGATCTGTTAAATCACCAGCAGCTAACTTCTTAAATAACCCACCCATACGATCTAATGCATTTGTAATCATGCGTAACAACATTAGTACAACTCCGAAGAATAAAACAAGGAATACTGACAACACTGTTGTTGATGTAGCAATTAAGTTATTTAAGAAACCATTTGCCTCTTCCATTCTTATTTCATTACTGGTTATTACAGCTTCTTCAAAATCAAATATTCTTTCTAATATTGTAGCTATACCTGTTGTGTATTCATTACCGAAATATAAATCTCTTGCACCCTGTTTATCTCCAGCATGATAACGTTTTAACATCTCAACCTCAATAAGAACATTACGACTTTCTAAATCTTTTGCACTATATAAGAATGTCAAAACATCGTCACTAACATGTAGATTTACAAAGTTTTGAATACTCTCATCAAACATATTTTCACCATCATTTAATTCAAGATATCTATCATAAGATGTTTGATCATCATTCATAATATATGTCCTAAGATATGCTGAAGAAGATATTGTTAATCCATAAACTTCAAATGCCAATACCAATATTTTATTATTTTCAAGAGCCTGATCATACAAATCGCCACTTGATTTTTTGATAATCATCATAACAGATAATGATGAAGCAATATAAACTAGCATTAACACAATAACTACCTTTGACATAGTCCTTACTTTCAAGTTCTTAAACAAATTAAACATTAAACATCTTCCTCCAAGAAATATACTTTTTTAATCAAAACATGATATGAACAATTTATACTTTTAAATTTGTGAACAAACTAAACCTAACTTATCTAATTTTAAGCCTAAATAACTAATTAACTTAATATGTAGTTACTTATTCTAAAATAATCTTACTTACTCTTGAATATATATTGTTGTGCAAATAAAGTGAAGAACCAAAAGATATAACCGTTGATACATACTCTTTATCAAAATAATCACCACTAATATTACTATATCCTAAAAACTCATCATTAACTACATCATAGTAGAGAACATTCGTTTTATCGTCATTTAAACCAAGCAAAACAAAACCTTTCTTATATAGTGTTACACCAAAATTATCAGAAAGTTGTTTTGCCATGTCAAGTGCTGATACAGTTGTAACACTTACTTCGGTTTCCGACAACTCTATTTTAAATATAGAGTTGTTTTTACTCTTTAATAAATCTAGATAACCACCAACAATATATAGCCCATCTTTATATACTACCATCTTATGGTCGTAAACACCATAATTTGAAACACGATTATCTGAAATACTATAACTAGATGACTTTTGAACTTTCACCCAATTTGAACTCTCATTAATTGAGTACTTCCATAATTCATCACTTACTATATTATCGCTTTTAATTCCACCATAGACCCATAAATGATTATCATATATAGCTACAGAAAAATTATCTTTAATCCCAGTTGGAAAAGCTACACTACTCTCTTGCCATTCATCTAATGATATATCATACTCACACAATGAATTAGAACCATCTACAACATAAAGCTTACCGTTACTACTATCAGAAATAAGATGTGGTGTAACAGTATCTGAAATAGTAGCACAACTCATCATTTTTTTATACTCAAATTGTCGCGTATTAAGATTATAACTATATAGTTTGCTATCCGAACTAAGATAATATATATACTCTTTATATAATGTAGAAGCATCTATCATATCAATATACGGATATATTCGCGTATCTATTTCTACAAAACTACTACTGATATCATTTAGGTAATAAAGCTTACTTCTTACTCTATCGTCAAACATCAGAAAAAGATAAATTAAGCCATCTTTATTTAAATGAATTATTGGTTTAACACTATTATTAATAGTCACATCTGTTTCTATTTCGTAGGCTTCCCCAGTACTCATATCTAGCTTGCTTAAAAATAATTTATCATAACCTATTTTACTTCCTACCAAATATAACACTTTATTTTTAATAATTATATCTATATTTTCTATATCAGATATATCATACTCTTCTTCCCATTTTAATTCACCACTTATTTTATAAGAATAAACATTATTTGCAACTATTATATACAAGCTATCATTATCTGAAAACAGTATAGTCGTACTATTATTTATATCTTCTGCTGTGAATGACGGTTCTATATTTACTTTACTCCAACCATTTGAGCTTTTATTAAAATCATAAGCCCATATATCGTTTATATAACTACCACTACTATCTACTCCACCCATGATATATAACCGATCTTGTGCAACAACACCTTTATATCCTTTTCTAGCTGTAGGCTTTATATCTCCATCATCTATTATAATATCATACCATTTTTCATTAACTGTATCAAAATAAAATAGATTATTAGATAAATTTCCCTCTTTATTCTCTCCACCAAACAAATAATAAGCATCATTGAAAAATAATAGCTCTGTACCTATATCATTTTCAGGAATATCTCCTAAATATTCAATCTTTTTCCATATTAATGAAGATAAACTATAACTGTATAATCGGTTAGACTTATTATCTATTAAAGGATTGTAAATAAGCATATTATCATCATATATATAGACTCTCTCTCCTATAGATGCCGATGATAAAAACTGTGTTATATCAATATTACTATCTTCTACAACCTCTGCTTTTACTGGTAATACATAACCTAAGCCATCATTTGTATTTATTTTAATATTACTCTGAAAATCTCTATCTACATTTTGAGGCTGTAATGTAAAATCAATCACTTTGCTACTTTCAGCAGGTATTGATATCCCAGAATCAGCTACTGTAATACCATCTGAACTTGTAATATTTATAGACTGCTCCTCTTCTGATAGATTATTTAATATAAATATATTACTATTTACACTATTAACAAGAATATTATCAAAATCAACAACTGACTGTTCTATAGATAAAACTTTTTCTTCTAACGAATTAGATAGTAATTTAATCTCTTTATAATGGTTACCTACCCATACTTTAAAACCGCCACCATCAGCTGATAAATACCTTACAAATATTGTGCATGATTGACTAGGTGGTAAAGTTGTATAATAAACCCCACAAGTTGAGGAAGGAAGATATGCAAAACCATCTGAAATATCAGATAAAGAGAACTTCATAAACGAATTATTAGAGTTATTTCTAACTGTCACACTATCAACTCTATACTCACCATTTATAACTGTTCCATAATCAATAAAATCATTTACTAATATCAGTGAGTTTATATCTGCATATTTTTTTGCACCAACCCCAGTTAAGCTTACAGATATCTTCTCACCACCGTAAGATACTTGAAAGCTATCATTATAAATCGCTCTTGATGTTGGAGAAAAAACTATATTCATTAAACAGTTTTCTCCAGCACCTAACTTATTACTACCAACTACGCATGTAGATATAGGATGAATAATATATCCACCAGATGTTAATGATGAAATATCAAAATTAACCTCTGATGATGAACTATTACTTATAATAAAATCTGTTGATATGTTTTTTGATAAGCTATCAACCCTACCAAATGAGTGATACTCTTTATTAACTATTAAAGGGAAATTAGCAACCCTCACGCCTTGTGGATCATTGCTAGGTAATGCTACCCCTTGTGTAGCAGTTTTAGATGATACCTCTAAATATACCTCTGAATAATTATCGTAAAAAATTATATTATCTAGCCGTTCGCTCTCTTCATTATTAGATAGTAGAATAGAGTATACGCAATCCTCACCAGGATAAACAGTTGCATTATCTTTTGGACACGTTGATGTATCTAATAAGGTAATATTATTAGGGGTACTCTCAATTGAAAATTTTATCGGATAGTTCTTTTCATGATTTGAAACAGAGAAAGATTTAACTGTTTTAACACCTAATGATTGACTAACAAAATCTATCTTATCACTAGAAAACTCAAGATGACGCACCGACAAATATCTTGAATTTATATTCTCATCTGGTTGCAACTGACTCTCTTTAGCACTACTACAACTTATACACTGTATCAGTACAATCGTTATAAGTATCAATCTCATCAATCTACTTATGTTCATATTATAAACCGTTATGGTAGTTAAATATTATCATCAACTACACTATCTATAAAATATTTGAGCTTTTCACAAGCACCTTTAATATCCCAACTACTATTAAATTTTGTTCCACAGAAATTAGAGATTGATCTTATCTGATATGTATCAATATTAAACTGTGATGTTACATACCTAAATGCTGTCCCTTCCATATTCTCTATAGATGCACCGTACTTATCTCTATACGCATTACATATATTCTCATCAGTTTGAATTAATGACACAGTGTTAGAGTTCACAACTTTCATATTATCTATAACCTTAAATTCTGCACAATTATCATGAATAATATTGATACCTTTCTCATACATAGTTGTTAAGTTAATCTCTAAATCATCAGTTTGGAAGATCGTTGCCTCATCAATTAAGTAATCTTTTCTAACAGAAACTATATCTGATATATTAAGATTGCTATGCTCGTAAGCACCAGCTATACCAATAAGATATATCTTATTAATATTATTACCACTTAGTAAAAATTTTGTTAAATTATAAGTAGTGGCTATTTTTGATACGCCTGTCAATAGTATTAGGTAATCTCTATAAAGAGTATACTTTATACCGTTCTCAACCTTTATTGATATATTACCAAATATCTTTTGAACTTCAAATTCAGATGGTATTGCAATGATCTCTTTATATTTACTTAACATATAATGATTACTCTTTAACTAAATTAATATGCTATAAAATGTTTTTATTCAATTAAACCAATCTATGAAATATATAACTACTCTTCAATTAAATCAATACTTTATATATACTTTTAGAATATTTTCAGTTTATTTGCTCCATTACCTTCTCTTAATAGATCGTTATATTTTTCAGTATGAAATAATATTAACTCATTAGCAGATGGTGCAAATGTTCGTACATTGTCGAAATTTAACTCCCATGTTAAAAACTCTCTTATTAGGTCCGCATCATGCATATTTTTCTCTTTAAGTTCAGATAATAGTTTTGCAGCAGCGAAGATATTATCATTTGTAATAAATGGATCTTTAAAACCACTTTTCATAAAAGCAGCGGGAGTAATTTTTGTATATCCCATTCCACCAGTCAAAGTAATAGCATATTTTCCATCTACATCTATTAGT
This sequence comes from uncultured Deferribacteraceae bacterium, assembly GCA_947039395.1. Classification (GTDB taxonomy): domain Bacteria; phylum Chrysiogenota; class Deferribacteres; order Deferribacterales; family Mucispirillaceae; genus CAMQYB01. Next base: position 10,566 of record CAMQYS010000006.1, on the reverse strand, counting down.
GTGTATAGCAATGTTTTATCTATTCCATACTCTGATGCAGCATCATCTGCAATTGCAGCGAGATCTTCTTGTTTTGTTTCTTGTGGATACAATCCTGATTCAAATACAACATTTTTCACTCTATAGAATAAAGCGATAGCTCTTGTATCATAGAACGCAAATGTTAGTAACTGTTTAGGATTTAAACTCATAAACGCTGCAAAAATATTTATGAAGAGTATCAACATAACAAATAGTAAAAGTAACCTCTTGTAAAACAATTTCACAGTTAAAAGACCTCTTATTGTAATTGTATGACTATAGAATGCACACAATCTTCATTCTATATTAATTTTATACTTGCAGTCAATAGAGAGTTTGTATATCATCATATCATTATGAAAATTAAAGACATATTAAAAATTAAACATCCTGCTATATCGTTTGAGTTTTTCCCTCCTAAATCTCCTGAAAATGAAAATATTCTCTATGAAACGATGGATAGCCTAAAAGGTATGAATCCCGACTACGCTTCTGTAACATTTGGTGCATTAGGTACAACAAGTGATAAAAGCTTAGAATACGCTATAGAAGTTAAAAAGCATTTAAATACCTCTGTAATGATGCATTTAACTTGTGTTGGTTTCGATAACAATACAGTTGATAATATCTTATTAGAGCTTAAACAAAATAAGATTGAGAATATTTTAGCATTAAGGGGAGATATACCAGCTGATAAAATTGATCTTGTTAAATCTCGTAAGTTTCAGTACGCATCAGATTTAGTAACATATATAAAAAATAAAGATGAAGAAGCATTTTGTATAGGTGGTGCATGTTATCCTGAAAAGCATCCTGAATCTGTGTCTATGAATGATGATATCGAAAATCTTAAAATTAAGGTTGATACGGGCGTAGATTTTCTTGTAACCCAACTATTTTTTGATAATGATGCTTTCTATAGGTTTAGAGATAGGATTGCAAAAGAGGGAATAAAGCTTCCTATTATTGCAGGTATCATGCCTATTACAAATTATAAACAGATCGTTAAATTTACCGATATGTGTTCCACATCTATTACTCAAAAAGTAATAGATAGAATTGCTAATAAGAGTGATGAAGAGACTGTAAAAATCGGTATAGATATAGCAACAGAGCAATCAAATAATCTAATCAAGAACGGCGTTGATGGATTACATTACTATACGTTAAATAAATCTGTTTCAACGCTTAAGGTATTAGAGGGATTAAAATTTTAGATTTTTTTAAAGGGGAAAAATAATATGACAATTGAAGAGTTGTATAACCAAAAACTTTATTCAAGAGATAGCAATATCTATAAAAAGTATGAAAAGCTAAAAGAGTTTGAAGTTGATCTCTTAATTGATACAGTAATCGCAAATGCTAGCGAAGATGGAAACATAAATATAGATGTTTTACTTCATCTTGCGATGTTCTCTTATAATTGTGGAGAGTATCTACCTCAAAAACTTTACGATTATTTAATCACAAATAATATCTTTTATTATCCAGAGATTTACATACGAGCAAATGAAGATATAGCTGAAAAAATTATAAATTTATTTCATTCGAAAGATGTTGTAAATTTGAATGCAAATCATGCACTTTCTGCACTTGCATATATCCCTTGTGAAAAAGTAAAAGATTTCTTTACTGAGAGTAGTCAAGAACCTTTACCCAATTGGGCTAAAAAGTTATACATAACCCCTATTCAGTACGGTGTTTATGTTGGTGGTTGGAGTGTAGATATAAACGGGGAAATAAAGAAACTCTACTCAGATAATACTCAAGCTTTTATAGGTGATACTAATGCAAAACCAAGTGGTAAAGCTCCTATGAAACTGGTTGATGAAAAATGTGGTTTTTGTGGCAGACGTTTAGTATTATGTTTTGATGATGCTTATAAACTTGCCACCTGTTCACACTGTTCTAGTTATCAAACTATCTTTACAAAGCAAGATAGTAATGATGTATATTGGCATAGTGGTAATAAGTTAGATGGTTATTTAAAGAGTCAAACAGAGTTATTGATTAGTTGTAACGATGATGAAAATAATGAGGCAGATAATGAAACAATGAGTTTATTTGCGATTAACTTATCATTAAGTGATGAGCAGAGGAGATTCAGTTATACAGCACATGATTTACCGATTATAACACGAACACAGATCGGAGGAATGGCTACATCTATTAATGATTTGCATTATCCAGCTTGTCCAGATTGTGGAGAAGTTATGTGTTTTGAAGCACAACTTGATACAGCAGATGTGAATGAGTACGCAGAAGGAATTTACTATTTTTATGTTTGTCATAAATGTAATACAATCGCTTGCAATTACGATCAATCTTAATAGGTAATAATAAAAAACCTATCACAACAGTTCGTATTTTATAAACTATCGTGATAGGAATATTATTAATCATTATTAAAAATCAATCTAAACCAAAAACCAATCCGTTAAAATCTTAAACAATTAAAACCTTAACCATAAAATCTTAAATCTTAAATCTTAAAAGTGTAAAACCTTAGCCGTAAAAACCTTAAATAAATTTTCCATCTTTATATATCATCTTGCCGTCGATATAAACTTTACTGCCCTTTCTCATATCCTTTATTAAATCCCAATGCAATGCCGATTTATTCTTACCTAACGCCTCTTCGTAACTAGAACCTATCGCTAAATGCATAGATCGTCCGATCTTCTCATCAAATAATATATTTCTTGAAGCATCCTTGATACAATCATTCAAACCGAATGCTATCTCGCCAACTTTATTTGAACCCTCATCCATCTCTATCATTCTCTTCAAGAACGTCTCTCCCTTCTTAGCAGATGAGTTAACGATTATTCCGTTCTTAAAAGTCAACCTAACATCTTCAGCCTCTACTCCGTTATAAGTTGTTGGGATATCAAACAGAATTTCTCCCTCTGCTGATGTTTCAATTGGAGATGTAAACACTTCGCCATCAGGCATATTTCTATGTCCACAACAGTTGATCCATAATCTATCTTTAACCGATAACTTTAACTCTGTATCTTTACCAACTATTAACAATTCTTTACTACCTGTTAATTTTTTAACTATCTTTTTCTGTTCAGCCTCAACTTTTTTCCACGATAAAACTGGATTTGCATCATTTAATTTACAAGACTCAAATACAAAATCAGAGTAATCAGTAAAGCTCATATCAGCATCTTGTGCCATAGAGTTTGTAGGATATGGACAGATACACCATCTAAATTTACCTTCAGCTTCACGCTTATTCATAATCTCTCTAAGTTTTATTCCCGTCTTTTGTATCATCGCTAATTTCTTAGGATCTGATCTACTTAACGATCTAGCATTAGATAAACAATCTATATATATATAAGCTGTAATAGTCTCTGTCTGTTGTAACTCAAAGTATGGTAAAAATGTCAACTGCGATTCTTTACCGTATTTAACTAAATACTCTTTATGTTCAGGGATATGAAAACGTACAATCGGATGTGCACCTAATTTAATTATCTCTTTTACAAACTCACGAACAAGCGGTTCACCGACTGTTTCTGACTTTATTAAAACTATATCATCTTTTACTATATTTAAAGAATACTTTAAAATAAGGTTAGCCATTTTTGTCTCATAACTCTCTACTCTCATAAAAACTCCAATTTTTTTTACTCTACAATACAATAATTGTATAATTTAATCTTCTTGAAAATTAGACACTTATAATGTACAATCGCATTTAGATTGTAAATATACATCTGTGACTACTATATATCAAACTTGTGAAGCTATCAACAATTTTACTTAAGTAAATAATTTTAGAATATTTGAAGGATAATATAATCAACGATACAGTATTAGAGTTAAAAAATATTAGTAAGTTTTTCACATCTAAAGGAACACTATTTAAAAAAGGTGTATCTTTTGCAGCGGTTGACAATATCTCTTTATCTATCAATAAATCTAAGTCTATAGGTATAGCTGGTGAGTCTGGATCAGGCAAATCAACTCTTGCTAAAATTATAGCAGATGTATATAAGGCCGATAAAGGCGAAGTTCTATACCATGGTACTAATCTTGCAAAACTTGATAAACCTGCTCATAAAACATATAGAAAGAATGTACAGATGATATTTCAAAATCCTATGAATTCGCTTAACCCTAAACTAAGCATACGCACAACAATGCTTGATGTTATAAACGCTAATTTCGACTATAATAAAAAAGATAGTTTAGATAAAATATATTCAACATTTGATTTAGTCGGATTACCATATGAGTTTTTAGATAGATACCCTCATCAGTTCTCTGGTGGACAAAGACAAAGAATATCTATCGCAAGATCCCTTATCTTGGAGCCTAACATACTGATCGCTGATGAACCATTATCAATGCTTGATGTTTCTGTTCAAGCACAGATATTAAATCTTCTCATAGATTTAAAAGAGAAGAAAAACTTGACAATAATACTTATATCCCACTCAATCGCACATATATCTATACTTGCTGAAAAAATGCTAGTTATGAAAAAAGGTAAAATGGTTGAGTACGGTAATAGTATTGAAATGATAAATAAACCTGTATCAGAATATACAAAGGATTTAATAAAATACAACGATGGATATTAATGTGGAAATAAAACTATACAACACTATGACATCTAAAAAAGAAATTTTTAGACCTATTAAAGAGAATGAAGTCAAAATATATGTATGTGGAATAACAGTGTATGATTACTGCCATATCGGACACGCTAGAAGTTCAATAGCATTCGATCTAATACATAGAGTTTTTAAAGATAAAGGTTACAATACTATTTTTGTGAAAAATTTCACAGATATAGATGATAAAATTATCAACCGTGCAAATGAACAGAGAATACCGTTTAAAGAACTTACTGCAAAATTTATTAAAGAACATGATATTGATATGAATTCGTTATTTGTTCTGTCTCCAACTCATACTCCTCATGCAACAGATTATATTCAAGGTATGATAGATTACTGTACGAGGCTAATAAGTAGTGGACATGCTTATGAAGTCGATGGAGATGTTTATTTTAGGGTAACATCATTTGAAGAGTATGGTAAATTATCTCATCGTAATATAGAGGATCTTCTAAGTGGTGCAAGGGTTGAGATCAATGAGAAAAAAGAAAACCCGTTAGATTTTGTACTGTGGAAAGCATCTAAGGAGAATGAACCTTTTTGGGAGTCTCCATTTGGTAAAGGTAGACCTGGCTGGCATATTGAATGTTCGGTTATGAATAAAGAGGTTTTGGGAGATACGATTGATATTCATGGTGGTGGACAAGATCTTATCTTTCCTCATCACGAAAATGAGATAGCACAATCTGAAGCTTGCAACTCTAAAACATTTGCTAATTATTGGGTGCATAACGGGTTTGTAAATGTGAATAAAGAGAAGATGTCTAAATCGTTAAATAACTTCTTCACAATAAGAGATGTACTAACTCTTACCGATCCTGAAACATTAAGATTTCTATTTTTAACAACTCATTACAGACAACCGCTTGAATACTCTGAAGATAAGTTGGTAGAGTCTAAATCAGCACTTGATAGAATGTATATCTATCTTGATGAATTAAATTATACAACTGGATCAAATAAAGGAAAAGATTTTAGTGAGGATATCAATAATCTACTTAATACCTTTATAACATCTTTTAACGAAGCATTAACCGATGATTTTAACTCACCTAAAGCTATAGCTACTTTATTTGAATTTGTAAGAGAAGGAAACAAAATTATATCATCAAAACCATCAACTGATAGTATAGCTTTACTTAAAGAGATAACTCTTAAAATTATTAAAAGAGTAAATACCCTTTTAGGGATATTAAACTATACAGCAGAAGAGAGATTTAAATTAAATCTTAAAATAGATGAAAAAGAGATAGATAAATTAATTGAAGAAAGAAATATAGCAAAAAAAGATAAAAACTATACATTAGCTGATGAGATAAGAAATAAATTATCAGAAAACGGTGTAGAGTTGATAGATACTGTAACTGGTACAAGATATAGAGCTTAAAGCTTTAATAGATGTAAAAAGTATATATTGTTAGAAATAGTTACAATTGCACTTTTATAAATAGTAGAGAAATATGTGCTAAAAGGTAGATAAATTTTATGATAGATTCATCACTAAAAGTTAAGTTAGAGAATGTACGGAAATTAATTAGACGTGATGCAAAAACACATCTACAAAATCTATTAACAAAAATTCACCATGCTGATATTGCATTTATATCTTCTCACCTATCAGATATTGATCGCAGAAAATTATGGAAATATATAACTGACAACGAAAAACTTGCTGAAGTAATTTTAGATCTAGATGATCATGATATATTAACAGCATTAAATGAAATCGATCCTAAAACCGTTGCATCTATATTAACCTTAATGGACTCTGATGATACAAGTCATATCCTTAGGCTTGTCCCTGCTGGACAGTTAGAAGAGTATTTAAAATATCTTAAAAAAGAAGATCTATTAAATGTAGAGAAATTACTCCACTATGAAGAAGGAACAGCTGGAGCTATAATGAACACAGCATTCTTTGCTATCAACTGTAACACAACCGTTAAAGAGGCAACTAAATCTCTGCATCTTGCAGAACATCTTGAGATGGTGTTCTATCTATATATAGTTGATGATGATAATAAACTTGTCGGAGTTTTATCTCTTCGCCAACTAATACTTAATCCACCCACTAGAAAACTCGCTGACATTATGGTGCAAGATGTCGTAACTGCAAACCTTGTTGATGAACAAGAACAGGTTGCAAACTATATAGATAAATATGATCTTCTTGCGATACCTGTAGTTGATGAACATCATAGATTATGCGGTATTATCACAGTCGATGATATTATTGACTTTATACGTGATAAAGCACATGAAGATATCTATAACATGGCTGGAATTAATCAAGAGGAGCTGCAGTTTAGCAATAAGCCTATTAAGGCGGCAAAAACACGTCTCCCATGGCTGATAGTTACATTTATAGGAGAGATGTTTTCAGGTCTTATTATAACATTCTTTCAAGGTAGAGTTACAGACTTCCTTATACTTGCAACCTTTATGCCCATAATTATGGCTATGGGTGGAAATGTTGGTAGTCAATCTGCAACTGTTATAATTCGTGGCATAGCATTAGGTAAAATAGATATGTCTCATACTGGTAAAGTAATATTTAATGAGATCAAAATCGGACTCATCATGGGTGTTGTTATAGGGATATTATTAGCCTTAATCGCCCCTCTACTACAAAGCACTAGAGAGATAGGGTTAATCGTTGGTATTGCGTTATTTTCAGCGATACTTTTTGCTTCTTTCACAGGTGCTATCGTACCTATAGTCTTAACTAAACTAAAGTTTGATCCAGCTGTAGCATCAACACCGTTTATATCTACATTAAATGATATTACAGGGCTTACGATATACTTCTCTGTATCGCTACTACTACTATCGCTACTGTAGATATATAATAGATGAAAAGAATATCTTGTAGTGGAGTAATATATAAATATACAGTCTACTCTGACTCATCATGTATAGCGTCAGTATTTACTAAAGAGTATGGTAAGTTAAAAATGTTTATGCCAAAAGCATTCTCAAAACGTAGCGGAATAGTTAAATTTGTTCCATCAACTCTAGATATACTGCGAAAAGAAAATAGTGATCTATTCAAACTATATTCATACTCTCCTGATGCAAAATATATATCATTCCTTGAAGTATCTGATATAAGTATTAGATTAAATCTTATTTTTGATATTATAGACTCTCTTCTGCCACTTGATGAAAGTTATGAGTATCTATACAAGCTTATATTAAATATAAATCAAGAAAATGTTCATAAAGCCATTATATATATAATTTATATTGTTTTAAAAGTATCTGGAAGTTTACCATCTTTCTATACATGTAGAGTATGTCATAACGATATAGAAGCATTATCATATTATCTTGAAGGCGATATTATTTGCGATAAATGTGTAGGTGGTAAAAAATTACCAATACCGATATCAAATGAAATAAATCCTATACTTAAAGCATTATCATGTAATAGTAGTTATAAAAACATGAGTATTAGTAAAACTCAAGAGAATAATATTCTACAACTTTTTGTCGAGCACGTTGAAGTGGTTACATCTAAAAAACTAAAAAGTTTTAAATCATTTAGAGAACTTTTATTCTATCTGTAGGTCTTTATATTGCTAAGAATATTTTGCTATTATAGATATGAGTGTTGTAATAAATATTTATAAACTGTATTATATATCTTGACAAATCGTTCAAAATTTAATAGAAGAGTAAAACTATATTAAATTAAAATAAATGATTTAATGATAATAAATAATATTTACTAAAGGAGTTTTTTATGTCAATGATAAATAAAGAAATAATTGATTTTTCAGTTCAAGCGTATGTTAACGATAATTTTAAAGAGGTTAGTAAGAAAGATTTACTAGGCAAATGGTCTGTATTCTTCTTCTATCCAGCAGATTTCACATTTGTATGTCCTACTGAGTTAGAAGATCTAGCTGATCTATATCCAAAATTTAAAGAGGCTAACTGTGAAGTTTACTCTGTGTCTTGCGACACTCATTTTGTACATAAAGCTTGGCATGATGCATCTGAAACAATTAAGAAAATTCAATTCCCAATGTTAGCTGATCCAACTGGTGTGTTAGCTAGAGGTTTTGAAGTTATGATAGATGAAGTAGGGCTATCTGAAAGAGCAACTTTCATTATTAATCCAGAAGGAAAAGTTGTTGTATATGAAATAGTTGCTGGTAATATCGGACGTAACTCTGAAGAGTTATTAAGACTTCTTCAAGCATCACAATTCGTTGCTAAACATGGTAATGAAGTTTGTCCTGCAAGATGGAAACCAGGAGCTAAAACATTAAAACCGGGTATAGACCTTATAGGTAAACTGTAAGATAACAGTTAATCGCTTGCATTAAATAAATATAAAATTAAAATTTATATAAAGTAACATAAAACCCTTTACATTTTGTAGAGGGTTTTTTCTTTTCTATTCTATTCTACTTACTTTATAGAACCTTACTCTTAATATTTTTACAATTAAGTTATTCAAAAAATAAGAATGGTTCTATCTTCTTCTTACTAAAATATCAGTATTAAACTCTATAAGAGAACGATTTAATAAGTGAATTTATTGTTAAGCAAAACATCTTTATTAATGATAAAGATTACCACTATCACGTTGACAGTTTTTTGTGCCTATGATACGATAATATTTGCAAATGCAACTAAATAAAATAGTTATAAATGATGACTGTAAAAATTTACTCTACTATGTTTAATTGACATAATGAGTAGGAGGATACAACTGGATACGAACTTAATAAAGTTATTAGAAGAAGGTAATATTGAAGAGCTTAAAAAAATTAAAAACTTTGATCCAAATAAGATACTAAAAGATGAAGGCGGTAAATTATCTCCTCTTTGGATTGCACTTATAAAAAGAAATATTGAACTTTTAAAATTTCTTGTGTCTAAAGGAATGTTGTTTGAGAATAAAAGGAACTCTGCATTTTTAGATGCTGTTGCATATTGTAATCACGATATTATAAAGTATCTTGTAGAAAATGGTGCAGATATACATGCTTCTGATCATTCTGGTGAAGCATTCTCTTATGCCATTTGGAAAAAAAGAAACAATGATATTCTACTACTTATTCATGAGCTTGGACATACTGTAGAGCAATATGCTGGGGGAGCTTTTAGAGATATGATCGGTATAAATAAACAAACTTCTGACGATCAAATTAATAGCCAGAGATATCAATACGAAGATATAATATATGAAGTTTTAGATTTTTTTACCTCAAGAAATGTAGATGTAAATTATAATAAAAATAATATGTGCTATCACTTAGAAGAAACACCTCTTTGTATTGCAGCAAGATATCAAGACTTAAAAAGATGTAGATATTTAGTGGAACATGGTGCAGATATTACCTTAGCAGATAAAGAGGGAAAAAGACCGTATAGGCATGCTATAGAGGCGAAGAAAAATGATATTGCAGAGTATTTAAAATCATTAGAACCAGAAGATGTTCATAAAACTTTAAACAAAATAGAAAGTTTGAGAACATATAAATTACCTAAAAAAATGTTAGACTTTTTACAACAAGATATTTTAAGAGTAGAATTACCAGATACAGATTTTAAATTTATTGAGTTTTTCTCTCTAACGGAGATAAAAGAATTTAGAGTTAATAGAAGCAAATTTTTATTGCTATCAAAAAACACAGGACATTATAGTAACTTTAAAATTGTTTGGATGCCTAAAATTGCACAATTTGGTTGCTACGATGAAGAAAATAAACATATACAAGAGATAGGAACTTTTGATGAGTTTTTAAGAATATAGATATAAACTTGATTAACATCTCATTTATATTATCGTAACCGTTAATATATTATGCAGGTTATTATAACCGTTAATATATTATTTATATTATCGTAACCGTTAATATATTATGCAGGTTATTATAACCGTTAATAT
>CAMQYS010000005.1 GCA_947039395.1 uncultured Deferribacteraceae bacterium | reverse complement strand
TTATTTACTCATCGTACTTAATCTTATTCACTTACAACGCTTAACATTATGTACTAGTTATTACTCAAGTTCTATTTATTACTATTATAATTATTGTCTAGTTTAGACACTATACTTAAAATCTATTAAATTATTTTGTATTTAAAATCTAGCATATAAATTACAAATAATACTTACTCTATAAACTATTACTGAATCTCTGTTAAATGTTTCTCCATTTTTACTAATGATTCTTTAAACTCAACATTTATCTTATTTATGAGAGCAGCTATAACAGAGTAAAATTCTTTAAACTTAACAACTAATATCTTATTTAAATCTGTTGATGGCTTGATCTTATATTTATAATGATTAATATCCATTGATGCCTTAATATAATACGATTGAACATAATGCATAAAAATTAAATAAAACTCTTGAGAACCAAACGGTTCTTGTGTACTTTCTATTTTTTTTATTAATTCTTTACATTTAGCGAAATTATCTTTATCTTCTAGTTCTGAATCAACTTTTACAATCTCCTCAAATTCTAAACAGTTCTGAACACCTATATTTAACTTTTCAACCAAACTATCTGAAAACCTAATAGCATCATGTATCTTTTTTAACAACTCTTTAACTTCACGTTTTTTAGTTTTAAGATTAGGGGTTTTAAGATTTTTTTTAATCACTTCAAGTGTATCTATATCTTCTTTTACATACTTATCAATAGCCTCTTGAAAGGTCATTAATATAGTTCCCTCAATCTTTGCACCACCTTCTGTAGCATTTATAACTTCACCTTTATAGGTTAATACATCTCTTTCATAGTGACGAAGAAACTGAGAGAAAACTTTAGACGTCTTAACTTTTTCTTGGTAGTTACCAGGAACAGATATCGTACCTGCTGCTAAATAACTTTCTGCTTTCTCACCATAGTGAGCCCCTTCAGCGTGAGTTATACCATCATCTGTAAACGCTAAATCTTGCCCTATAAGAATAATAGGATCACAACCTAACCACTCTAAAACTTTAAACGCCATATTACCAGCTGATGGACCTATATCTAAAATACCTTTAGGTATATCTATCCATTTAAATGTAGCAAAATTTCTATAAACAATAATCTTCTCTCCAGGATAATTAGCATAAGTTTCTGGCATAATAACTGGACAAGCAGATAGATAAGAATCTTTAACATCCTCTTCTGTTAAACCCTCAAATAGTTTTGATGTTGCAATAACACGCTCTAACGATGTTACCATATGTGCTGCTTTAATACCTTTATTTAACAAAACCTTAACCGTTGCATCAGGAGCAACTATAACAGCTTTATTATCTAAACCTTTAAGAAATTCAATATTTTTATTAAGCGATGGACCAGTTGATACAACGATACCAGGCTTACCTTTAAACTTATCTTTTAGATCCTTTATACCAGGATAATCAACTATCGTTGATAGGTTTCTAAGCGTCATCTGAATACCGATTAATGAGTCATGAGGATCATTTCCGTAAAGCGCCAACACATTCGTTACAGCTTCTTTTAACATTTTTAATGAGTTCACATAAAACTGTTTACTTCCAGTAACAGATATAGAGTTCTGAATCATATTAATAGATGCTAAAAATTGTAGTAAGTGTGATTGATTAAAAAAGTTAAAGAGATGCGGATACATCTGAATCGGAGTTAAACCTGAAACAATATGAAAATGATTGTAGTTTAAAACTTTAGTGAAATTGATAATAGAAAAAACTGTCTTTACTATTTCCATATCCTCTTCAATCACAAGCACTGTTGCATTAGGATATCTACTTAGATATTCATTAACATGATAACCCAATCCAAACCCAAAAAATACTGCTAAATTTGGAAGAAGTATACCCATTTTTTCAATATCAATCTTAACGCCTATATACGGATCATACTGATTATAATGATAAAGATTTGTCTTCAAATCAATAATATTATACATCTGATCTGATCTTTGTGATTTAAGAATTTTATACCTACCTGTTATAGGCGTCATCTCTAATCTATGTGCTAAGTTGGGATTACGTTTTCCTAATGCTATTAGATTCTTTTTTAACATCTATCCATTTCCTTTTTATCTTTTATCTTATATAATTAAATACTTACAATTTATTTTATCTTATTATTACTAGCTACTTATAAACTCTTTTATACAGTCTGTAATGAACTTAACCTCATTCTCATCCATCGCTGGATAGATAGGAAGCGATACACATCTACTATAATAATCTTCTGCATTAGTAAGAGTAATTGAATAACCTTTATCAATATAATAAGGATGCTTATAAACAGGCATATAATGTATCTGTGTAGATATTTTTTTACTTTCTAAATACGATATCAATTTATTACGCTTATCAATATCATCTAGTAACATAACAAATAAATGATATGAATTATATCTTCCATCAAGGTTTTCAAGAGGTTTAATATTATTATCACCTAAAAAAGTAATACGATAAAAGTTAGATATTAAATTTCTTCTTTTAACAAATTGATCTAATCTTTTAAGTTGAGATATACCTAATGCAGCTTGTATATCAGTCATTCTATAATTATACCCTAAATACTGCATTTCATGATAATAAGGTACAGATGATATATATTTATAATCAGCACTATCTCTTACCATACCATGCGATCTTAAAATCTTTAACTTATCATAAAGCTCTTTGCTATTTGTGGTGATAGCACCACCCTCTCCTGTTGTTATAGATTTAACAGGATGAAATGAAAACACTGTCATATCTGAACAATCACAACAACCAACCTTCTTTCCATTATAATATCTTGAACCTAACGCATGTGCTGCATCCTCTACAACTTTTAAATTATGTTTAGTTGCTATATTAGATATCTCTACCATATCTGATGCTAGACCTGCAAAATGAACAGGTACAATAATTTTCGTCTTATTCGTTATACTCTCTTCAATCTTATCATTATCCATAAGAACTGTACTACTTACTATATCAACAAATTTAGCCGATGCACCAAGATATAAAGCTGCATTAGTAGTTGCTGCAAATGTGATAGGAGATGTGATAATCTCATCACCTACTGATAATCCTAAAACTTGATATGCAAGATGTAAAGCTGACGTACCTGATGAAACTGCAACTGCATATTTTGAACCACAGTATTTAGCTAACGCTTCTTCAAACTCATCTACTTTAGAGCCTTGAGTTAATCTTTCTGATTTAAGTACGTCAATAACAGCCTCTATATCAGAATCATTAATAGATTGTTTGCCGTACGATATATTATTTGTCAGCATCGCATAAACTCTCTTCATACTCTTTTACAAGTTTCTTTAGATATAGTGCATCAAGTTTTTGAGGGTTGTTATCTGATGAATAATAAAAATTATCTGGGAGTTTCTCTCCATCATCTATATCAAGAGGCTTACAGGTTAGAAATTCTGGCATAATTTTATAATGATCTTTAAATTCTAAGGTATGCCTAGCATCATCTGATGAGATCATAATCTCATGCAGTTTCTCTCCAGGACGAATACCTATAATATCAATATCTACACCAGGACATATAATATCAACAAAATCTTTCATAGATATTGAAGGTATTTTAGGAACATATATCTCTCCACCAGCCATAGTAGAAAATGATGATACAACAAGCTTTACTGCATCATCTAATGTTATCCAAAATCTCGTCATATCAGGATGAGTAATAGTAACAACACCTTTCTTTTTCTGATCTATAAATAATGGAAGAACTGAACCTCTACTACCTAAAACATTCCCATATCTTACTACTGAAAAAACAGATGATCTCCCTGAAGCGTACGCATTACCTGCTACAAAAAGTTTATCTGAACATAATTTCGTTGCACCGTAAAGATTTAATGGATTAGCCGCCTTATCAGTTGATAAGGCAATAACTTTAGATACTTTAGAATCAATCGCTGCTTCAATAACATTTTGTGCACCTAAAACATTCGTTTTAATCGCCTCAAACGGATTATACTCTGAAACAACAACTTGTTTTAATGCTGCTGCATGAACAATATAATCTACATCGTAGAACGCTCGCATTAACCTATCTTTATCTCTAATATCACCGATAAAAAATCTTATCTTATTGGAGAATTCAAAATCCCTCTGCATCTCATACTGCTTAAACTCATCTCTTGAAAAGATTATTATCCTTCTTGGATCATAGTTATCTAAAAGATATTTAGTGAAATGTCTACCAAATGAACCTGTTCCACCAGTAATTAATATCGATTTATTATTAAACATTTATCATTCCATAATATAAAATATTATCTAAAATATTGTTAGATAACTTCTACATAAAAATATTATTAACTATAAGCTTAAAAATATGCAATTAATGTGCCACTAGATTGAAATACTAGATAGTAAATTGAAATGATTGATATAAATCAATGAATTTCTACTGAACGGATCCCTTTTGATGAAAGAAGTTTATTAGTTAATGCTACAGATTGCTCTTTGCTATTAACTAGCACTGTGAAATTTATCTCTGATAATCCATTACCATCAGATTTGATACTCATCTCATAAATATTAAGTGACATATCTTTTAATACTGTAGTTAAATTGATTACTATACTAGGGTTATCATCACATAATGCATGGTAGGTTAAAGGAGCTTTATAGTTACTGCTCGACCTATTCCATGCAACATCAATAGTTCTATCACTATGTTGTGAAAGAGATTGCATATTCGCACAATCTGCCTTATGAACAATAACACCTCTACCTAATGATATATATCCTTTAATATCATCACCTGGTAACGGATTACAACATCCTGCTATCTTCATCATCATAGAGTCAATTCCGTCTATAATAAATGGAGTAGAACTTTTAGTGTTATCTCGTCCAACACTTAATGGAAGAGAGTTCTGTTCTTCTGTTTTTATTAGTTCAGGTTCTAAAATATGTAAAACTTTTCTAGGCGATATAGTACCAAAACCGATAGTTATAAGTAGATCATCAACCGTTTTTAATCCCATTTTATCTAGAAGTTTTTTAACTCGTGCATCATCTTCATTACTTAGATAATCATCGTAATTTAAACTATTATTTGAGAATTCTTTAAGTATTAGCTCTTTACCAGTTAATAATGCTTTCTCACTATCTTTTTTACGAAGATATGAACCTATACGTGTTCTTGCTCTATTTGTTACAACAAAATTTAACCAATCTTTTCTAGGTTCTTGATTTTGAGATGTTATAATTTCTACTTTATCTCCAGATTGCAATGTATGTTTTAATGGGATTATCCTTCCATTAGCTTTAGCACCTATACAATGATTACCAACAGCTGAGTGAATAGCATATGCAAAATCTATAGGTGTTGAATCTTCTGGTAGTTCCACAACATCGCCATCGGGAGTAAATATATATATCTGTTTCTGTAAAACATCACTTTTTAATCTTTCAACAATATTAGTTGCAGAAACACCTTTCTGATCCTCTTCTAATATTTTACGTAACCAAATAAAACGTTTATCTTCCTTCTGATCTAATATACCACCTTCTTTATAACGCCAATGAGCCGCAACTCCTTCCTCTGCTACTCGATGCATCTCTATAGTTCTTATCTGAAACTCTATCATCATTCCACTTGGACCCATTACTGTTGTGTGAATTGACTGATACATATTAACCTTTGGAGTTGCTATATAATCCTTTATTCTATGAGGTATAGGGGTCCATTTAGAATGAATTATACCTAATGTAGAATAACATTCTGCATTATCTTTAACGATTACTCTTATAGCTAGTAGATCGAAAATCTCTTCAAAACTTGTCTGTTTTTTTACCATTTTAGAGTAGATACTATAGAAATGTTTAGGACGCCCTGAAACATCTGCCTCAATATGAGCGTTTGAAAGCAACTCCGTTGTTGTAGATGTTATCTCATTAACATACTGTTCACGTTCCGTTCTTTTAAACTTAACTTTTTGATGAATTTCATAATACATATTAGGGATTAGTACTCTAAATGATAGATCCTCTAACTCCCATTTAAGCCATGCTATACCTAATCTATTAGCAATAGGTGCATATATATCCATAGTCTCTTGTGCTATACGTCTCTGCTTCTCATCATTTAAACTTTGTATTGTTCGCATGTTATGAAGCCTATCTGCTAGTTTGATTATGATAACACGTATGTCATCACTCATTGATACAAGCATCTTACGAAATGATGCAGCTTGTTTCTCTTCCTTTGACTGAAATGGTATCTTAGATATCTTACTTACTGCTTCAACTAAAAAAGCAACATCTTTACCAAATCTCTCTGATATAACCTCATATGTTGCAACAGTATCTTCTATTGTATCGTGAAGTAATCCTGCAACAATAGTATCTACATCCATATTCATTTCAGCTAATATGTAGGCTACATTTAACGGATGTGAGAAGTATGCCTCACCTGACTGACGCATCTGTCCCATGTGCATAGATGCAGCGTAAACGTAAGCTAAATGTAATTTATCAAGATCAGTATCTGGATTATGTTTCAAAATAGTATCTTGAATATCCATAAGACGGATCGTTCTTAATTTACTCATCAAAAATACCTTTGTTAAATAGGATATACCTACAATAGATTATATAATAGTAACTAAAATATATAGATAATTATTCTAATCACTCTATTAATTAAATATAATAAATATCTCAACATATAAAATTATAATACCATATTAAAGTATATCTTAATTTTAATCAACTACTACTAATTAATATTATAAACACCTAAATATTAACTTATATCAATCTTATATCTTTTAAGTTTAATTGAGGTTTTACAGTTCCTTTATACTCATTTAATGATAATGTAAACGCAATATCATATTTTTTACCTGCAAATAACATATCTTTATATTTTAGCATATTGAAACCTATGCAACCGATAGACTCCATACCCTTACTGAAAACAGCCCTTAAATGATTTAAATCTTTTCCTACATATTTAGTATCAGTTGTTAATGTTAGATCGTACATAATAAAAACAGGCTCTTTATTACCTACACCAAATGGTTCTAAAAGCATAATCTCTTCTATCATTTTTACTGTAATATCTGATGGTTCTAAGATAGTATCTATTACATACTCTGGTAACATATTCTCTTCTGTTAGATTTTTGCTAGCAATCTCTTCAAAATTTGAAATAAGTGTATCAATATTATCTTTCATCAATTTAAGTCCAGCAGCATATTTATGTCCACCAAACGAAGTTAAAAGATGATTGATCTCACTTAAACTATCATATAGATGAAACGCAGGAATAGATCTTGCAGATCCTTTAGCTGTATCGCCATCTAATGATAAAACTATAGTTGGTTTAAAATATCTCTCCACTATCCTAGAAGCAACGATACCGATAACTCCTATATGCCAATTTTCGCTACAAACAACAATACTCTTTCTATCATTATATGCTGGATCTAAGTCTATTATTTCAAATGCTTCTTTTATAATTGCTCTCTCAACAGCACGTCTCTCACTATTTTCATTATCAAGCTCTACAGCTAATGTTTTTGCTTCTTCATCATCTTCTGTTAATAATATAAGTAAACTTTTACTAGAACTTCCCATTCTGCCAACAGCATTCAATCTTGGTACTAAACCAAATGATACATCTGATAACTTTAATTTACTTGTTGATAAACCTGCAATATTTCTAAGCTCTCTTATACCTTGTCTATTTTTAGCCTCGTTAATCATCTGTAAACCATGACGAACAAGTATTCTATTCTCATCTACAAGTGGAACGATATCTGCTATTGTTCCAAGACAAACTATATCTAGATATTTTTTAATATTCGGTTGATTTTCTAATGTGTAAACTGATTGTCTTCTAAGATAAGTGCGAAGTGCCATTATAAGTTTAAATGTTACACCAACACCTGCTAACCCTTTAAATGGGTATCTATCCCCTGTTATCATAGGATTGATAACGGCTGTAGCATCTGGTAACTGTTCTGATTGTTGATGATGATCTGTAATAATAATATCAATACCTATAGACTTACTATAAGCTACTTCATCTATAGCAGAAATACCACAATCAACAGTAATTATTAACTTAGTGTCTTTAGTAGCAATATCATCCATTGCTGATGTATTAAGTCCATACCCCTCTTCAAGACGATTAGGAATATAATAGATTACATCTGCACCAACTTCTTTTAAAAAAAGATATAGTATAGATGTAGATGTTATGCCATCAACATCGTAATCACCATATATACATATACGTTCATTTGTTTTTATAGCTTGATGTATTCGCTCTACCGCTTTATCCATATTAAGAATATCAAACGGATCTCTTAACTCTGATAGTGGTGATTTTAGAAATTTATCTATATCTGTACTGGTTCGTAAATTTCTTTTGTACAGTACTTCAGATAATATATAAGATATATTTAACTCATCTGAAATCTCTTTTAGGCTTGCTTTACTAACACTCTCATAACGCCAAAATGCGTAACCACCTTTTGATATAACTACTGTTTCTACATTTGTTTCTGCTTCTTTAATATTAATCATAGTAAAGAGTAGTATACCTCTTTTTAAACTTAATTAATAGATATATTTCTCACTAAAAGAAAAATGACCACTGTAACTCTAAATCTGAATTCTTTTTACCAAATTCATATGAATATTTGTACGACAACATTAATGAATTATTTCTAGTTATTGCACCCGTTAGAGAGATAGATCCAGATGTTCGTTGAGCATATCCGTTACTCGGTATAGGGTCGTTAAATGGATATATAAGATACTCTCCGATAATTAATAATTTAATAAAGTCGTATGTGAATGATAATCCAACATTAGCACCTACTCCTAAACCAACATAATATTCATACGGCGAACCAAATGATAGATCACTATCTGATACTATAAAAAGATATATATTTTTATCTAATAAAAATGTTACTCCAGCTCCACCTGATACATATGGAGTAAAATAATCACTGTAATTACTATACGATCTCTGCTCACCACCTATATCAAACTTAAAAGATATACCTTTTCTAAAACTGTTTATTGGGGAGTAAGATCCAAAAGATAGAAATGTTGCATCTTTTACATTAAAATAATTATCCGTTATATTGTACCTAAGATTTACCTCAAAAAATGCTACCCTAGAATTAGGAATAAAACCTATATCAATATCTTCTAATGAATGAAACCCTAATCGAAACCCTAGCTCCGTGTAGACACTCTTATTATACAGCCCTGTGCCTGCTGTTAACCGAATTAAACTATGTCCTTGATCTGGTCTTGTCCCTTCATCAATATTATAATCATTTTTTAATTTAAATTTACTTCTTTCACCCAATAGATAAAGTGTTCTATCTTTATACTCATAAGGATTAACATCACTATCAGAATCAATTATTTTATATCTATAAATTTCATATGTTAAATCAAGCATAGATATCTTCTCTAAATCTGTATAGTCGCCTTCTGTAATCTCTTGAATATCAGTTTTATTATCAGCCACACTTTCAGCAAGCTTAACAGCTTTTGATGGTAATTGAGATGCTATAGCGTAAACAATTTTCTGATGAGATGGTCTAAAATGAATATCTTCAATAAGATTATTATCCTTTATAACACGAATAGTATTTGATGGAATTTCTATTACTAATGAATTAGCTAATCTTAACTCTGGTCTACCTGACTCTAAAAGCAGTAGTAGATGATATGAACAGTTTTCATCTAAAAAGAAGTAATCAATATTAATATTTTGCATCTCCCATAGATGATCTGCAATTTTTCTAGTCTCTTCTTTAGTGAAATTTAGATCGTACTCCCATATATCGCGTTTCTCTACACTACTATATTTAAAGGTTGAAACATAAAACTTATTAACTGTAAAGTAACCACTATAATATCCTGTAAATCCACCGAAAAACTGCATGAAAATATTTGCATTTTCAGCCTCTATCGCTGTATATGAAACTCCATATCCAAGTAGAGGCTCATTATCCTTTCCATTTATTCTAATTAGCACATGCCCAAAAATTGATGCTGGATTTTCTAAGTAGAGAAATGGAAATACAGCCGTTATTGATGTTGGATCAAGTTTCTCAATATAATCATCGTATGATGCACAAGTTACTTCTGGAAAGAAAGATTCATCAACACCTAAATTTTCAACTATAAACCTTTTTCTTGAAGGGAAACGACATAACGGATGCTCATCGTCAGCTATACTATTTTGCATATAGCTATTATCACTATCTATATTATTTTGTGAGTAGCTATCATTCTCTATATTATTTAATAAATAATTATCATCATTTAAATCATTTTGTGAATAGTTATCGTTACCTATCTTATCAAAAAAGTCGTTGTTTTCACTAAAATTATCTAACTGTTTTCTATCTGTAAAAAGAGCCCGTATTGTTGCTTCCAACTCTGCTTTAGGATTTTTCTTACCGTTTTCAGCAAAAAAGTATTTATCATCATCAACAAGAGATCTTTTCATTATAAAAGCATTCTCTTTATAAAGCATGAGAACATCCCACTCTCTCTCATTATACAACTCTTCACTATTTGCTAGATCAACAACGTAGTCTATATATTCTGTAAGATCAAACTGCTTTACATTTAACTCTGAAGTATCGCACCATGTTATTAGTTTAAATATATTTATATTATTAAAAGATTGTTGAGTAGATACAGAATGATCAAAAATATTGTAAAATGAATACGATGGAACTACTAATAAACATAATAGAATGAAAGGCACATAGATCAACTGATTGATATGGTATTTATACATTTATAGACTACTTTACTCTTGAATTAAAATAATAAAGATGCATTGCAAAACGACACAACACATCTTTAAACTTTATAAGTATAATTGTTTAACCTAGCTGTTAAGCTCAACTATCTTAACTATAACTTGATCAGCTGTTACATCACTGTTAGGGAAGATAACAACGAAATTATCTTGTAATAAAGATGCAAATTTCTCAGTATCAGTAATTTGTAATAAAGTAGCTACAGAATTAAGAGTTTCACCTTGTCCCATTGCAACATCTTTAGCAAAATCATCCATATTTTCAGCGATAAATATTTCTACTTCTTCATATTTAACAACTTCACTGATTGAACCTCTACAACCTACAGTACCAGTTGTCATAGAGAATGCTGAGTAAAATGAACCATTTGTACTTGATGCAATCCATTGTAATAACCAACCACCGTCTTGTTTCCCAACTGATTCAAATAGTAATGTCCCAAGACCACAACCAACATTGTCTCTTAATTTTCCAGCTTGCGCTAAAGTAGGCATGCAAAAAACAGTCAACAATACTAAACTAAGTAACTTTTTCATAAAAAAACCCCCATTAAAATTAATTGAATGATTATTATACTAAATTAATTCATTAATGCAACTAAATAAAATTATTTTATCCATAAACATTATACTATTATAATATTGCATAATATATTTATAGATATAAATTAAACGATAAAACTATATATAAAGTTTGTTACTAATTAAATAAAAAGATTATATATATTTATAATATAAAGTATTTTATATACTAAAAATCAGTACCGTTTCCAGCTTAATAGAAAACACGAACATTAATAGATTAAATTTTAACTGCATATTAAGTTATAATCAAACTAAGTTAGTTTATAAATTAATGCTATTAAATAAAATTATTTTATTCTAAAAAATCTATTATACTAATCTTATTATGGATATTAACAATAATGTTTGCATGACTATCTTTTTCATAGATGTGAAGGTCTTTACTACTGTTATCAGATATGCTATTAAATAAAGTAACTGCGTTACTGTAATCTATAAATTTATCTCCTCTACTATGAATAAGAATATTTTTCATTGCTTTGCTTTTTGGTAAATATTCTATAGCAGAATTATTATCTGGAAAACTCCATTTAACTGGATATTGAAAAAGATATGTTAAAAATGATAGAGCAGCAACTTCTTTTCCGATACTGCTCCAACTTGTAAATGTACTATCTAGAACTAATTTAGATATATTATCTGCAAACTGTGAGTTAGCAGCAACAGCAGCTGCAGCTTGTCCACCTAAACTTTGTCCCCAAACGATGATATTCTTATCACCATGATACAGCTCCATAAAAGCGTCCATAATATCTAAACTATCTCTCATGAATAAATCTATAGATGGCTTACCTTCTGATATTCCATAACCTCTATAATCAGGGATAAATAAATCGTAACCATGATCTGCTAACCAAAAAAGTTGTAAGCTTTCTGTAGATATATTTCCTGAATTACCATGAAAAAAAAGTATTACACCTTTTCTATCAACTATTTTTGATTTTATACTCCACGCATGAAGAGTGATATTATCAGATGTTTCTATTGCATAATCTTTCACAGCATATTTAACCTGCATAGGATTATAGTATAACGTCTTATTTGGATGAAAAAATAAACTTTGACAAGCTGTAAACAAAAATACTGATAATATCATTAGAAGAAAATAAATCTTTCTCATTAATCTCACTCTTTTAAATATATCTAAATAAATATTAACATAATTACAGAAATCTATAACACTAATGATTTACAGATTTAGCAAACTGAAATCTCGTAACTATAAAATTTTAACACTCTATATTTTATAGTTAGAGTACTATACACTTTATAACTCTAAAACTCCTACAACTATACAACTTTATTACCCAACAATATATCACTCTATAACTATCCGTTCTATAGATATAAAATTCTAAAAACTTTATAACTCTGATGAAATTTTTTCAGCGATAAGTGTACTTTGTTTTGTGCAGTCATTCACACCTATACCGTAAAGTATATTTCCTCCGATATATAGCCCACCTATCTTACTACAAGCTGATTCAATTTTTTCAACTTTCTCGCCGTGCCCTACATAATATTGAGGAATTGCTTGATCGTACCTAAATGTATATGTAAAATATGGCTCTTTATGTATCCCTAAAATATCTTTAATAGAGTTTATAGATATCACTAATAGCTCATCATCTGTTTTATTCATCAACTCTTTTTTTGTATCTCCACCTGTTAATACACGCAAAAACTTTTTACCCTTAGGTGCTTGTGCAGGAAACATTGATGATGTAAATAATGCTCCTAAAATATCTCTACCCTCTTTTGCAGGGATAAGATAACCGAAACCGTTAAGTGAATCATCCATATCTGCGTTGTTATAACCTAACCCTGATACAAATATAGGAGAGTAAGGAATTGATAGTAATATTTCTGATAACTCTTTATCTAACTTTTCTAAAAATACAGATGAAGAGTAAGCAGGCGATGTTACAATAACTTTATCAAACTGATACTGCTCCTTACCTACCTTAACTGTAAACACATCATCTTTTTTACTAACTTCATCTACGTTTGAAGATAATTTAATCTCTACACCGTTTGCCACACAAACATTTGCTAGATCTTTAACAGCTTCACCCATGCCACCTTGATAAGATAAAAGTATCCCACCAGGACCACCAGGACCTGCTTTTTTATTTCCTTTCTTTCTTCTTTTTATTGATAACAACGCTCTTATTAATCCACCGTACTCTTGTTCAAGATTTTTAATAACTGGAAATGATGAATTAATACTCATCTTTTCAGGATTACCAGCAAATATACCAGATACCATAGGGGAGATAAGATAATCTAATGCTTCAACACCTAATCTACGTTTTATAAAATCTGCTAAACTTTCATCAGCTGAACTACCTTTTTTAACAAAAAGTTCAACAGCTAAACGTAACTTACCTTTGATAGATATTAGTGGAGATTTTAGAAATGCAATCCCTGTTTCTGGAAGACGAACTAATTTATTATCTCTTTGAATAAATCGTTTTCTTGCAGAGTCTTCACTTCTAACTAACTTGTCTGACAAACCAGCTTCAGTAAATATATCTAATGTAAAAGGTTTACTATTTAAGAAACCGTTAGTACCTGCTTCAATATCGTAACCATCTTTATGAATAGTTTCTATTGTGCCACCTAGCCTTGAAGATGCTTCAAACAATGTAGTTTCTACACCCTTATCTTTTAACTTAGATAACTTAAACGCAACAGACACACCAGATATTCCACCACCGATAACAGCAACTCTCATAAATACCCACCTTTTATATATTTCTATATAGAAATATATTGGATTAATATTGATTTAATTTATACAACTTAATCAATAGTAAAATATTTGAAAATAATTAATTAAAGTAATATGAACTAATTTGCCTTAAAACAACTTGGTATTACATCTGATGGTTTATTGATAGGAAGAAGTACAATACTACTATTATAACTACTCTTCAATATTTTACATATCTCTATATTATACTTATTATCAATATAATCAATACCTTTTCTAAAAGGTTTGACTTGTAACTTCATAATAACTCTATTTGATGAATGTATTTGATTGATACTCTTCTTAGCTATATCTAAAATATAACCAACCGATTCTTCGTAACTCATTTCAAGTTCATTTGATATTTGATCTATATATCCCATTACAGCAATATAGTCTACAGGAACAGATAGTAGTCCCGAAATAGTTTGACTATACCATGCTAATCCTTTCTCTCTAGAAATTGGTGTCTCATAATATATATTTACAGCTAGTTTTATATCCTTATTAACTTTACTGATATTAACCTTTAACTCACGCAATAAACTGATAAGATATTCATTCTTCCATAACGACCATATATAGAAAACATCGTTGTAACCTGAGAAAACTTTTTTTCCATTATACTCTTTTACTCTATTGAAAAATATAGATGTTGTTGGATTAAAACCAGTATCAGATTTGAAAAGGTCTAATGTGTAATCATCTGCACCTTCATTATATTTTACAATAAAATCATCTTGAACAAGAATACCATCTATATTATATTCTGCTAGATCTTTAAAAATCTTTATCAAACTATCCCTAATATCCTTTTTAAAAATATTAGCACCATAACCCTCAATTGTTCCACCTTCTGGTGAAAATGATAGAGACCTATCTCTCTCTTTTAACTCAGTAATAGAACGTGTTGCCATCCACGCGTATAACTTAATATCATTCTTATGTGCAGCTTTAACTATATCACCTAAAATATCTGCAACTGTGCATAACTCTTTTGTTTTAAAATATACACCAGAATCACATTTGATATCTAAGCCTAGATGAGGTCTATCGCCTCTATTATGGAAAACTCTAAAGAAAACAGTATTAACATCTTTCTCTTTCAACTCTTTAAAAAACTTATTATAATCAGAAAGATAACTGCTATCAAGAACGAAAACTTGGACACCATTTATCTCCAAATACTCTCCACCACCATTAGAGGCTAGTAGATTATTACTAGAAATAAACAGTATCACAAGCAATATTGAAATTAATTTAACTTTATAACTTTGAATAATATTACTACTGGTTTTTTATTACATCAGCAACTATTTTATACTCCGTTGCCAATTTCTGTTTTAATGCAACAGCCTCATCCATTGAGTTAGTTATTCCACATCTAACTCTATACCATGTACCACTATTTTTAAGATCTATCTTCATAACAAATATATCCGCACAAGCAACTTTATATTTCTTTGCAGCATTGTTAGCATCTTTTTCAGATTGTAACGCCATAAGTTGTAACACAAATTTACCCTCTGTTGGACTACCCGGCTCAACTTTTTCACTGTATGTAGTTGATTTAGGCTCGGTTTTTGCAACAACTTTAGGTTCAGTTTTAGGCACAACTTTTTTAGGTACAACTTTCTTAGGTTCAACTTTTTTCTGAGGAACTTTTGCAACCTCTTTAACAGGTTTTGGTTTTACAGTTTCTGGTTTTCTTTTTACAACTTCCTCTTTTTTTTCTACAGGAGGAACAACTATATTATTAGTTTTATTACTATCATTAATAGAAATAGTATCGCCTTCATTTGGATCTGTAATAACTCTTGGAGTAACTATATCTGATGTAATTCTATTACCATCAGAATCCCCATCTATTAAATCACCACTAGACATCGATGATAAAAGAACTGATATAGCAAATATCGTTAATCCAAAACAGATAAGAACAACAAACACAATTAAAACTGTGTCCCTAAAAGAGTTCTTCTTTTTATTATTATTTAGATTATTATCCATATTCGTATCACTCATATTTTCACATCCTTTCTGGTGAATTAACACCTAATATTTCTAAACCAGTTTTTATGCTCTTAGCAACTGCCATAGCTAATGTTAATCTTGCATCAGTTAAAATTTTATCATCATCTACTATCACTCTATTTGCATAGTAGTAACTATGAAATAACGAAGCAAGTTCTTGAAGGTAGTAAGCTATTCTATGTGGTTCATAACTCTCTGCTGACTGTCTTAAGATATCTTTAAACTTCATAATAAATTTAATAATCTGTATCTCGGAGTCAAGAATTAATCTATCTAACCCATTACATGAAATAAACTTATGCCCTTTGTCTTTAGCGTTAGATAACAAACTGTAAGCTCTCGCATGCCCATACTGAACATAATACACAGGGTTATCTGATGACTTAGATTTAGCTAAATCTAAATCAAAATCAAATTGTGAATCGAAACTACGCATATTATAAAAATATCGTGTTGCATCAACTCCTACCTCATCTAGCAAGTAAGATAAAGGAATAAATTCACCCGATCTAGTCGACATACTAACTCGACTTCCATCTTTAATAAGTGATACCATCTGTATTAACTGAACCTTGAAAGCATTATTATTATATCCTAATGCTTCAATAGCTGAACGCATACGGCTCACATATCCATGATGATCTGCACCCCAAATATCTATTAATAAATCATAGCCTCTATCATACTTATCATCATGATACGCTATATCAGGAGATAGATAAGTATACTCACCTGATGATTTCTTTAATACTCTATCTTTATCATCACAATATTTAGAAGATGAAAACCATAAAGCTCCCTCTTCCTCATATATACTACCTTGCTTATCTAATTTGTCTAACACTTTATCGACCAATCCACGATTATATAAAGTTTTTTCTGAATAATAACTACCTATATCAACTCTAAAATCTTTTAACGATCCCTCAATTTCTGCTAAAATAATATCAATCGCTTTAGATGTTGATATATCAATCGCTTCTTTTTCATCTATATCTAAAATATCAGTTCTCTCTTTTTCAAGAAGATCTGCTATATCATTTATATAATCACCGTGATATCCGTTCTCTGGAAAAGGATACTCTTTATCAACCTTCTGTTTCATTCTTGCATAAACAGATAACCCTAAGTTATTCATCTGATTTCCAGCATCATTTATATAATACTCTGTATCAACATTATATCCTACATATGATAGTAGACGTGCAAGCGAATCACCGTACGCAGCCCCTCTCCCATGTCCTATATGCAGTGGACCTGTTGGATTTGCAGAAACATACTCAATTAATACTCGCTTATTTTTACCGACACCTATATGAAAATAATTATCATTAGTAACGATATCTTTTAAAACTTCTGCATAATAACTTTTATCAATATAAAAATTTATAAATCCAGCACCTGCGACCTCTATTTTAGAAATAGTCTCTAATAAATTTTTAGATCTTAATTTTGATACAATATCCTCTGCTACATCTTTAGGAGATTTTCTAAGATACCTTGATAGCTTCATAGCTATATTTACAGAGTAATCTCCATGATCTTTATTATCTGGGATAATAATACTGTAATCAATCTCTAAAGTCTTAATAGCTTCATACTCTTTAGAGAACTCTTCTAAAATTACGCTCAATGCGTTTGTGATTTTATCCTTCATATTTACTTCTCATCAATTGTTATTCCTTGCTCTCTATACTCATTCAACTTGTTTCTAAGTGTTCTAACTGTAATACCTAAAACTTCTGCTGCTTTAGTTTTATTATTATCATTATCTTTTAAAGTTTTTAATATTAACTCTCTCTCTACATCTGCTATAGTCTTTCCTGTGATACCATCATTTAAAGTTGTAGTATCGCTATCACTATTTATAACTTTAGTTGTGCTACCCGTTTTAAATGATAACTTATCCGTGTTGAAAGACTCAACAGTTATGCCATGCAGAAAAAGATCTGATGTTTCAATATCACTACCTTTAGATAATACAACCGCTCTCTCTATTGTATGTTCTAACTCTCGTACATTTCCAGGAAAATCATATCCTTTAAGAGTTCTTAACACTCCATCAGATAACTGTTTTTCAGCTTTATTATTTATTATTGAATATTTTTTAATAAAAAATCTAGCAAGATCAGCTATATCTTCTACTCTCTGTCTAAGCGATGGAAGTTCCATTGATATTACATTTAATCTATAAAATAGATCCTCTCTAAAAGTACCCTCATCTACCATAACTTTCAAACTTCTGTTAGTTGTTGCAAGTATCCTTGCAGTTAATTTAACTGGCTTAACACCACCTAATCTTTCAACCTCTTTCTCTTGCAGAACCCTTAATAGTTTCGCTTGAAGATTAATAGGTATTTCACCTATCTCATCTAAAAGTAACGTTCCATTATTAGCTAGTTCAAACTTACCAGCTTTAGGTTTATCTGCACCTGTAAAAGCTCCTTTCTCAAATCCAAAAAGCTCACTCTCTAAAAGATTATCTGGGATAGCTGCACAGTTAACTGCTATAAACTGCCCCGATGAGTGATTAGAGTTATCATGTATATATCTAGCTAAAACCTCTTTACCAGTTCCTGATTCTCCAGTTATTAAAACAGTAGACTCCGATTTTGCAACATCTTTAGCAAGCGCAAATAGATGTGCCATATATGCACTCTTATATACTAACCCAACATTACCATCATCGTTCACATCTTTACCTAGTGATGTTTTAGAAAGTGCCGATAATTCAAATGTTCTTCTTATTAACTCCTCAATAACATCAGGTGGAAAAGGTTTTAATATATAATCGTATGCACCTAATTTTAAAGCATCAACAGCTCCTGTAACTGTGCCATACCCTGTTACAAAACACACAGGACTTTTCACACCTGAACCTTTAAGCATCTCAAACATAGCTAGTCCATCAATATTAGGCATACGCATATCAGAAATTATTAGATCATATAATCTGTTCGTTGCTTTCTCAAAACCATCCATACCGTTAACAGCTGTATCAACTGCTATGCCCATTCGTTTGATAGTTTCACAGATAGCTTCGCGCATATTATCATCATCATCAACTACCAATATTCTCTTCTCTTTATCCATTAATCAATCCTCTGAAATTATATTAAAAATCGAAAATCATGACTTACTAGGAGTTACTATAGTGAACTTAGTTGAGGAACCAGCACTACCTTTTGAAGTAACTAATATATCGCCATCATGTGCCTTGATAATCTTGTAAGCAATAGACAATCCAAGCCCAGTACCTTTTGCTTTTGTTGTTTGAAATGGCATAAATAATCGTGGTAACATATCCTCTGCTATACCACTGCCATTATCAACTATTGAAAAATATAACTTACTATCTTTTATCTCTGAACTAGCCGTGATCGTACCGTTCTTTGAAACTGCATCACAAGCGTTAGATATAACATTCATCACAACCTGCTTATACATATCTGAATCACAATATATTTTATGATCATCATTTAACTTATTTATAAATCGTACAGATCTATCTTTTATTATATGTTGAAGATATAAAACTACCTCATCAACTATATCTGATAAAATATACTCACTCTTACTTACTGTAACTTCTTTTGTAAATAAAAGTGTGTTAGATATAAGTGCGTTGATATTTCTAACACCTTTAATTATAGATGAGACTAATCTTTTCTTCTCAGGATCACTCTCTAAATCTCTTGCTAGTAGTGATGCGAAAAGTTCTATAGATCCCAGTGGATTACGAACTTCATGAGTTATATTTGCAACCATCTCACCCATTAATTGTAACTTCTCATTTCTTGATTTTTCATGCTCTAAAATCTTCATCTTAGTTATATTTTCAATTATATAAACATAACCGAAATTATCCTCTGATCTTATCGAACTAATACTTAAATGAAAGTACGCCTCATCTATCTTAAAATCGTATATACCCTCTGAACTGAACTCTCTTAATATATTAAAAATTCTCTCTTCAGAGTATTTATTTATTAACTCTTTCGCAGCCTTGTTTCTTAGAAAAACACCTTGCTTGATAGTCGTTGCAATTATAGCGCCTTCAATATTGTTTATAACAGAATCTAAAAGCTCATACACCTCTTGATACTTCTTATTAGATAACGCATAAAGCTCTTGAAATTTTGTATCTTGTTCTTTCAATGCTTTAATTAATTCATCTTTCTCTTCGATAGATTTTAGTAACTCTTTCTCTGTCGCCTTATTCAATTATCCCACCTACAACTACTATAAATATAAATTATTACTACAACTATCACTAAAACAAAACTAAGAATAGAACTAAAACTAATCCGTAAGCTAGAGTATTTTATATAGAGTAGATGAAAACAAAAATTGAGTTTCTATTGATTGAAAAGTATTCGTTATACACCTCCTCTTATAATTTAATCGCTATTAATATAACTTTAATAAATATCTAACCAAACATAACAGAACTTAATGTTATTGGTGCAAAATTTCTCTTACAGTTGTTTCTCCAAATTCTTTCTCTAAGGTTATCCACTGTTCAGCTGATAGCAATAAAAACGCTAAGGTATCATTACCATTTAAATACATAAACCAACGAATTTGATGCTTTAGATTAACATAGCTTTCAAGAGCTTTTAATGTCGTATCTCTATCTGTTTTCCTTCACTATTCTCTTTTTATTTTCTTAAATTTAATTAAGTTTATCTTTCCAATCATCTTCTTCCATCTCTCCCTTTGCAATGCCTGCATAAATCGAATCTGGAATTTCATCTACAAGGGTTCTGTAATATCTATATCCTCTATCTTTATCATTCATATTAATAAACGACTTACCTAAATAATATAAAGCTTCTGCTTTCTTTTCATCATTTTCCTCTCGTGCTAGAATATAACTATTAAGAGGTTCAACAGCTGCTGTAAAATTATTTTTTCTATAATTTATCAATCCTACATCTAAAAGGATATCATTACTACCTTCAAATTTCGCCGATGAGTTAGCTTTCAATACATCATAAATAGCTAGTAGTACAGCCTCTCTTTTATCATCATCTAATATGTTTTTAGATAACTTATATTTGATCCTTGTAGCTTCGCCTATATTAGATGTATATAAATTGAGTATCTGATCTGCCTTATCAAACTGAATAGGTTCTATAAGTGATGTGATATACTCTAAATTAACAGCATTTAATAAATTGATATTAAAATTATTAGGGTTCTGATTTAAAAGTAAGCCTAACATTACATAATTTTCTGTAGCTATAGGAGTAATCTCATCATACATATTTTGTGCAACACCTATAACACCTATATTGTAAGCTGATCGTGCAACATCAATTAACAATTCATTTAATTCAGCTTTATCTTTTATAGTATCAACAAGATCTCTACTATCATTATATAGATCTACAACGTACTCGTACTCTCCATTACTATACGCATTTTTAATCTGATTAACTATTGTATCAACTAGTAAAGTCTCTACCTTACCGTACGATTTACCTTCTGGAAAAATACTTTTATACTGTTTAGCTAAAGATACACTACTATCAAAATTCTCCATCGCTATATTTAATGATAGTTTTTTATAATATGAGTCATCAAGCAATTTAAGTAATCTATCTAACTTCGCTTCACTAATATTATCCTCTTGTATCAACTTCTCAACAACTGCTATAGTTTCATCAAACTTGTTATCTGTATATAAAGCGATTATGTCTCTATAATAAAGTTCATCAACCATTTCATCTACTCTATCTTGATACTTCGTATTAGGATATAAAGCTGAAAAATTGTTAACCATACCATCAAGATTTTCATAATCTTTATTAATAAAAGTATCAGTTAAATTCATAATCATTATCTCTTCTCTTATATCCATTACTTCCTGAATATTTGTTGAAAAATCGTAATTAGCTATAAAATTATTTGCAGCTATCAACGCCTCACTATACTTCTTTTCATTATATAAAGCTTTTAAAAGTAAATACCTTACCTCCATGTGAAATACACCAAGATCATCTGCTTCTAAAACAGGTTTAAAAAAATCATTCCAATAATTATAATCCTTAGATGTAAAATATTTATTAGCGTACTCAAGTAACGCTTTCTGACCGATCTCTTGATCAAGATATAACTCTCCCATTTTAAGAAGTAGCTGATCTGCTTCCTCTTCTCTATCTAGACTAGTTAATATCTTAGATATAGATTTAATTGAATTAATAGTTTGAGCACTCTCTGGATACTGTGTATATATTCTCTCATATAGATTTAAAGCATCAGCATATTTTTTCTTCTTCTCAAATGTGTCTGCCATTCTATACAACTCTTCGCTACCATTACTAGGATTATTCATAAACATTTCAACATTTAAATTAATATAAGCTTCATAAGCTGAATCTAAATCACCCATACTATGATGAAGCTTACCAAGTTCTGAATATACAAACTCTCTGTTATCTATATACTGCTCTGCATGATTATTATAAACATCAATAGCTTTATCAAACTGAGATAGTCGAACATATAACTCTGCCATCTTCATCATAGCTATCTTCTGTGACTCAACATCTGGAAGTGAATTATATACTTTATCATATGTAAATATGGCTTCATATAACTGCCCTATATTCTCTTTTGCCGCAGCAGATTGAAAAAGAGCATCTGCTACTCTAACATTATCTGGATAAAGTTTAATAAAATTATCAAATGTTTCATACGCATCAATGTAGTAGTCTTGGTTACTTTCACCAAGTAACATATATACCTTACCCAGTTTATATAATGCCTCTTGACGATAAAATTCATTTTTAGATTTTTTTAAAACATCATTTAAAATATTAGCAGCTCGTGCATATCTTTTCTCTGATACATATAAATCAGCATCTGATAACTCATCTTCTAACCCTCTATCCTCAACAATAGATGTGCTTTCAGTAAGTAACGGTTTACCTACACCATAAGACATTAATATATCTGTATCACTCACCTTTTTTGTAGCAACTATTTTTAATCCAGCATCATCATTTATAACAGAGAAATCCGCATCTTTTGATATATAAAATGTAAATTGATCATCTCTTGCTACAACAGAATCAATAAACCTATTATCTAAATTTTGAACAAACGGCTCTTTAATCTTCTGATGAAAAATAATGACAACCGTATTAGAACCTTTTTGTATAGATTTAACTAAAGATGGATCAACCTTGATATATGCCTCAACAGAAAAATCATTAGAACGCAGAAGAAGCTCCTGTGCATAAGAGGTAAATGTGACAAAAAACATTAATTTAAGTATAAGGATAATTTTTAACATATTCCGATTATTTTATTTATTATACAAATAATTGCAAGATAAAGTTATCAATAGACGATATTAGTTCAGATTATATTGTTGCAATAATGTTAAAAATATAATACTATTGGGTGTTAATGGATTAAAAATATCCTTCGGAGATTGATTAAGTGGCTTTAGATCATAATATCCTACTTGAAAGTGGAACAAACGAATTTGAAGTAGTTGAGTTCATAATATCTGATGGAGAGATTAGGTATCACTTCTGTATTAACGTTGCAAAAGTGATAGAAGTTATAAACTTTCCAGTTGTTAGACATCTGCCTGATCTTGATGAAGTAATTATAGGTACTGCTAATATACGCAAAAAAGTAGTGCCTATCGTTGATTTATCAAAATGGATTAATGCAAAAAGTTCCGCTCCTAATGAAAGTAAAAAAGTTATCGTAACTTATTTTAATAAACTATTTAACGGGTTTTTAGTAGATGAAGTTGTTCGTATACATAGAATAACTTGGAAAGATATTAAAGATTATTCGTCAATGGCCGATCTAAAGATAGTAGACAGCGTATTGGGCGTTGTCAATATTGATGGAAAATTAATCCAATTATTAGATTTTGAAAGAATAATTGCAGAAGTAAGTCCTACAACAATGACATCTCAAATAGCTAATATTGATCTAAGTCTTTACGATACAAGACAAGATAAAGTTATTTATATTGCAGAAGATTCAGCGGTTATAAGGAAAGTTCTTGAAACAAATTTTAAAAGAGCAGGCTACATTGTAAAAGTTTTTGAAAACGGTGGCGTTTTATTAAATGAGTTTTCTAAAAATATTCCAGATATCGTTGTAACTGATCTTGAAATGCCCGGCACATCAGGAGATTTTGTTGTTAGAACAATAAGAAAGAATAAAGATTTTAATTATATTCCAATTATTGTCTTTTCATCAATGGCATCTGTTGAAAATGAAAGGAAGCTTATAAGTATAGGTGCTAATCTTGTGTTAGGTAAACCAGAACTTGATCAACTGATAAAAAAAGTTGATGAGCTTACTCTAAATAACGAATAAAGAGGTTCTTCTATGAAGGTAATATTATTGGTCATCACCCTTTTCACAGCAATTGGTTGTGCTACTGAGGAAGCTGTAAGAAGAAGTTTAACGAATATTAATGAAGAGTTAGTTGTGATGCAAAAATCAATAACTGACAATCAAATAGCGTTAGAAGAAACAAATGCTATAACTGTGGCTACTCAAGCTGAAATCGCTGCAAATACCGATGCAATAGCTGAACTTAGAGCTGAAATCGCGTATGTAAATAATGAACTAATACTTTTAAAAAATACTGGTGTTAGTAAAAAGTCTGGCAGACCGATTGTTAACTCTAATGTTTTAAAAGGTACTGATAGATCATCGCCTATTATCATTGAAGAAACTGATGTTGAAGGAATGATAATAGATCTAAATAACAGTAGTAACAAGCCAGATATCATTATAATAGACGATGCTGTTGCTACAAAAAGTTCTACCTACTCATTTGCAATGGAACTTCTTAAATCTAAAAAATATACCGACTCAAGAGCTAAGTTTCAAGAGTATATTGACAAATACCCTGGAGACTCATTAGCTAGTAATGCTCAATATTGGATAGGTGAAACATACTACTCTTTAAATAGCATGAACGATGCACTATCTGCATTTGAGATGGTTATAGCTAATTATCCTAGATCTTCTAAGGTGCCTGATGCTCATTTGAAAATAGCTTATATAAAAGATGTTACTGGTAAAAGACCTGAAGCTGTTGAAATTTTAAATACAGTTATCACTTCATACCCTAACTCAACATCTGCAAAACTTGCTAAACAGAAATTGCGTGCTTGGGGAAGGTAGTTCTCTATAAAAATTACATATTAATAATAGTAAAATAAATTTATCCACATCAATATCGGTGTGGATAATTAATATCTACAAAAATATAACTATCGCTTGATTTGGATAACTACCAATAGTTTTAAAACTTTTTTACAATACAAGATTGCTTAGCAGTTCTAAAACTATCTACTTACAATTATCTTAAAATAAATTTAAATTACTACTCTAAGATATAGTAAGTATACTCATCATTATATTAATTATTATTAAAAATAACCATATTTAAAACTTGATAGATATTATGATTTCAGCTATAGTTACAAGATAATGGTAATAAAAAAAGAATTAAAAATAACAACCACAAAATCAGATGATAAATCATTCATATACGAAGATGCTTATTTGAGTGAAGAAGGTAAAAAATACTTCTAGCTTATAAACAAAATAGAGTGCCTTAGATGCTTTCCAACCTTACATATAATAACTACTGCTTTTAGAGATATTTTAGGCGAAAAAATGTATAGAGAACTTGAATAAAGAAATATTAATGCAATAAAAAAAGAGTGAGAACAGAAATAATGAACAACAAATTCTATAATCAGTTAAATGATTGTACAAATCAAGCAGCTATTAAATTTAACAGTAATCAAGATTATAGTATCAATCTAAAAGAGGCTTGTGGACATATAGAAAATGCTATAAAAACCTCATCAAATATAGCAAAAGATGCATGGAAAATTGAACGGGTTTGTCTAGGTTTTGATAAAAATATTACTCTTAATAAATCTTTAATCAAAATTAATTCAAGATTTACTGGATGCGATCTTGCTCTAAAAGATTTATCTAGTTTACAGAACAATCCTACAAAATACGTAGCAGATTGTGTTGCTAATAACCCTAACGATCCGAATACAAAAACAGCCTATCCAAAGGAAAAGTCTGCTAGTGTAAGGTATCTTGTAAATATAAAAAACTCATCTTTCATTACTAATGAAATATACCAGTTCTATAAAATTAGAGAAGAGTTGATAAAACACGCATATCAACTCTTTATAAAAGAGAAACAAGAAGCGTTTAACAAACATAAAATTCCACCTACTGCACGTCCAAAAAGCAGAATTTTTCCTAAAAGAAAACATAGAAAAAATGAAAGAAACACTTAGAAATAAAAAGAGTTTATCAAAAAATCATTATGCTATAAAATAATCTAGTTGAAACTTAATAGTCAATAAATAATCTATCTATATACCACAAATCACTCTATATATAAATTACTATTAAGTTAGTTTGTCCTTCCAATAACAATATCTTTACTAAGATTGATATTAAATCACAATACCAATTAAAACATCTGTTGATCTATATATAATATAGATATTGACTTCGATATTATATTAGTATATCATAATATAATAATATAATTATGAGGAAATAAACCTGAACTTAGCTGAACTATTAATAAATATATCTATTAAAATGACTTGGTTATCTGATATGATATCCTATCTATTTGAGCTTTTAAACCTAGATTTAAATCAAAAAATAGTTATGGCGTTACATTTTTTTATATATGAAGTAATAAAGATTTTTATATTGATATCTGTCATTATTTTTTCTATTTCATATATTCAGTCTTACTTTTCATCTAATAAAATTGAAAGAATATTAATAAAATATAAGGGTATTAGAGCAAACTTAATCGGTGCTGGGCTTGGAATTATATCTCCATTCTGTTCATGTTCATCAATACCTATATTTATAGGTATTGCAAGAACTGGTGTTCCGATCGGAGTATCATTCTCATTTTTGATAGCATCGCCATTAATAGATTTAGCATCGCTCATCTTTTTAGTTACAATTTTCGGAGTAAAAATAGGTGTAGTATATACGGTTATAGGCGTGATATTGGCAGTTACAGCAGGAACCATTATTGAAAAACTTAATCTTAAAAAAGAGTTACTACTAGATAATAGTAGTGCAAGTTGTAACTCTACTGTTAATGATAGTAGCAGAGGTGCTCATAATACAAGAAACTATGACACAAATATACTAAGTGCAAGTTGTAACTCTACTGTTAATGATAGTAGTGTATTAAGTAGTGATAACTGTAGTAGCAACAACGATAAAAATAGTGTTTTAAGTAGTAGTTACGATACTTATAATATGTCAAATAATAGTAAAAACCTTTGTTATCGTTCCACGCTAGATAGTAATATTAACGATGATAAAACGAATGCTTTAAATAGTAGCGATAAAACCGCTTATTACAGTTCAACACCCAACAGCAATACTATCAGTTCAAGCTGCAACACTACTCTAAATAATATTACCAGTTCATGTTGTGATAGTGGTTCAGATAATAGCGATAACATAAAACCGATTACTAAAAAAGATAGACTTACATTCTCTAGGAAACAGATGTTATCAATACTTAATAAGACATGGATCTATATTGTAGTAAGTATCGCAATAGGAAGTGCTATTCATAACTATATTCCTGAACAGTTAATAGAAAACTTTATTAGTTCAACAAAATATATCTCTGTACTTTTAGCAACAGTTGCAGGAGTACCTATATATACAGATGAGATGTCAGCTATGATTATCGGTAACGCCTTTTATAATAAAGGTATGCCACTTGGAACAGTATTATCATTTATGTTAAGTGCAGCTGCATTATCTATACCATCTATGATTATCTTAAAAAGTGTAATGAGTAAAAAACTATTATTTATATTTATTATATTAGTAACGGGTGGTATTATAATCATAGGATATATATTTAACTTAATATGGTTTATATTTTAATTAAACAAAAAACTGTTATTATTTTATTTGTTATACTTGAAATATTGTAACGATATAAGTTCTGGTTTTGAAAATAGCTCTCATTAATTGATATTGTAAGTTTATATCATAACTGTGAAAGTTTAAGGGTTCACTATTATATCTGTTTCTATTTGTAATAATATAATATTACAAAGTTATTCTATAAGTAATGGTGTATAGATAACAGAGTAAATATTTAATTGAATATTGTAAATATGTTAAGAGGTTAATCTATTATGGATAAAGAGTTAAAGATATTTAAAGCGTTAGCACATACTTTAAGAATGGATATAATTAATCTACTGTCAGAGAGTGGAGAGTTATGTGTGTGTGTTATTCAAGATAAGTTTAAAGTATCGCAATCAAATCTATCTCAACATCTCAAAATATTAAAAGAAGCCACTATATTGAACTCAAGAAAAGAAGGTGGTTGGGTTTATTACTCTTTAAAAAATAAGATTATCTCTGATATTTTAAAACAATTAAATAAATATTAGGCACTATACTTATATATGAAATAAGGAATTTACTACTACTATTTGATAAATAAGAATCATATCTGTACAACTGTTTTCATTTTTAATGAAAAGATACTTGAAATATATTTATATTATTGTAAGATAGTACGTTAAAGTTTATATTGGAGTCTTAAAATTGTCATCAAATATACGTAATTTTTCTATTATAGCACATATTGATCACGGTAAATCAACGATCGCGGATAGACTTATCCAGTTTACTGGTGGATTAGATGAAAGATCAATGAAGTCGCAAGTTCTTGACTCTATGGATATAGAGAGAGAACGTGGTATAACAATAAAAGCACAAACTGTTTGTCTATCATACACAGCAGATGATGGCAATAAATATATTCTAAACTTAATTGATACTCCAGGACATGTAGATTTTACTTATGAAGTATCAAGGTCATTAGCTGCTTGCGAAGGTGCATTAATGGTTGTTGATGCATCTCAAGGTGTTGAAGCTCAAACGATAGCTAATACAAATATGGCTGTAGATCAAAATTTAGAGATTATACCAGTGATAAATAAAATAGATCTACCATCAGCTGATGTAGATAAAGTTAAGGCAGAAATAGAAGATTCTATAGGTCTTGATGCATCTGAGTCTATTTTAGCATCAGCAAAAGAAGGTGTTGGAACTAAAGAGATTTTAGAAGCTATAGTTAAAAAAATACCTCATCCATCTGGCGATCCTGATGCACCATTAAAAGCTATGATATTTGATTCATGGTATGATACTTATAGAGGGATAATTGTATTAATCAGAGTTATTGATGGAACAATTACTAAAGGCGATAAAATTACTCTACTCTCAACTGGTCGTGATTACGAAACATTAGAGGTTGGTAAGTTTACTCCAGCAACTATCGCTGTTCCTAAACTATCAGTTGGCGAAGTTGGATTTATTTCAGCATCTATAAAAGAATTAACTGAAGTTAAGATCGGTGATACTGTAACTCATCAAAAACGTAAAACAACCACTCCTTTCCCTGGATTTAAACTTATTAAACCAGTTGTATTTTGTGGATTATATCCTATCGATTCAACTGACTATCCAGCGTTAAGGGACTCACTTGAGAAATTAATATTGAACGATTCAGCTGTAACATTTGAACCAGAATCATCTGTTGCATTAGGGTTCGGATTTAGATGTGGGTTTCTAGGTTTACTACATATGGAAATTATTCAAGAGAGATTAGAGAGAGAGTTTAATCTTAATCTAATATCAACTGCTCCAACAGTTGTATTTAAAGTTTATAAAACAGACTCAACTGTAATAGAGGTTGATAATCCTGCTGATATGCCTGATTCATCTTGTATAGTAAAGATTGAGGAATCATTTATATCTGCAACACTTATACTTCCATCAGAGTATTTAGGTGCTGTAATTAGGTTACTACAACAAAGAAGAGGATATCAAACTGATATGAGATATCTATCTCCTAAAAGAGTTATATTAGAGTATCAACTTCCACTTATTGAAATTGTTATTGATTTCTACGATAAATTAAAATCATGTTCAAGAGGATATGCATCATTTGATTATGAGTTTTCAGAATTTAAACAGAGTAACCTTGTTAAGCTTGATATATTAATAAATAAAGAACCAGTTGATGCTTTATCTATCATAGCTCATAGAGATCAAATAGAGCATAAAGGTAGAGTTTTAGTTGAAAAGATGCAAGAGGTTATACCTAGACAGATGTTTGAAGTAGCTATTCAAGCAGCGATAGGTAGTAAGGTATTAGCTCGTAGTACAGTTAAAGCATATAGAAAAGATGTTATTGCTAAATGTTACGGTGGAGATGTATCACGTAAAAGAAAGCTGCTTGAAAAACAGAAGGAAGGTAAGAAACGTATGAAGCAAATCGGATCAGTTGAACTACCTCAAGAAGCTTTTCTAGCAGTATTGAAGATCGGAGATGATAAATAATAATCTGATTATCTACACTAGTAATTTAGTTTAGCTATCAGATATTTTAGGAAGGTATTAAAGAGTATTATGAGTAAAGCAATTAAAAAATCTGGTACAGTTAGAGAGACTATAGACTCTATTATAGTGGCGTTTGTAATAGCAATGATAATAAGAACTTTTATTATACAAGCATATAAAATTCCTACAGGATCAATGCTTGATACGTTATTAGTAGGGGATCATATATTAGTTAGTAAGTTAGCATATACCTTTTCTGATCCTAAAGTTGATGATGTGATTGTATTTAAATATCCTCTTGATCCATCTATGGATTATATAAAAAGAGTTGTTGGAGCACCAGGAGATAAAATAGAAATTATAGATAAACAGATCGTTCGTAATGGAGAGATAGTTCTATCAGATTTCACTAAATTTAATTCAGATCTTATTATTCCACCAAATGTATCAGCAAGAGATAATGTAATGGAGTTTATCGTTCCTAAAGAAACATATTTTGTTTTAGGCGATAATCGTGATTCAAGTTTTGATAGTAGGTTTTGGGGATTTGTTGATAAAGAGTTAGTTGTTGGCGAAGCGATATTAATATACTGGTCTTGGGGTAATGGAGAAGAGTCTAAAGTTAGATTTAATAGAATAGGTAAACTAATAAAATAACTCTCACATTAATTAAGTTAAGCTATATTAAATTAAATTAAGTATGATAAAATAAAATATAATAAGAGGTTTTGTAATACACTATGGATATTAAATACAATAGAATTCTTCTTAAATTATCTGGCGAAGCGTTAATGGGCAATATGGGTTACGGTATTGATAACGATATTATTAAGTATATTGCTGGAGAAATTCAATCAATCCACTCTCTTGGAGTAAAGATAGGTATCGTTATCGGTGGAGGTAATATTTTTAGAGGAGTATCGCTTGCATCTAAAGGTATGGATAGAGTTACAGCAGATCATATGGGTATGCTTGCAACAGTTATCAACTGTCTTGCTGTTCAAAGCACGTTAGAGGAAACAGGGATACCAACGAGAGTACAATCAGCTGTTGAGATGCGTCAAATAGCAGAACCTTATATAAGACGTAGAGCTATGCGTCATCTTGAAAAAAATAGAGTAGTGATTTTTGCAGCAGGTACAGGTAATCCATATTTTACAACTGACACAACAGCAACTTTAAGAGCATCAGAGATCAACGCTAATATAGTTCTAAAAGCAACCAAAGTTGATGGAATTTACTCTGCTGATCCTAAAAAAGATAGTACAGCTACTAAATACGATGAAATAAGTTATTTAGATGTATTGACAAAACGATTAGAAGTAATGGATTCAACAGCAATAAGTATGTGTATGGATAATGATATACCTCTTATCGTTTTTGATTTATTTGGCAAAAATAATCTATTAAATATCGTTCATGGCGAAAAAATCGGCACATTAGTTAAGGGAAAATAAAGGGAGAGAATATTATGCCTCAATCAGTAATTAAAAATTTAAACGAAAAAATTGAGAAGACAATAGTACATTATAAGGAAGAGCTTAAAGGTATCCGTACTGGACGTGCTACTATATCTATGTTTGATAATATTAAAGTAGATTACTACGGTACTCCAACACCACTTGCAGGAGTTGCAACTCTATCAATTCCAGAGCCTAGAATGGTTACAGTAACACCATGGGAGCCTACTTTAATTAAAGAGATAGAGAAAGCTATACAATCTTCACAAATGGGCTTTAATCCATCAAACGATGGAAAAGTTGTAAGAATACCTTTTCCTCAATTAACCGAAGATAGACGTAAAGATCTTGTTAAAATTATTAAAAAAATATCTGAAGAAACTAAAGTAGCTATAAGAAATGAAAGAAGAGATGCTAATGAACATATAAAGAAAATAGAGAAAGATAAGGCTATAGGTGAAGATGAATCTAAAAAAATGCTAGAAGATATTCAAAAGATCACCGATAACTCTATTAAAAACGTAGATGAAATAACTGTAGCTAAAGAAAAAGAAGTAATGGAGATTTAACGTTGCAACAAAATAAAGGTAATCCTGTACCTAAACATATAGCTATAATAATGGACGGCAACGGCAGATGGGCAAAAAAACGTCTACTTCCTAGAATAGCTGGACATAGGGAGGGAGCTAACGCAGTGAGAAAAATAATAACTCATGCTGCTAGTTTAAACCTTAAATATCTATCAATGTTTACCTTCTCTACAGAAAATTTTGATCGTCCAACAAAAGAAGTACAGTACCTTATGAAACTTCTTCAAGAGTATCTTGAATCTGAACGTAAAACTATTATAAACAATAATATATCGTTCACCACATCAGGAAAATTAGATAGATTACCTGATAGAACTCAAGACACCATTCAAAAACTTAGAGAGGACTCATCTTCAAATACTGGTATGGTTTTAAACTTAGCTATATCATATAGCGGAAAAGATGAAATTATTGATGCAACTAAAACTATTGCTCAATCTGTATTAAATGGCGATATAAAAATTAATCAGATCAATCAAAGCTTATTTAATGACTATCTATATAATCCGATGATACCAGATATTGATCTACTTATAAGAACATCTGGAGAAAATCGTATTAGCAACTTTATGTTATGGCAATTAGCTTACTCTGAAATGTTATTTG
Source organism: uncultured Deferribacteraceae bacterium (assembly GCA_947039395.1). Lineage (GTDB taxonomy): Bacteria > Chrysiogenota > Deferribacteres > Deferribacterales > Mucispirillaceae > CAMQYB01. The sequence continues at coordinate 63,254 of CAMQYS010000005.1, read as the reverse complement.
TAGATAAATTATGGCCAGATTTTAATGAAACTGATTTTAATGAAGCTATAATAGAGTTCTCTCAACGTGTTAGAAGATACGGTAAGGTTGATGAATAACCGGTATCTAAAAATTTATAACTTTATTTTTATTATATGATAAAGTATTATAACAGCAATAAAACTGGAGTAATCTAAGATGGGTCATCAGAAGACAGAATTAATTAAAAGAACTATCGCAGGGTCGATACTTGCAGCGATATCAATCTATGCAACAATTTATGCAGATCATCGTATATTTTTCATATTGATATTAATAGTAAATATATTGATAACTCGTGAGTTTGTAGCACTATTAAAAAATAATGAACATTTGATTACTACTATTCCTATATATGTATCTGCAATAGTAATTACAAATCTCATATTTTTCAAACTACATCTTATTCTCCTTGTATATATGTTTTTTCTTTTTGTTACACTATTTATAATTAAAATGGTAAGTAAAAATCCTATTAAAGATGCTTTTGTAGATATATCTGTTACATTTGTTGCATCAATTATGTTACCACTATGCTTATCTACTTTATTTTTAATAAGGGATATCTCTTATCAATGGTTAATATATCTATACTTTGTTGTATGGTTATCAGATGTATTTGCATATTTTGTAGGGGTGAAATTCGGTAAACATAAGTTGATTGAATCTGTTAGTCCAAAAAAATCTATTGAAGGTTTGATCGGAGGAACTATATTTGCTTTAATAGGTGGATTAGTTATTAATCACTACCTACTAGATAAATCCATTATTTGGATTGTGATACTTACTATTGAAATAATTACTATAGGTGTGCTAGGTGATCTAATTGAATCAATGATTAAAAGATCTGCAAATGTAAAAGATTCAGGAACAATTATACCAGGGCATGGCGGTGTATATGATAGATTTGATTCTATTATATTTGCTGCACCACTACTTTTTCTTTACATAAACATATTAGATAAATATATTAAAGTTTGGTAAATGTGAGAAATTAATAATATGCAAAAAATAAAAAAAATCGGAATAATCGGCGCAACAGGATCTATAGGTACTCAAGCTATTGAACTATTAATGCAAAATCAAGATAAATTCTTGATAGAGTTTATAACTGCGCACAATAACGAAAAACTACTAGATCAAATACAAAGTGACACTGGAGCAAAACATTCATTTTTAACAACTGATCCTAACTATGAATCTATACTAAAAAGCTATCTTGAAACATTAGATATTGATATGGTTCTTCATGCTGCAACTGGTGTATATGGGATTAATTCTGCATATATGATCATAGATCATGGAATAGATATCGCACTAGCTAATAAAGAATCGTTAGTTACAGCTGGTGATATTATTATCAACCGTGCAAAAGAAACTGGATCAAATATAGTTCCTGTTGACTCAGAACATTCAGCTATATTTCAATCATTAATTGGACATAATACCGAAGATATTGAGTCAATTACGTTAACAGCATCAGGAGGGCCTTTTAGAACTCGTCCATCTGATTCTATGGATTATATCTCTAAAGAAGAAGCATTAAAACATCCAAAATGGTTTATGGGTGATAAAGTCTCTATTGATTCTGCAACAATGATGAATAAAGGTTTAGAACTTATTGAAGCAAAATACCTCTTTAATATAGATCATACTAAATTAAATGTAGTTATACATCCAGAAAGTATTATTCACTCATTAGTTAATTATAATGACGGCTCAACAATAGCTCAATTAAGTTATCCTGATATGAAAATACCTATCTCGTACGCTTTAGCATATCCTGATAGAGTTAAAAATGCTGCTAAAGGTCTAGATCTTACTGAGGTTGGAAATATGACCTTCTTTAAACCAGATCTTACAAGGTTTAAAGCCTTACAGATCGCTTTAGATGCGCTTGAGTGTAATAGTAATAAAAGATTTATTATGCTAAATTCTTCAAATGAAGCAGCAGTTATGGCTTTCATGAAAGGAGATATAAAATTTACTGATATAACAAAAGTAGTAGAATTAGCACTTGAAGAGATAGATTTTGAAGATTCTAAAACTGTACACGATGCGATAACTTCTTCAAAAAAAGCTTATGAAACCGCTGATTTAATAATTAAAAAGTTTAAGTAATTTAATATTTTATAAATTTATGGTAAAATATTTATCGGTATAGTTACAGCATAATATAAGTGAATTTAAAAGTATAAATATTTATTAAGTTTTAAATGCTAAATACTGCATAAGTTACAGTGTAAAATATAAGTTACATGTGTAAATCAAAACATAGGTACATATAAATTAAAATTCAAGTTACAATACAAGTTAAAAAGTTTAAGAGGAATTTATGACAATATTAATAGCTATCGGTGTATTAGCTTTCTTAGTTTTTATACATGAATTAGGGCATTTTATTTTTGCAAAATTATCAAATGTTTATGTAGAGAAATTTTCTATCGGATTTGGACCTAAAGTTGTAGGATTTAAATACGGAGAAACTGAATACCTAATATCTGCCATACCTTTAGGTGGATACGTTAAAATGTATGGTGAAAATCCTGATGATGTTAAAAATAACGAAACATCTGAATTACACGGTAGAGCTTTAACTGATGTTAATAGATTTAAACGTGCTTTAATAGTAATCGGTGGTCCATTATTTAATTATTTACTTGCAATAGTAATTTTTTGGGGGCTCTTCGCATCTGGTATACCTGATTTTAAAGCACAAGTTGGTATTGTAGAGGTAGATTCTCCTGCTGAAATAGCTGGACTAAAAAGTGGAGATACTATCGTTAAGATTGATTCAGAAAATATTCAATCTTGGAGTGAAGTATCTTCTTATATCGCAGATAATCCTAATAAAGATATTGAAATTACCCTAGCTGATGGAACAGTAAAAACTGTTACCTCAATAGTAATTGATCAACAAAACATATTTAATGAAACTGAACCTACTGGATATATTGGAATAGGTTTACTGCTTCCACCTATTATCGGTCAAGTAGTACCTGATTATCCTGCTAGTAAAGCTGAGTTAATGCGTAAAGATAGAGTTATCTCAATCAACAATGAAAGTATGTCTGATTGGAACGATGTAAGAGATACAATAAGAACAAATCCATCAAAAGAACTATTAGTTAAAGTTGATAGAGATGGTACAATATTTGACCTAAAACTAACGCCTATGGATAGTAAAGAAGGAGATAACACAGTTGGAATAGCAGGTGTTTCTCCTATTGAAGGAAATACTCTAGTTAGCTACGGTTTTCTTGAATCACTTAAATTAGGCGTTATAAAAAGTTATGACTTTTCAAAATTAATATTTGTGAGTCTTGGAAAACTAATATCTGGTACAGCGCCAGCAGATCAAGTAGGTGGACCTATTATGATAGTTAAAACAACTGCAGATTCTGCTGACTCTGGTATCGGTGCACTGCTGTTTTTTATTGCTATTATCTCTATAAATTTAGCTGTATTCAATCTTCTACCTATTCCTGTGCTTGATGGTGGACACCTACTTATTTTAGCTATAGAGTCAATAACACGTAGAAAAATTAATGAAAAAATAATCGGTGGATTTCAAACCGTTGGATTACTGTTACTACTTTCACTTATGGCTTTTGCTTTTTATAATGATATTACAAAATTACTTATGAATTAAATAATTAATAGCACCTAAGTCCAATTACTTAACTTGGCATTGTGCTTGAAAAGAGTATGTAGTAAATAAAATAAATGGAGTCAAAATGAGCTTAAACACAATTATTAAAGAGATAAAGTTGAAATATATTAAAGACAAAAAAGAATTACTATATAAGTTGATATCTCCTCTATTTGTGGATAAGGAAGGATTGAAGGACATAAAAAATAAAACAAGGAAAGAGATGATCGCCTCTATCCCTAAAGGTTCTAAAGTATTAGAGATAGGTCCTTTTTACTGCCCATTAATTGAAAAAGATAGTGGATATGATATAAAATTTTTTGATGTTTTAAACATTGAAGAACTATATGCTAGAGCAATTGAATGGGGAATGTCAACTGAAAAGATACCAAGTGTAATTGACTATATTTCTCCTACTGGTGATCTAACTATTGTTAATGAAAAATTTGATTATATAATCTCATCTCATAATATTGAACACCACCCTGATCTTATCAATCATCTAAATATTGTTGAGAACTTATTAGTTGATGGTGGTAAATTCATAGTTATTATTCCAGATAAAAGATTTACATATGATCATTTTTTCAATGCATCATCAATTGCTGAAATTATTGATGCACATATAAATAAGGCAGTAAAACATTCACTAGCAAATATAATCAACCATAAACTACTACACACACATAACAAACTAGTTAGACATTTTTCTGGTACACATGGCATACAACCTAACCTTGCAGATCTGAAAGATGAGTTAAATAATGTTATAGATGAATATCTTAACTCTGAGAAATATATTGATGTTCACGCATGGATATTTACTCCACGATCTTTCAAAGATAATATAGATACACTTAAGAAATTAGGATATATTAACTTAGAACTAAAAGAGGTAACGATGCCTATTTATAAAAAAACATTTGACTTCTGTGCCATGCTTGAAAAGAGTATGTAGTAAAATAAAATATTCACAAAGGTGATATAAATGCAATTAAAAAAGATTATTAAGAATATATTACCGAAATATATTTTAGATAAAAAAGAACCTGTTTATAAATTTATCTCTTATCTATTTCTAAATAAAGAAGGTTTAAAAGGGTTAAAGTGTAAAACAAGAGAAGGGATGATTGCATCTATCCCTAAAGGTTCTAAAGTATTAGAGATCGGTCCTTTCTTCTGTCCACTTATAGAAAATAATGGGGACTATGATATTAAATATTTTGATGTTCTTGATACTGAGCAACTACACATTAGAGCAGTAGAATGGGGAGCATCAACTGAAAAAATACCAAGTAAAATTGATTTTATCTCTCCAGTAGGTGATCTTACTATTATCAATGAAAAGTTTGACTATGTAATATCTTCACATAATATCGAACATCACCCTGATCTTATTAAACATTTAAAAACTGTTGAAAATCTATTAGTTGATGGCGGTAAGTTTATAGCTATTGTACCTGATAAAAGATTATCATACGATTATTTTAGAAATATCTCATCAATCGCAGAAATCATTGACGCTCATATAAATAAAGTTGTAAAACATTCATTGAAAAATATAATTGAACATAAAATGATACAGGCAAAACCTAAACCAATTAAACATTTTTTCGGTATTCATGGTAAAAAACCTAACCTTGCAGATCTGAAAGATGAACTAAATAATATTATAGATGAATATCTTAATTCAGAGAAATATATTGATGTTCACGCATGGGCATTTACTCCACGATCTTTTAAAGATAATATTGAAATACTCAATAAACTTGGATATATTAACTTAGAATTAAAAGAGGTAACGATGCCTATATTTAATACATTTGAATTCGGTGTTATACTTGAAAAAAACAAATAATTACAAAATATTTTAACTATATTGAGTTTCTATTTAATGTGAAATTTTTAAATAATTCTATAAATATTTTAACGTACTAAAATATAGTAACGTTTTAAAAAATTAATATCTAATCTAAAACATATATTTAACTTATATAAATATATTAATCTATCGTTAAAAACATAGACAGATCTAATATTTTGAAACTCAATCTTTATCGTATCTAATAAACTATATAAAAAAAGTATAAATATAATTAATATATTTATACTCCATATACCTAAAATATATTTCTTCGTAATCGACTATATATTGATTGAACGATACCAACTACTCAATATAAAATCAAGCTATTACATATTACTTTCTACTAATTATACACATAACTAAGAAAATAAAGGTAGAACAACGCTATGTATAGCAACAAATACACCTCTAAAACCCTCACCACTGCATTATGCGAGATCAGTCGACTTACCTTTAGGTCTAACTGTTAAGACTGGGCAAGGAGCCGTTCTAACAACTTTTTCCGCAGTTGAACCAAATAGTACATGTCCTAAACCTGTTCTACCATGTGTACCGATAATAATAAGGTCAAAATTACCTTTTTCTGCTTCTTCATTTATTTCAAGATACGGAGTACCTTTTAAAAGTTTCTTACTGTACTTTACATCCTTTAAAACAGGCATATTTAATGTAAAATCTTCAAACTGTCTAAGCGCACCCTCTTCAAACTCTTTTGATATATTAGTCATCATCATCTGTGGAAGATAAAATGAAATAATATTTGACTCATCAAATAAAACATGTACTATTTCTAATTCTGCTTTTAATATCTTTTGCATCTCAACGGCATACGATAAAGCGTAATGCGATGCCTCAGAAAAATCTGTCGGGAATAAAATCTTTTTAACATATTTCATACTTCACGTCCTTGTAACTTAATTAAAAAAATTAAGTGCTTTATCTATTGTAAGTAATATATCTTTCATATCAGTATTAATATCAAGAATATCATACACCCCTAACTCATTGGATATAAATATTTTATCTGCTGTTAACTCTTCAGCTAAAACAATAACTGGAAATTTCAGAAGATTAACATTTAACTCTAAATCTAAATCATATAAAGATTTATATAATGAATCATCTACTATTAGAAGATTAAAATCGTAACCATAAATAAGTGATAATATTTTCTCACTACTTTGTGAGTTGATAATTGTTATACCAAGACCTGTATAGATTTTATTTAATCTATCAACAAAATTTGTATCAATACCTAATGCTAATATATATTTTTTCATAAGATTAAAACCATACTACAATTAAATATTAAAAACTGATTTAATGTTTGTATCTAATATATCAGCTAATTCTTTTTCATCTATCTTTAGTAAGTCTGCAATAAAACTAAATGTATATTTAACAAATGCTGGTTCATTATTTTTAACTTTTCCACGCATTGCAGAAGGAGTTAAAAATGGTGAGTCCGTCTCAATTAAAATTCTATCAAGAGGGATAAATGTAAGCATATCTCTTATCTCTACTGCATTTTTATAAGTTACATTTCCAGCAATTGATATATAAAATTCGTTACTTATTGCCCAATCTAAAACCTTTTTATCGCCGTTATAACAGTGAATAATTCCACCATTATTTTTTCTTGACAACTCTGATGATAATATATCTACCATTCTATCTGATGAGTCTCTATTATGAATAACAATCGGTTTTGATAGATCTATAGATATATTGATAAACTCAGTAAATACTTTCTCTTGAATATCTCGTGGAGAGTGATCTCTAAAAAAATCAAGCCCTATCTCACCTACTGCTACAACTTTATCGTTTGATGCAAGCTTGATAAACTTATCATACATAGATGAGTTATACGCTTTCGCATCTGAAGGATGAACACCTACTGTTGCATATATATTATCATACTTGTTTGCAATATTTACAGCTTCAACGCTTTTGCTATAATCTGTACCTATCGTAATCATACGCTTTACGCCGTTCTCTTTAGCTCTCTCAATTGTATCTGCAACCTCTTCAATAGGAATATAGTTAAGATGACAATGTGTATCTGTTAAAAATATATCACTCATTACTTTATCTTCGTACCTGCCTTAATAGTAACTGGTAACTCTAGTAGTTGATGATGATTATTATCATCTGTTGCAGCTAATATCATACCATTAGACTCTACACCCATTAATTTAGCGGGTAGTAAGTTAGTGATAACAGCAACTGTTTTACCGATTAGATCTGTAGGTTCAAATGTTTTACCGATACCGGATACAATAATTCTTGGTTCATCACCACAGTCAACAGATAGTTTCAATAATTTATCTGATTTAGGAACTCTCTCTGCACCTAGAATCTTACCTGCTTTAATCTCTACTTTTTCAAAATCTGTGAAATTTATCTTTTCGATAACATCTTTCTTTATCTCTTTCTCTATTTTTGGAGTAACTTCTTTTAACATCTCTACTTCATCTATTCTTGGAAATATCTGTTTAACTTCATCAAGCTTGACACCTGACTTTAATATTTTAACTCTCTTTAAATCATCAACAGATGTAATATTTTTAAGATCATCATCGCCTGTTACCGCTTTATAAATCTTCTTAGAAGAGACTGGCATAAACGGATAAATAAAATATGATAACAATCTAATCGCATCAAGAATAAGATATAGTATTGAACCTAATCTATCGTGACTACTTTCATCTTTAGCTAAGTTCCAAGGTTTCATCGCATCGATATATTTATTTAACGAAGATATAATCTCCCAAACAGTCATCAATGCTTTATTAAAAGATAAATTATTTAATCGTTTATCTATAGTATCTATACTGCTTATAATATAATCGTATAACTCATCATCTTCTTTTGTAGAAGCATTATACTCTGGAATAACTCTATCAAAATATTTATCTAGCAAACCTAATGTTCTTGAAACTAGATTACCTAGATCGTTCGCAAGGTCAGTATTAACTCTATGAATAAGTGCTTTATATGAAAAATCACCATCTAATCCGAATGGTACCTCTCTCATTAAAAAATATCTAAAAGCATCAGCTGAAAATTTTGTAATTATAAAATTAGGATCAATAGCATTACCCATTGATTTACTCATTTTTTTCCCATCAACAGTCCACCAACCATGCGCAAAGATAGATTTAGGTAGTTCAATTCCAGCACTCATTAACATAGCTGGCCAGTAAACTGCATGGAAACGTATTATATCTTTTCCTACTACATGATAATCAATAGGCCAAAACTTTTTCTTATCACTATCTTTATCAAAATAGCCTAGAGCTGATAAATAATTTGTCAATGCATCTATCCAAACATAGATAACATGATCGCTATCTTCATCAACCTTAATACCCCAACTAAAATTAACCCTACTTATTGATAGATCTCTTAAACCTTCAGATACAAATGAAATAATCTCATTTTTTCTTGATTCTGGTTTAATAAAATCAGGGTTTGCTTTTATATGTTCTAAAATTTTATCTTGATATTTAGAAAGTTTAAAGAAGTATGAAGCCTCTTTTAACTCTTTTGTAACTCTTCCGCAATCAGGACATATGTTTTCATCAATCAACTGTGTTTCTGTCCAATAACTTTCACAAGGAGTGCAATACGCTCCAGAGTATTCACCTAGATATACATCGCCCTTATCTTTCATAATATTATATAGTTTAAGTACAGCTTCTTTATGGTATGCATCTGTAGTTCTTATAAATGCATCATTATTGATATTTAAATTGTTCCACAACTCTTTAAAATTTTGCATATTTTTATCTGCTAAATCTTTCGGAGAGGTATTCTGCTCTTTAGCGGACTCTTCAATTTTTTGTCCGTGTTCATCTGTTCCAGTTAGAAAGAATTTTTCATAACCTAGCAACGCTTTATATCTAGATATAACATCCGCTGCAACGGTTGTATAAGCATGACCTATATGCGGTTTATCATTAACAAAATATATCGGTGTTGACACATAAAATGTTTTACTATCTTTAAACATTATTTCTATTATCCTTAAATTAAATCTTTATCAGTTACTATAAGCTCATCAGTAATATCATCTTCTACTTTATCTTTATCAATATATAAATGTTCAGCGTTATATCCGTCTTTCTCAAAAACAAGACAACACATAAGTCTTCCACATACACCAGATATTTTAATTGGATTTAATATTAAATTTTGTTTCTTCGCCATTTTAATAGATATATTATCAAACTTATGCAGAAACGATGCACAACAAAACTCTCTTCCACACAATCCAAATCCACCTAACATTTTTGTAGCATCTCTCACACCTATCTGTCTCATCTCGATACGTGTTTTAAATACTCTTGCTAAATCTTTAACTAACTGTCTAAAATCAACTCTACCTTCTGCTGTAAAAAAGTATGTTAATTTTGATCTATCAAGAGAGTACTCACATGCGATCAGTTTCATATCTAGTTTCGCTTCTTTAAGTAGCTTTCTACACTCTTTAAATGCTTTAGGAGTATCTTTTTTGTTGTTCTCACTTCTCTCTATATCATCTGCTGTTGCTTTACGGATAATAGATTTCATCTCTTGGTTATCTTCAACATCAACCTCATGCCTTAGAACCATAACCGTTCCCATATCTTCGCCCTTATCAGACTCTATAACCACTTTCTCATTTATTACACAATCTATATTAGCGGGCAGATAGTCGTAGATCTTACCTGCATCCCTAAACTTAACTCCTACTACTTCATATTTTTTCACTTAATACCTCAACAATTTTTGATGCAAAATCTGACTTAATTAAATCTAAATTTATATTATAGTTTAATCTTTTTAAAATCTCTAACATATAATAACTTAATTCAGATAATTCATAGTAACCCGTTTCTTTATATAACACTAATACATAAGGATATATGTTAGATATAACCATAAATAAAGTTTTTGTATCTGGAACTGATCTAATATACTCTACAAATTTTACAAACTCTTTATCAATCAATAACTGATTAACATTTATAATATTGCTATCTATAATATCTAACGCTTTACCGATTGAACCGTATGATAACGATACAGCTGTATCAATAAATGATATATCTGGACGCAAACTACTCACTGCATCTTTTACATCATGAAATTCAAGAGGTCTAAACATAATATTAACCGCTCTTGATCTAATCGTAGCTAAAATTTCATCATACCTATCTGTTATTAGAAAAAAGATTGTAGAGTCCGATGGCTCCTCCAATGTTTTTAATAATATATTTGCAGCAACCACTTGATTAGTCGCAGATAACACATCTGCATCATCTATAATTACTACCTTGTATGTTCCAACAGTAGCCGTCATAGATATATCTGAAATCAGTTCCCTAATATTATCTGCTAATAAACTCTCTCTATTAATCTGATATATATCTGGATGCATTCCTTCATCTATCATTCTACAACTTCTACATAGACATTTAGAAAAGTAGGCTCTCTCTTCACAACAAAGATATCTAGCTATATTTGTAGCAAAATATCTTTTACCTATACCTTTAATCCCTGAAAAAATATATGCATGATGTAAACGATTCGATTTAATTGTACGTAAAAATAACTCTACCTGCTTATCATGTCCGTAAAAATTCATCTATACAGTGCCACAATCTCTCGGATCGTCATTAATCTTGTCAACAGTATGTATCAACGCATCTGATATAAAAGATAAATTCTCTATAGCAGCTTTTACACTACCAGGTAGATTAATTATAAGAGATTTACCTCTAATTCCGACAACAGCCCTTGATATCATTGCAGTTTTAGTAATCTTATAACTCTCCATTCTCATCACCTCTTCAAAACCTTGAAGACGTCTATCAAGCAACGGTAATGTTACATCAGGTGCTATATCTCTTGATGAAACACCTGTTGATCCATCTGTGATAATTATATCAAAATTTTGATTGTCTGCAAAATCTTTCAAATACATCTCTAACTTATCTTTATCATCAGGAATCATATCTAATCTAATAAAAGATGGTTTAAATTTATCATTTAAATATTCAACAAGTGCTGGACCAGTTTTATCCTCACGCTCGCCTTTTGAACCTTTATCTGATAATGTTATAACACCTATTGATATAGCTTTCTTAGGTATAACTTCAATACTGTCACCAACTTTCATCTCTCCACCACTATTTACAACTGCAAATATACCCTCCCTAGGCATAACGCAATCCCCTGCTTGATAATATATCGCACATCTATTATGACAAACTTTTCCTATCTGTGAAATAGTCATATCAACACCGTTGATGATTAACCTAGTGCCTATCGGAAATGAAAGAAGATCAATATCTTGGGTTGTTACATTTTCAGCAAAATCACCAGATTTAACATCTAAACCCTTCTCAACCATACTGTTAATTGATTCAACAGCAAGTAATGATATCTGTCGATGCCAAGAAGAATCCCCATGTGCATCATTTTCTATTCCAAAATTAAATATAAAATTTGCTTTCTCAACATTTGCTTTACGCATACCTTTTTTTTCTGATATTGAAATGCTATGGATACTACTCATCAAATATACCTCACATTGCTAGCTAAACAACTATGCTTTTCAATATTATACATTCAAATAATATAAATTACCAGTCATAAGATTAGAATTTATATATCTAAATATGTTTTGTTTAATATAATCTTTACAATTCTTATTATATTATTATATTATGAATTAAATCATATCTATCTTATCTATGCTCTATTAAGCGATATAGATAATTATCATAATAATGTTATCTACTATGATTTATTAGTTTTTTAGAGTACAATAATTAAAATAATATTTAGATAACAAAGTTGAATTTATTTAATAATCGTTGGTAACCGAGAAAATGTATCTAAAAAATAGATAAATTAACTCATTAGATACTTACTTAAGATACGAATATATGAATTATATACCTTTAATATATACTTTAGTGATACTCTTAAATATATCTAGATATATGTTTTATGCAATCTTATCAAATACTTATAGTTGGAGAAAATTTATGGAATTTATTTTTAATGTTAATATGACATGTCAGCATTGTGTTGAAGTAATTAAAGAAACTTTAGAGACGACTAATAAAATTATTAACCTAGATATTAATTTAGAAAAAAAAACAGTTAAAGGATTGATACCTAATAATAATATCTCTATTAATGAAATTAAAGAAATAATTAAAGATATAGGTTTTAATGTAACGTAATGTATTGATAATAAAATAATATTTTTATTTATATACTAATTTTATTGATAAATAGTTTATAAAGTTGTACTATCAGATTAGAAAATCAACATTGTGTTTAATTTCATATTGACAATTTTTATTATATGTATATACATATAATAGATATGAGTTAATTTTAACTTTGTTGATTTAATAATTTTGAGGGTATGCCACATGGAAAGAAGGGTTTTAGAAAATTATTCAGAAAAGATTAAAGCTTTAGGTCATCCTGTCAGATTAAGAATTGCTTTTGAGTTATTGGAGCACGATTTCACTGTAAATGAAATCTGTAAAAAGCTTTCTATTGCTCAAGCAACTATTAGCCAACATCTGTCAATTCTTAGAAACAGAGGCGTAATTACTGGTAACAGAAATGGTACAAGTATCAGTTATGGGTTAGCATCAAACAATATTAAAGAGATGCTTATGCAACTTAAAAAGTCTATTAACGATTCTTCAGTACCTGCAAAAGATAGTAAAGGTAAGAACACAACTTTTAAAAATATTGTTTAAAATGTCAAGAGAATCCCTCTCTAAAATAATGTAGAGAGGGATTCTCTTATATAATATTTAATTTTTTATAATACTTAAGACTACTTAATCAATGATTTTATAGAACTGGTAATATTATCAAACACTGTTCCATCAATATTTATCGCCTCAAATCTATAACTACCTTCACTACTATTATCTCTAGTTATCCTAACATAATGGTTGTACGGTTTTCTTATAACACTATACTCATTTTCATATGTTGCAGGATACATCGGTGCTCCGCCACCTGCTGTAACAATATACTGGATACCATCACGATCAGATCGCTCATAACTATGAACATGTGCAGATAAAGTAGCGATAACGTTATTCTCTAAAAATAACTCATGCCACCCCTCTCTATAAAACTTCTGATATTTACCCGTTGTCTCTAAAGGTGGATGTATCATAACTATCTTAGGCTTATCTTTATCTTTAACAATTACTTCATTAAGCCATGCTATCTGTTTCTCTTCTTCAAACATCGGCTCAAAATCCCAACTAGCATCTAAAACAATAAACTGTATACCCATTCTTTCAAAAGTATAGTATGTATTACCATCTGGAACTCTAAAAATAGAGTTATATATCCACTTTACATCTTCATGATTTCCACGTACTGGAAAAAACTCTGTACCATCATTCCATAACTTCTTCTCAATAAAGAGAAAAATTAACCATGACTGGATTTGAGTAGTAATATTAATCATATCACCAGTATGAATAACCATATCTGGAGACTCATTATCTATCAACTTTACAATCTCGTTATGCGTAACATATGATGATCTTGTGTCACCAAAAGCTATTATCTTTTCAGTCGTATTATCATCTGCTAAAACAACAGGATCAGGACGCCAAATTGAGATCAGAATAAGTGCTACCAATATAATAAGAAGTAGTAGAAATACTATACCAGTAATCACTTTAAGAGTTATATTTAATACTTTACGTTTAGTCTCTGACATAGACTATAGTCCAGCTTGTTTCTTAACTTCTTCTGCAAAATCTTCTTTAGGTCTTTCAATACCATCACCTAACATTAAACGTGTAAACCTAATAACCTTCTTATCTCCCAAGAAATCTTTAATAGTAATATCAGGATCTTTAACAAAATTTTGAGATAATAAACAAGATTCTTCAGTAAATTTCTTGATCTGTCCTTCAACAATTTTAGGGATAATATTGTCAGGTTTTCCACTTTCTTTAGCTTTTGCTATATAAATTTCTTCCTCATGTTTTAATAAATCTTGATCAAGTTCATCAGGTGAAACACATAGTGGATTCATCGCACAGATATGTAATGCAATATCTTTGATAATCTGAGCATCTGCGATAGTGACATTTTCCATCTCAACAATCGCTCCCATTTTACCACCCATGTGAATGTATCCTTCTACGATACCATCTGTAGACTCTAATATAGAAAATCTACGCAAGATAATATTCTCACCTATTATTCCTACTTTCTCTGATACTACAGCCTCAACAGTTGAGTTATATTTATCAAAAGGTAGTTTATTTAAAGAATCTATATCTACTGGTTTTTTAGTTAATATTAAATTTGCTAAGTCATTACAAAGCTCTATAAAATCATCTGTTTTTGCAACAAAATCTGTTTCACTATTAATTTCTAAAATTACAGCTGTCTTACTGTCATCTGATTTACAAACGGTAATTAGTCCATCAGCAGCTATACGGCTAGATTTTTTCGCAGCATCATCTAATCCTTTCTTTCTAAGATAATCTATCGCTTTATCAAAATCACCATTACTCTCTGTAAGCGCTTTCTTACAGTTAACCATTCCCCCGCCTGTTTTCTCTCTTAACTCTTTTACAAGTGCAGCAGTTATTTCAGCCATTATTTCACCTCTTCTTTAGTTTCTTCTTTGCTAGACTCAACAGGTGTTTTTACCTCTGCAACTGGTGCAGTTTCAACTACAGGTGCTTTTACCTCTGCAACTGGCGCAGTTTCAACTACAGGTGCTTTTACCTCTGCAACTGGCGCAGTTTCAACTACAGGTGCTTTTACCTCTGCAACTGGCGCAGTTTTAACTATAGGAGCAGGCGTACTAGCAACAGTACCCTCTGCCTCTGCCATTGATACAGGAATATTTTCTATATCAGGAAGTTCTTCCCCTGCTGATCTGATCTCTTCTGCTAACCTTTCTTCTCTTAACTGTCTTCCTTCTATTACTGCATCAGCTATACGGCTAGCTATTAATTGACATGCACGTATTGCATCATCATTACCAGGAATAGGAAAATCAACTTGATCTGGATCACAGTTAGTATCAACGATAGCAATTATAGGAATACCTAAAGTATGTGCATCATTTATTGCATTCTGTTCTAATCTTATATCTACTATAAACATAACATCAGGAATTAATTTCATATCTCTAATTCCACCTAAGTTACGCTCTAGTTTATCGTATTCTTTTTTAAGTAAAGATGCTTCTTTTTTAGTGAAACGTTTAATATATTCACTATTAAGGATACTCTCTAACTCTTTTAATCTGCCAACTCTAGTTTTAATCGTGTTAAAGTTAGTTAATGTACCACCAAGCCAACGCTGGTTTACATAAAATGAGTTACATCTTGCTGCTGTCTCTTTTATTGCATCTTGAGCTTGTTTTTTTGTTCCAACAAATAAAAATGATGCGCCACCTTTTGCCATATCTCTTGCAAACTCATACGCATTGTTAAAACATTGAACTGTTTTTTGAAGGTCTAAAATATAGATGCCGTTTCTTGCACCGTAGATATATTTAGACATTTTAGGATTCCATCTTTTCGTTTGATGACCAAAATGAACACCAGCCTCTAACAGGCTCTTCATTGAAATGTGTGACATAAATTCTCCTTTGTTAAACTTCCACCGTACTAAAAAGACACCTATCTTAATATATAGGCACTAGACTTTTTAGAATTGATCGATGTGATTTTTAAAATAATTAAGGAGTTATTATAATATTCTTTAAATAGAATTGCAAGTAAATTATATATTAAAATATACTAGCATTACCGATATAATCTAACTAAAATACTTTGCTGCAGTAAATGAGATGATAACTGGTATTATAAAGCAAAGTAAACCGAACATAAATCTCACTCTAATATAGTTCACTGTATTTGAAATATCTTCGTTTACATAATTAAATCTAAATATAGGAGACTTTAGGAAAAAATGTAGAAATAAACATATAGTAAATAATGCTACATAAAAATACATGTGATAAAACGGATATATATGTCCACCTATAGGTAAAAATAAATTAAGATTTTCTGGCATATAAACTCTAAAAACACCTTGATTTAACATATCTTGATCTACATTTTTAGGAAACAATAACGTAGATTGTCCGATATAAAATAACATCATAAATATATCTATCACAAGAAGTTTTTTAATATGCTTGCTTAGAACTGTTCCTAAAGCTAGTATCGGCATCGCCATTAATAACCACTGTGGACTCCATGGTGATAAGCCAAATACGATAAACACAACACCTGTTAAATAAAATATACTCCACTCTAAAATCTCTTCCTTTTTAAAACCTTTAAAGTAGATATAAAGGTAGAGTAATATAAGTGTAAAGTAGGTAGGCCATGCAAATATATTTGCACCATCATAATTAAGCACATCTTGAACAAACGCATCTGAACCATAATATAATATAGAGTAAAATAGTAATGGTATTATAACTATCAACGAGTTAATTGCCAATTTAAGAATATTCTTCTCTCTAATTAACATAAGAGGAATAAGAAATAGTAATGCATGGTATTTAAATGTAATCGCTATACTAAAATATATAAGATATTTATATCTATCTCCTTTATAAAAAGAAAGAAGTCCTAGAAGCATAAATAAAACTGTCAATATATCGTACTGTCCATAAATTATCTGACTGAAAAAACCTATAGGAGCTGTGATAAAAATTATAAGCATGATGTAAGTTTTTTTTCTATCAAGCCCTGCTACTCTTCCTACCTTATATAAAATATATGTTGATAAAAAATAAACTATTAATGTCATAGTTTTATTATAAAATAAAAGAAATGGAGTAATACCAGTTACATGGTCTGGTGCAACTCCAAATATATAGAAAGGTACATTGAGTATCGCAAAAAAGATATATGTAGATGGCATATAGTGAGTAACTGTACTACCAAAATCATCGTAGTAGGCTATATATAAATGATGAAACTGTTTATTATATTCGTAAAAATCTAATACATGCCCCTTGAAATATGACGAAGAACTAATCGCTGTAAATGTTAGGTCACTATACTGTTGAAATATAAAAAAACAACCTGCCAACATAACAAAATAAACGAGATAATCAAGTTTTGTAAACGGCTTTATACCCTCTTTAAAAAAATATACAATATTATTAAACATATCTAACCCGAATAGTAAATAACTACCTATATATCAGAATTATAATTGTAAATTTGATTAAGTCAATATTAAGATTTGAATACCTCAATTCTGCAGATACATATCATCTACTTCATAATATATAACTATGCAGAACTGAGGTTATAAAAATACTGAATAAAAATTTAATTACTGATGTTAAAAAACTCTCTATCCACCTCTAATTAATGTTAATGCATTTTGAGGAATAAGATTAGCTTGTGCTAACATCGTTGTCGCTGTTTGAAATAATAACTGATCTCTTGCAAGTCTTGTTGATGCTTCTGCTATATCAAGATCTCTTATTCTAGCCTCTGCAGTATCAAGGTTCATTGATATGTTAGTAATATTATCAAGTGTATATTCTAGTCTACTCATCTGCGAACCTGCAGTAGCTTTAAACCTATTAACTTTTTCTATAGCTCTATTTGCTTGAGTTATAGCACGTTGCGATGTTTCTAAGTCCACAACGTATAAATCATCCATTTCGAGTCCAGTCGTGTCAAGCTGGCCTACTGATATATTTAACAATTGTCCCTGATTTGCTCCTACTTGTATCTGAGTAGTATTATCAACTAAGTGAAAATATACTGTCTCTCCTCCAGAAGCTTTTAAATACTCTACCCTATTTGTTACAGGATCCCATGTTGGAACAAATCCGATAGTATCATCTAGGATAATATCTACCCCTTCAATTACTCCTCGTAGATATCCATCTCCTACTCTCTCAGTACCTATAAGTTCTCCTGTGTGAGCATCTGTAACTTTTACATCAAGTAATGAACCTTCAGGTTCTTGGATCACTCCTAGATTAAGTGCATTGATCATATCTTGATCACCTATAAAAGCTAACTCTGAAAATCTTCCAAACGTTCCTGTTTGCATTACAAACGTTCCTGCAACTGCTCTATCAGTACCTGGATCAACATCATCTCTTGAAACAAATTTAACAAGGTTTGCATTTATCACATCTGCATTAGGAATAGTATCTGGTACTCCCATTCCTAAATCATCTACTATTGCTTTATTGAGTTTCTTCTCTAAATCTTCGATAGTATCTTCGTATCCGATAAATATCTTAGCTTGTTTACCGTTTGCATATATAGTCAACTCTTGTCCAAGTTCTAAAATATTAACACCATCAACATTTGTGAAACCAGCTAGATCACGTAACTTAGTATCCTTTGTTGCGACACCTTCATCTCTGATCATAACCGTTGATACACCTGTTAATGTTTTATTTCCAGCACCAACTGTTGCCTCTTTAAACTCTAAAGTTAGTGAACCTACTGATGTATAGCCGTTTTCACTATCTAAATTCATAATGTATATAGGCACTTCATTATAGTCATCAAAATTATCACCATTGTTATCTTTAGTTAACGAGTTTGATGATGAGTAGTGAATAGGTGGCGTCACAGACGATGCACCAGAGACTTGAACAACTCCTCCTCCATCAGCAGCCCATGTTTGCCCTGCTGGAATCGGTGGAGAGAATGAACCTAAGAACTTATCTCCACTTGTTACTATCGCAGCTTGATCAATATTGAATGTGATAACTCCTGTTCCAGTTGCAGTAAGTGCTGCACTTAAATTAATAGTGAAAACTGCACTTTTATTTGTTCCAGCCGTTGTTACTGCTGTTATCCATTTCGACATCTCCCCTGTCTTTGAATCCATCACTCTATACTTATATGACACTACACCACTATTAGGAGGAGCACCAACAGTTCCTGACTCAATCATCTCTAACTCAAAATAACCTGAAAAGTTTACATCAGCAGTTGCTGATAAACCATTAACATCCCATGTAGAATCATCTTGTTTAAAACTGTCTACACTGTTAGCTGTTTGAGCTGATGTTCCAGATGTTTGCACATGGATATTTATTCCATCACCATCTGTCGTAGGAAGATTTATCGGATCTCTCACTGAGCCTAGATTAGTATCTACCCTTTCAATCACCTCTGCAACTAATGTTCCTGGTAAAACAGACATGATATCTGACTTATAAATAGCATTCTGACCAGCAGTTTGACCTGTAACATCAATCTTATAGTTACCCTCGCCTATATTAGGTCCACGAACTATAGCATTAATATTTGCATTAGATGACGACCACAACGCCGTTGAATCTCCATCTAATAATTTTTTAGTATTAAACTCTGCTGATTTAGCAACTCGATTAATCTCTTCTTTTAATTCATCAACTTCAAGCTGTAATATCACCCTATCATTAGCAGTGTACGCACCGTTACCTGCTTGTACAGCAAGCTCTCTGATACGAAGAATCATATCACTCACTTGACTCATCGCACCTTCAACACTCTGCATGTATGAAAGTCCATCTTGAGTATTTAATGAAGCTCTTTTTAAACCACTTATCTGACCTGCAAGCTTATCAGCTACTGCAAGCCCTGATGCATCATCACTCGCTGAGTTAATACGTAATCCAGTAGAGAGCTGTTTGATAACATTCCCCTGATCCCTTGATGCCTTCGATAAAGCAACTTGAGCTGGCGATGCATATAAATTATTATATACGAATAAGCTCATCTTACCTACCTCCTTGTAAAATTAGAATTGTTTTCTTTAAAGTTCATCCATGAACCCTACATAAAAATAAGTTTTGTTAAAGTAAATTATATAATTTTGATCACAAAAAAAGCCCACAACAGGCCACATCATAAACGGAGTACTTCCGTTATGAACTGACCTGATTAACTCAGTATCTGTTCCTTATATAAAGTATTCAACAACTCTTACTTCTCACTTATCGGCACCTTACTCACTAACTTTAATAATTTTACAGTTATAATAACTTTATACATTAAAATATAAATATTGAATAAATAAATGTAATAATATTACTAAATTTACTGGACTATATTTAATATTAAGATAATGCAAATATACCTCAAATAATTGATGAGAATTAATTTATAGTTGAGTTATAAATAGATTGAGAATTGATCTCAACATAAAAGTTTAAAAAATATGGTCAATATATTGATTGAGAGAACTATATAAATATAAATTTGAAAAGTTTTAAGGTAACAGTAATAGCAAAAAATTGTATCGCTAAAATAGTAGTAAAAATCATATAAATATAAATTAAAAAAGCTTGCCGTACTCTCACCGTAAAAGTGAAAATAAAGCAAGCTATATATAAAAAATTAATTCATATTAAAACATACAGGAGAAGGAATTACATCATTCCCATTCCACCCATTCCGCCGCCGCCCATATCAGGCATTGCAGGTTTCGCTTCTTTAATATCTGTGATAATCGCTTCAGTTGTAATCATTAAGCCAGCTACTGATGCAGCATTTTGAAGTGCTGAACGTGTAACTTTTGTAGGATCAATAATACCAGCTTTTAACATATCCTCATACTCTTCAGAGTATGCATTAAATCCAAAACTAACACTATTATTTTCCATAACTTTATTTATGATAACTGAACCTTCAAGTCCAGCGTTATCAACTATTTGACGCAATGGATACTCTAACGCTCTTTTAATGATAGCAACACCGATCTTCTGATCTTTATTAACTTTTAAACTGCTAAGTGCAGGAATAGCACGTAGTAAAGCGATACCACCACCAGGAACAATACCCTCTTCAACAGCTGCTTTAGTAGCAGCTAACGCATCTTCAACACGGTATTTTTTCTCTTTCATTTCAGTCTCTGTTGAAGCACCAACTTTGATAACTGCTACTCCACCTACTAATTTAGCAAGTCTTTCTTGAAGTTTCTCTTTATCGTAATCTGATGTTGTATCTTCAATCTGTCTTTTAATCTGATCTACTCTACCATTGATATCAGCCTTAGCACCTTTACCTTCAACTATAGTAGTGTTATCTTTATCTATAACAATTTTTTTAGCTCTACCAAGATCAGTTACTTCAACAGTTTCTAACTTAGTACCTAACTCTTCAGATATAACCTGTCCACCCGTTAATACTGCAATATCTCTTAACATCTCTTTACGACGATCACCAAAACCTGGTGCTTTAACAGCGATACAGTTTAATGTGCCACGTAATTTATTTAATACTAAAGTAGCTAACGCTTCGCCTTCAATATCTTCTGCAATAATTAAAAATGGTGAAGATGTTTTAGCTAATTTCTCTAAAACTGGAAGCATATCTTTCATGCTAGATATTTTACCTTCATGAATAATAATATATGGATTTTCTAAAACCGCTTCCATAGTTTCAGGATTATTTACAAAATATGGTGATAGGTAACCACGATCAAACTGCATACCTTCAACTACTTCTAAAACAGTTTCCATTGATTTATTCTCTTCAATAGTGATAACACCGTTTTTACCAACTTTATCCATAGCCTTAGCTATCATCTGACCGATCTCTGGATCATTATTTGCAGATATCGTTCCGATCTGTTCAATCTCTTTATTAGTGCTAACTGGTTTAGATATCTTTTTAAGTTCTACAAGCACAGCATCAACTGCTTTATCTATACCTCTTTTGATATCCATAGGGTTAGCACCCGCTACAACATTCTTCATACCATCACGATATATATATTGTGCTAAAACAGTAGCAGTTGTTGTTCCGTCACCCGCTACATCATTTGTCTTTGATGCAACTTCTTTTACCATCTGTGCACCGATATTTTCTAATGGATCTGGTAACTCAACTTCTTTTGCAACTGTAACACCATCTTTAGTTATCAATGGTGATCCGTATCTTTTCTCAATAACAACATTTCTACCTTTTGGCCCTAATGTAACTTTAACAGCATTAGCTAGCTGATCAACACCACGCAAAATGGCTTGTCTTGCTTCTTCGCTAAATGTAATATTCTTTGCCATAATCTATTCGACTCCTTAAATTCATCTTAATATATAAATTGCTTAACTCTTAAATATGTAAATATATTAAACTAATATACCCATAATATCATCTTCACGCATAATAACATACTCTTCGCCATCAATTTTTATCTCTGATCCAGAATACTTTCCAAAAACTACTTTGTCTCCAACTTTAACTGTCAGATTAACTATAGTGCCACTGTCTAAACATTTGCCTGGACCTGCAGCCACTACTAAACCCTCTTGTGGTTTCTCTTTTGCTGTGTCAGGAATAATAATACCTGATGCAGTCTTCTCTTCCACTTCAAACCTTTTAACAATTACTCTATCTTGTAATGGCTTGATAGAAATCTTCTTTGACATAAAATCCTCCAAATAAAAATATTTATGATATAAGTACATAAAACAAAATTACTATTAATCTCAAGATTTACTTAAATAAATATAGAAACAAACTCAATATGCTTTTAGCACTCATGTATAGAGAGTGCTAAAAATAACATCTTTTTTTTAAAATTGCAAGCTAAAAATATAACTTAAATTGTAATAAAACTATAGTAGAGAATATAACTTATTATTAAAACTTATTAACTATTCGTTATCAACTACTAACTATTACCTATCAATTATTAATAGTAATATAAATATTTTAATCACTATACGAAAAATATATACCAATTCCTTTATTTATAATATAGTATCAGTAACTAATTTAACTATATAATAAAGGCGTTCAATATATCATGAAGCATCTACACTTTAAGCTTGTAATACTATTTATTCTAGTAATAGCACAACCGATAAAACTCTCTTATGCAGATATAGTAGATAATTCTACAACAGATATTGCTACGATAGATAACTCTATTACAAATAACACTATCACAATAAACTCTCCAATAGATAATTCATCTGATTTATCTTCATTATTTCTGAATATTGGGTTTGCAACAGATCTATTTATCACAAATGGACCTTTCGATCTAGATGCTACAACATTACTGCTATGTGGCAATATAGATGTCGGAAAAGTAATATATAAAGTTTTTGGAATAACAGCAGGATATAGTAACTGTAACGGTTCTGTATCTTCTGCTCATAAAGCAAAAATACAACTTCTATTGCAACGTAAAATAGATAAAAATAAATTCGGACTAACACCTTACATAACTGCTGGAATTAAATACCAATCTCTAAAACTTAAAAACAGTAAAACAGAGGTATATAACGCTGTTGGTACAAACGCTTCAATCGGTATAAGATATAATATCTACTCTTTTCTGATATCAGCAGAAATTGATTTTACTTATACACTATTTTTTAGAGAGTCTTATAGCCCTACTCATGCGCTGATAACCTCTGCGTTAATCAAAATAGGTGTACTATTTTAATCACTTGCTTACTACACATATAATCATATATAATAAATATTATAATGTTTATTGTTATTTTTACGATTATTAGTTATTATTATTATTTTATAAGGGGAATAAATTTATGACGTTCAAAAACAACATTCTTACAATACTTTTTTTAGGAATTTTCTTCATACTTACAACAACAACAGCTCAAGCTGGATCAGGGGTATTTATATTAGGTGGGTATGAGAAAGGTACTTCTTTAAGTACTGCATTTAATGATAGTTCAGATTGTTATGATATTGAAGTTGGTGGTAAAATACCTCTTATAACACTTGTTGGTGGATACCAATATTGTTCTGGATTAAGTTTTGATAAACATAAATTAGAGTTGGTGGCACTATTACAAAGTAAGGTTGATAGCACAAGTATTATCGGGTTTAAACCTTTTATCGGTGGTGGTATTCTTTATTCATACCTTGAAGCTAAATTTAGCCCTGAATATTATCACGGGCCTGGGTTTATAATGAAAGGTGGAATAAAAATAAATATAAAATTTATCGTTTTATCTCTTGAAGCAAATATTGCATACTCTATTTTAGAGTCTAATCACAATGCATCATACGGTGAGTTTGATGCATCACTTGGTTCTAAAATTGGTTTTGTGTTCTAATCAACAAGAAAATTATTGAAAAATTATGAACGTGAAAATAGTTTTAGTAATAGCACTTACAATAATGCTATTTACACCTATCTTAAAATTAAAAGCTGACGAAGTAGACTTTAATGAGTTTCTTACTTATAAACAAGAAAATATAGGGACACCTTTAGGTTCTTTGACTGTTGGATATAAAGCTACTTCGCTGCTTAGTACTTATGATGATGTTACGCATTTAAATTGCATGGTTGTAGATTATTTTCAATCTATAAATACTCTCCCACCTAAAAAACAAAATGTAAGTTTCGCTCTTTCTATAGGCATAGATTACTGCTTGCCATCTAATTACTCATTCAGTGTTTTCAAGCCAACTGTACTGTTAGGTATTGATATTGACGCCTATACATCTAATAATATTAAAGTCGCTCCATTTATACTTACTGGTGGTTCATACTATTCTATTCTATCTAACGATTTTAATACCTCTCAATACTTCGATAGTGGTACATATATTATTACCACTGGAGTAACATTATACCTTAAACATACAATAGCCGTTGTATTTAGATTTAATATAGAATATGATCTAATTGCTTTTATACCTATATATTCTGGATCTATTACCGCAGGATTTTGGTTCTAATTAATAGTAATTTAATTGATTTGTATTGAATGAGAGTATAGAGTATTACCTATAAACAAGTCTTTGAAAGATAAACATTAAAGCTAAATTCTAATCAGTGGAATAAATATCTATTATAGATCTCTCTCTTAACTCATCTAATCGCTTTACCGATTTATCTAACTGATTACTTCTTGTAGTCTTTAATTTAGTATACTGATCTGAAACTTTATCAATTGCATTTCCTAACATATCAAAACTCTCAAGATAGTTTTGCCACTGTTTTCTAAAACCACCCATAGCTACTAATAATTCTTTAGCTTTCTGCTCTAATATAAAATTATCTGCAGCTTGGCGAATAATTGATAGAACTGAAATAATAGAAACTGGCGAACAGATAAGTATTCTACTCTCAATCGCTAAATTTAATATAGACGCATCTACTTCAAAAATTGCTGTATAAATGCGCTCATTAGGGATAAACATAAGTACAGAATCTACTGTATTATCCTCAACATTTATATACTCTCTACTTGTGATATCTTTTAAATGTTTTTTAATACTAGCTACAAACTCTGTTTTATATCTATTTTTATCTGCATCGGCTGCACTATTATATCTCTCATAATTTTCTAATGGAAATTTCACATCCATATTAAGTTTATATCCATTCGGTAAAAAAAATGTAAAATCTGGTTTATTACCTGTTGATTGTTGTTCTTGTCTTGTATAGTTAACACCCTCTACCATACCTGCATACGATAAAATATCAAATGCCATTCTCTCTGCCCATGAGCCTCTAGCTTGTTTAGATGAGAGCGTGTTATTCAACTTATTTGTTATATCTATTAATCGCTTCGTTTCATCACTACTACTATTTACAATCGTTCTAAGCTCGGCAAACTGTACAGTTCTACGTTGTTCAAGCTCTCTAACAAGTGTTGTCATACCCTTTAGTTCTTTATCTAAATGAAGTAACTTATCATCTATTAACTCTTTTTTGCTCTCTAAATCTTTCGATGTCAACTCTCTCTCTGATGATAGTTTTTCATTTGCAATTTTAATAATCAGATCGATATGTTCAGAAAGATTAGGCGTTTTTGTTTTTGAGAAAATTCTTCCAGCGATAAAGTATGTAATACCTATGCCAACAAGTAGACCTATAATAAAAAATAGTATTGAATTTAACATGATGATAGCCTACTTATATATTTTCAGAATGATCAAGCTTAACAGATAGAATAGATGATACACCAGACTCCTGCATCTTCACTCCGTATAATGAATCAGCAACAGCCATAGTATTATGGTTATGTGTTATTAAAATAAATTGTGTTTTATCACTTAATGTTCTTACAACATCAGTATATCTTTCAACATTGGCATCATCAAGAGGAGCATCAACCTCATCTAGAAAACAGAATGGTGTAGGTTTTTGTAAAAACAATGCGAACAGAAGAGTCATCGCTACAAGTGCTTTCTCTCCACCTGATAGCAATCCCATATGTTGCAATTTCTTACCCGGAGGTTGTACATAAATCTCTATACCAGATGTTAGAATATTATCTGGATCAGTTAATCTTAACTCAGACTCACCATTACCAAAAAGAGTTTTGAAAACGTAAGTAAAATTATCTCTAACTGATGCAAAAGTTTTCTCAAATATCAATGATGTTGTTTGATCTGTCTCATTTATAAACATATTTATATCAGATATTGAACTCTCAAGATCATCACGCTGTGTTGTTAAAAATTTATATTTCTCATCTGTTTCATTATAATCATTTACAGCATTTAGATTTAATGGACCTAGTTTATCTATATCTGACTCTAATTTAGATATCTCACTTCTTGTTCTTGTTGAGTCAAAATCGCCTGCTAAATACTCTCTATATTCATCATTAATATCAGCACCAAATTTCTCTAAATATTGTTGAGAGATCGTTTCAACATAAGTCTTAGTAGAGGCTAAAGCTATCTCTGATTGAGTAATTTCAAGCTCTTTATCTCTAACAACTTTATTACGCTCTGATATCTCTCTTCTTAAATTTTCCATCTCAACTTTAAGATTATTTAATGTATCTTGAGATTTTTTAAGATCTTCTTCAGTTGATAACACATTTATTTCCAGCTGTTTAACAGACTCTAACAAATTCTCTAACTCTTCTTTCCAAGATATCTCATCAACATCTGTTAAAGATAGCAATCTACCTTTTAAGTTTTTTATCGTATTGCTTGATTCTGTGAGCAATGATTCAATAGTTGTTAATTCTCGGTTAATAGAGTTTACACGTTCATCAATAATACTCTGTTCACGTTTAATCGTATTATACTCTTCACGTCTATTTTCAAGATCTCGTATTATAAACTGTTGCTTATCTAGTAAACTTGTTCTCTCTTCTTCAACTTCAGATATATCATCTTCAAGAGTAGTAATTATGTCGGTTAAAACAATAACATCATCTTCAACAGATGAAACAGTTTTAATCGAACTATCTAACTCTTTATCAATTAAAACAACTCTCTCTCTTCTGCCTATTAGATCAACTTTAACATTCTCGATTTCAGTCACATATTTAGTATAAAAATCTCTTTCAAGTCGAAGCTCTTCATCTAAAGCAGATATCTCGCTCTCCATAGAAGACACTTTACCTAACATCTCATTTAACACATTACTAGATTGTTCAAGCTCTTCATTGATAATAGACATCTGTTCTGTATCTTTTAACATCTTCTCTTTTATCTTGATGATCTTGCCACCTTTATCATCTTCACCGATCTTCTTATAAGTGTTATTAATATAGTAGATATTATCATCGACCGACTTATACTCATGACTTGCAATCAATTTCTTAATAGATTCTAGTTCTGATCTGAACGTAAAACGCATAGAAAACCTTAATGCTTTTACAGTATTTATTATCTCATTATAATCACTATCTTCAAACAGAATAATATCCGATAAATCAAATGTAGTATTAGCTGATAGATTTTCTAATTCATCTATAAGAAGTTTAGATTTATAAGCTTTTAAAGGTTTACTATCATCGCCTGATCCTAATGTGAAAGAGAGAATTTCTTGTTCTAAAAAATCAAGGTTAAGTTTAATATTTTTCAGCTCACCTGAAAGTTCTGACTGCTTAATACGATAAAAATCAACTTCACCTTTTAACTTATTATACTCTTCACGTTTATCAGATAAAGAAATCTCTACATTCTTTAATTTTAATGAAGTCGTTTCAATATCTTTCTCTAAAGTACCTATGCTACTTATTAAAATATCTATGTTAGAAAAAAGTGATGATTTTTCATTCTCTAACCTTTCAAGATTACTTTTATAGTTTGAAAGATCTGCATCTTTACGAACTTTATCTTCTCTCTTTTCAACTAATCTTGCTCTGATAGCGTTAAATTTAATATCAACTGCAGAAACATCTTCATCTATAGTTCTTTTAGATAGTTTTACATCAGATATAACTTCTTCAATAATAGCAACCTTATCATCTATGCCATCTTTTGATGATGCTATATCATCTATCTCTTTATTTAAACGACTTTTATCTACCAAGAAATTATTCAGTTTACTTTCTTCTGCACTTATATCCTGACTTATATTAAATTTTACATCAGCAACATTATGTATCTTCTCTTTTAAACTCTGTATCTCCGCATCTGCTTTAACTTTAGATGTTGTTGCATAAAGTCTATTATCTTGAATAGCTTTAGTCTCTTCCTCTATTAAAGAGTAGTTACTATTAACTCTTGCTATGTTATTGATAGACTCATTATGTAGTTTAATAGCAGATGCTAACCCTAACTTTTTCTCTTCTATACCTTTGAGGAGATTTATCTCTTCAGAAATTTTATTTGAATATGTAACAGATAAAAACTGTTTCTCTAATGCACGTTTACGGTTTTGCATATCTTCAGATTGTTTTAATTTTTCAACTTGAGATGAAAGCTGTTCCATTCTCTCAAACACACCAGTTACTATATCATTAATTCTATCTAAATTCTCTCTTGTATTAGCTAAGTTTTTCTCTGCATCTTTCTTCTTATCTTTAAATTTAGTGACACCTGCAGTCTCTTCAAGAAAAAATCTAAGCTCTTCAGGAGATGAGTTTATTATCTTATCAACCTTGCCTTGCTCGATGATAGATATACTTCTTGCGCCTAGTCCTGTATCCATAAATATCTCTTTAATATCTTTTAGACGACATTTACGATTATTTATATAATACTCTCGCTCACCTGAACGATAAAATTTTCTTGTTATTGTTATATCTGAAAATGTGCCGTATTTTGAAGCGATAGAGTCATCTATATCAGATAATGTTAATGATACCTCTGCAAAACCAGCAGGTTTACGCTTAGCTGATCCGTTAAATACAACATCATCCATATCAGCACCACGAAGCTCTTTTGCCGATTGCTCGCCAAAAACCCATCGCACTGCATCCATAATATTACTCTTTCCCGATCCGTTTGGACCAACAATAGCAGTAATACCATCTGGAAAGTCTAATGCTGTTTTATCAACAAATGATTTGAACCCGTGTAAGGATAGTCTTTTGAATTTCATAGCCTCATATTCTCATCTATTTTGACAAAAATATCAAGCTAAAAAAGAGTTATTGAAAAGTAACTCGAATTTGTCTCTATCTCCTGGATCGTATCCTATTACCGACTCCCAAACTGTATTATGTTCCATACAAAAATATATGAAAACATCTTTCCACTCTAATCTAAGGCTATCATAAACAGTTCTTAACATATCAACACGTAGAGATTTATAGTAACGGTATTTACCATCAGGAGATTTTATCATATCAGAATTTAAAAGATCTGTATATTTATCTCTAAGTTTAATTGCATCTAGTAATGCTGATGGTGCTCTAAAGGTTGAGATTGATATAAACTCTATACTTTCCTCACTAATTTTAGATGTTAAAATACCTATTAACTCTGTATATAACTCTTTATAATTATCTACATAAATAACTGGATCAAAATGAAATCCAATCTTATATCCGTACTTTGATAATTCAACGGCTGCATTAATTCTGCTCTCAACAGATGCTGTTTTTGATTCATACTTAGATACGATACTCTCTGGATTTAATGAAAACGATACAATGATGTTTTTAGGATTTAAATTTAATAGATTAGAGATATTAGACGACTTAGTTTTAAACTCAAACTGAATATTATCTAGTTCGTTAACTACTGGAACAATAATTTTTGTAAATGGAATAATATTATCTAACGCTAAACTATCTGATAACTCGCCTGATCCTAACCTAATATTTCCTTGAAACGATCTAATATGTTCTACGATAGAGTCAATATCTGTTGATACTTTAATCATATTATGATCAAGATATGCTTGCAGAATACAGTACGAACAATCAAACGGACAACCTTGCATAATATCTATATTATGATAACTGCAACAACGGTATATCTTAGTCCCTGGACAAATCCTTATATAGTTATCTTTTCTATCATCTAAATATATATTACTCTTCTTATCAACTATCTCACTTGCATCATCAACTATCTTATAATCAATATTACTTGATAAAGCCATCTTGACTAACTTGCTATCTATTACAGATTTATTAATATAGATCATAAACCTAAATCATACCCCTTTAGAAACTCTATCAATGTTCTTATATCTTTATCGTTCTTATCTAAAATATCTATAAATTTATCGTAACTGTTACCTTTATCTACATAGAAAGAAAACTTTAATTTACCTGATTCAAAATTATCATCGGTTGAGATTAAGATAGGAAACACTTTACTGTTTATTGCGATCAATGAATTCTCTATCTCTATATGTGAAGATATTTTTCTATCATCAAACTCAAACCCATCAACATATTTAACACCCTCTAAACTCTCTTTATGTATCGCCATATTATCTATAAATATTTTAGCTTTCTGATACGAAGTAGAGATATTAGATATAAAAAATCCATTCAAAAACTCTTGTAAAGATGTAGAGAAAGTTGTTATAAGTTCAATGCTTTTAAGCGGTAAGGTTTTTAATGTAAGGTATTTTCTAATGCTTTCTGGAAAATTATTGATACCTAAAATTGTATTAAAATTTCTATCACTCTTTATATCTCTTAAAGAGAAAATATCAACTTTATTATAATCTAAACTATTATCGTGAATAATCTGTGCAATAGTAGAAAGTTCGAGAGAAGATATAGGTGAGTATAATGATATTGATAAGTTTAATGCTAGCTCTAAACTATCTAACTCTAAAACCTCTTTATTAAAATCTTCTCTACTAAAATGGTTTAGGTCGTATAAAGAGTTATCAACCTTCGCTATAAATTTTATAGGAGATAATGTAGTTGAACCATTAATCCACTTTAAACTACTATTCATTAGAAATTCTCTTTTGCTAAATTCTCATCACTAAAAACAGCATCAACAAAATCTTCAGCGTTAAAGGGAATAATATCTTCAACAGACTCGCCGATACAGATAAATTTAACAGGTATTCTAAGCTCATTAATTATATTTATAACAACACCGCCTTTCGCAGTGCCATCAAGTTTTGTAACTATTAAGCCTGTTAAACCGATTAACTCATTGAAAGCTCTTGCTTGTGTTATCGCATTTTGTCCAGATGTTGCATCTATCACTAACAGTTTTTCAGAGAACCCTAACTCACTGCCTTTCTTTGCAACTTTCTCCATCTTTAACAGCTCTTGCATAAGATTAACTTTATTATGAAGTCGTCCTGCGGTATCAACAATTAAAACCTCATACCCTTCTTTTTCAACTCTCTCAACAGCTGTATATACAACCGATGCAGGATCTGTTCCCTCATCTTTTGTAACAATATCTACACCGATACGATCAGACCATATAGTTAGCTGTTCAACAGCTGCTGCTCTAAATGTATCTGCTGCTGCAATTAAAACTTTATAACCTAATAATTTATAAATATTTGATAGCTTAGCTATCGTTGTTGTTTTACCAACACCATTTACTCCAACTACTAAAACTTGATACGGAGTTGAAATATCTATATCGCTCTCAACATCTATATTATCCTCTACCACTATATCAACATCTTTATTCTTTTTTGTAGAGATATCAATAATATCTACAATAACTTTTTTAATAGATGCTATTAGCTGATCTACATCTTTTAACTCGCCTCTTGAAGATTCTTTTTTAACACTATCAAGTATCGCATCAACCATTACAACACCGATATCTGCAGAGATTAAAACCTCTTCTATCTCTTCTAAAAGTTCTTCATCAATCTTTTTTCTACCTAAAAATATAGATGATATTCTGCCATATATCTTAGACGATGTCTTAGATACCGATCGATTTAGTTTTATCCTCTTCTCTTCTTTTGATTTAAAAAAATTAAATAGCCCCACACTCTCTCCTAATAAGATAAAACTCAATTCAATTAATTAATTATGCTTAACGTATACGATCAAACGCTTCAATAGTTTCATTAAACGCATTTTGTAGTAATGCAAATTTTTCATCTATCTGGATAAGATCTTCACTATGAAGAGCTTTCTCTATATCATCAGCTAAATCGTATAAGCTATCTAAATAGACTTTCTTACAAAAACTTTTAACTCTCTCTAATGATTGTAAAATCTGTTTATCATCTTTAGTACCGATAGATAACCCTATTAACATCAAATCATCTTTTATCAGAATAATTGCATCTCTGATCTTTTCTTTTAATAATTTCTCGTCACTTTCATTCATCTGTGATGATATTTTAGCTATGTCTATAAACATGGTCAGCTCCTAATAATAGAATTTTTATCTGTGCCATGATTTTAACATATTTTAATTGTAAACGGCTATTATTAAACTACCACCTATTATAAATATCAACCTTAAAACTTATTCATATGATAATGTTAATAAAGTTAATTATTTTATACTTATAACCTATTTACATCACTATAATCAAGCAGAATAGATAATAAAAAATGTTTCTATGTATAATACATCAACATCTATTTGTAAAGATTTTATATTATCTACAAAAATTTAATAATATCAACAACTATATAAAATACAGTTAACAGCTTAAACACTAGACATATCTCTTATATTTTTTAATATTGATGTATTGTATTATATAAGCTATAATTATTATATTATAAGTGCTTAAGGAGTTTGAATAAAATGAAGATGAAAGAGAAACTTGGCGAAACAATTGAGAAAAAGTTTATATTTATAGCGATAGGAATTCTTCTGATCGGAGCTATACTTTTAAGTATTGTTACAGTAACAACTGGAAATAAAGGTGTGGTTTTACGTTTTGGAAATGCAGTAAGCGTTCGTGATGCAGGACTATCATTTAAAATACCTCTTATTGAAACTGTGAAAATGATGGAAGTTAGAGAACAGAATACTCAAAGAAGTTTTACTGTTTCAAGTAAAGATATACAAACAATTGATGTTGTAATAAATGTTCAATTCTCTATCACTGGAGATGTTCTTGAGCTTTATAGAAATTTCGGTACAGATTATAAAGCAAGGTTAATCGAACCTAGAGTATCTGAAAGCGTGAACGCTGTTGTATCAAGATATACTATAGAAGAATTTATCGAAAAACGTGCTATTTTAGCACAAGAACTGTTAACAGAACTTAGACGTGATTTTTCAAGTTACGGAATCTCTGTATCAGCATCTTCAATAATTGATCATGAGTTTAGTGATGAATTCGATAAAAGTATTGAGTCTAAAAAGATCGCTGAACAGAACGCTTTACGTGCTAAAAACGATCTTGAAAGAGTTAAATATGAAGCACAAGCTGAAATAGAAAAATCTCAAGGTGTGGCAGAAGCAAATAGAATAGTTGAAACTTCTCTATCTGATAGACTTATTAGACAGAAAATGATAGACAAATGGAACGGAGTTCTTCCTCTATATCAAGGTGGTGGTGAAGACTCTATGATATTTAATATGTCTACAAAATAAATAACTGTTGATAATTTAAAAATTGTTAAGTTTTATAGATTAATTAGTTTACAAAATAAAAAGGCACTCTCAATATTGAGGGTGCTTTTTTGATTATACTATCAAATGTTGTTGAATAGGTTTTCGTATATAAGGAGTTTTAAATAATGGATTTAAACAAAATTGATACTTGGATAGCTGAAAATAAAATAGAAGATATTACAAACCTAGCATTAACTCTTCAAAAGAATGATTACGATTTATTCATAGAAAAACTTATTCGAAGACTTGAAACAACAAAAGACGATGCACATCGCAACACGATCGCTATAGTATTTCGAGATTTGCGTTGTGATAAATCTATAAATCCACTAATCAAATTAATTAATAAACCTGAACTAAAAAATTGTAGAGGCACTTTAATATACGCTCTTGAGAAATTAAATGTTGCAGATAGATTAGATGGTTTTATTGATCTATTAATTTATGGCAATTATGAAGTAAAATATAATACATATACTTTATTTGAAAAACAGTTTGCTAATATGACTGATGAAAAAAAGTTGATCTATGTTAATATTCTAAAAGAAAAAATATCAGGCATGGAGGAAAGTTTAGAACTCATGTATGAATTGAGTTCTACTGTGTTTGATGTTGAACTTAAATGATGATATACTAAACAAATATTTAGGAGTTGTTTCGATTAATTATAATTTGTGGTTCACTTGTTGCTAAAATATCCATAAGAGATTGCTCGGTGACTATACAATAATGTGTAAGTTCTGCCTCAGAGTAGCATCCACAACTTTCTTCAACTCCCCATTTTACAAAACTAGAATTCTCAATTTTATACAGAAACCATTTTTGAAAATAATATTTATCATTATGTTTTTCTTGAACTGGAACATAAGATGCTAATCTCATTCCTTCTAGAGAGTAAGTGTAGGATGGAACAAACCCTGCAAACATAACTTCTATCTTATTTTTTTCACAATCTACAACAAACTTTATTCCGTCTTCACAATGTACAGCTTCAACTGCGTAAGCTTTTCCAACTTCAATATTTGTTGGATTACATACAATCCAATTTTGATTTTCTTTCATGATTATCTCCACTAGAATGAAACAGAAATATATCTAAGTTTAAATTATTCCAACTAAATTCCTTGTTTGCATAATTTTCTTTAAAACATTTTCATCAAGTATAATAGAATTTTCTTCATTTACGTATTTAGTTTTATTTTACTTAAGTATTAGAGAGTACGGCTACATGCGTGCAATGCTCGTAATCTTATGTAAGTGTGATTTATTTTTCAGTTTCCAGAATGGCTATCGTATCTTTAATAATCATTTCTAAGGATTCATCGGAAATTGGAAATTTACCTGCTTCTCTATATTGTATGGCAGTTTCCAATTTTAGCAACCTCCATTGTCTTCCATTAACAGTTCCAAGATTACTGGCGATGTTTACTTCAAGGGTTTCTGTGAACCATTGAACCCCATTTTCATATAAATTTGGATGTCTATATCGGTTAACATACTCAATTATCTCGGAGCTTTCTTCTATCTTTCCCTGCTCTCTTAATATCCTTGCTTTGATACACAATGCTTTATCCACCGCTTCCCATAATGTATAATTTCCTGTAAATGGCACATCTTTAATTATATCACAAACTTCAAGAGCCTCATCATACAGCCCATATATATATAGCCATACAGCCAATTCTGTTACATTTCCTAAATCATTAACAGATTTAAAACTCAGTTTTTTCAACATTATCTTACAGTTTCTTTGAACATACTTTTTATCCACCGTGCTTACTATACGTTGAATTAGCTCACTCATATCCATGTATATTCTCCTTTTTAACTTTCAAATTATCTCTTTGTAAGATTATACGTCATTATAGGTCTGTTCTAACGTTAAATCTTTATGTAATATCCATGATTTTAATGCGTTTTGTAAATCATGGTTTTCAGAATATTTATCGTAATAATTGATAATCACAGATGATAGTTCATACGTACAATACTCATTTATCGAAGTTATTTCTGTGTTTTTGTATAATATCTCTAACGTAAAGTGCAATATAAAAACAATCTTCAAGGCAGTCCTCTTCATCGTCTTCTGGGTATGAAGCCCAATAAGCTAATTTTCCTTCATGAAGTTCGTAATCTTGCATTATGATATTTGAAAATGCTTCCCATAAATTTAAGTCAAAACATTTCATTCCTAAGCTATCATCAAATGACGATACAATAATCATGAATAAGCTAACTTTCTCATCATCACTACGTAAATTATATATATAATAATTCACAAATTCATTCACTCTTTGATAATTTGAAAACTTATATCTCCCAATCTTGACAAAACTTATGAGGTATTTCTAAGTTCAAACCTTTGCGTAGGTTGTCTACAGCTTTACGATAATTACTATATAAATACAGTGACTTCTCCTATCTATAATCTGAATAATCTTTATCAAAATCTATTTTATCAATAATTCCAAATTGTGCTTTAATCATGGTTACTCATTTTAAGTATTTTAACTTTCATTTTATGAAACCCATACAACCTTTTTATTTAATAGCGATACCGTATTATCTTTTAAGGTAATGTCATATAAAAAACAACGAGCGTAATTTTTACTCATGTGAATTATTAGATGTGAAGTATTATTTAACATATCTATATTAAAGTAAAAATGGGCTTGTGAAAAATATATTGTCGTTTGATGCTTGCATAAAAATCGTCTTACATTCAGTCAATAACTCTTGAGTAATTTTCTCTATTATAATGTATCTCCTTTCATAAAATATAACCTTTACAGATTACACCTTATTGTATACCAACAATTAGCTATTTGTTACAACATTCTATAATCATCTATATAACTCTTTAATGCAGAGATTATCTCATGAAATTCTTCCACTGTAATCGTTATATCACTGATTGCAATATTATCAAGTTCATGCCTCGACTCTTCTTTATTATATTTAATCTCTGATGCAGCCATAACACGGACATACTCACCGTTGCTAACTACAAAAACTTTGCAATCACCATTAGCATTAGACTCTGGAGAAAAATCAAACCTGTAATCGTTACCAATATCCCAATCTTCTGGATATACTAAATTATACATAGAAACGAAGGCTTCCTCTTTTAGCATATCATATAATTTACGATCAACAACAATAGTAGCTAACTTCTCTACATATCTAGATAGTTCATATGTAAGAGTTGCAGTATCAATTGTTTTTGGAAAAATTTCTCCATCAATACAAAAAAGTAAAACTCCGTTGCAGAAAGTATTACATGTATTCCATTCTTTTATCTCTTGCGTAATAACTGCAAATTTATATGGATCTCCTACTATCATAATTATCACCCCTATTACTTATATGAATTAAATACTCTGATTATATTAGTTGGAAAATTATTTGAATATAATGACACTTTTCTTCTGAACATCAATAGCAAAATAATTTTTTTCATATTTTTTTAGATGTGGCTTATAATATATTGATGTACACACAACTGATATCATACAATTATAAACCGTAAGCATAATCAATCACATGATCTTTCTATCTACACAATCACAAAAAACTATTCAACTGCTTTTACATCTCTACTATCTACAAGCAGTTTGACAAGTAGTTTAAATATCCACGGATATATGATAGCTGTGATAATAGCTGATAGAAGTATAGCTGATGATTGTTCTTCAGTGATAATACTTTTCTCTTTAAAAACTTCTCCGATAGCAACTAAAATAGTTAATGGAAATGAGAGTGATGTTGCAACTAAAACAACTTTTTTATTCTTTATATCTGTAAAAAATAGCAAGATAGATCCGACAAATTTTGTAACAAATATAAAAACAGAAATTATAAGTGCTAATATCAAAACATCTTTATCAAATATATGTTTATAGTTAAATCCAGCACCAACAGAGATAAAAAATACAGGTATGAAAAATCCGTATGCAACACCAGTTAGTCTCTCTAAAATAGACTCTCTATCTGGAAAAACTAATGCTATAATCATTCCACCTATAAAAGCTCCTATTACAAACTCTATCTTCAATATAACCGCTAATGCTACGAAGAAAAATAGTATTAAAAAGTTTCCTCTAATCCCAGTCTCTGTAATATTTCCAACTTTTAGAAACATTGATTGAAGTTCTGGAAACCACCATATTAAATATTTTAAACCTTTTAGAACTAGGTATATAACTACAAAAAATATCGCTATATACAAGACATCAAATAGTAAAGCAGCTGAAACGCCTGACTCTGCAATCATAGAAAAAAGTGTTAATCCTAGTAATGAAAAAATCTCTCCGATCATACAGATAATCAACATACTCTGTCCAAGCGATGTTGACATAAGTCCTGTCTCTTTTAATACGGAGAACTGTAATCCGATACCTGTTGTAAAAAGGACTAACACAAACGCTCTATCAAGATTAAATATATTTACAATAAATATACTAGCAAGCAAAATAGGTATATAAATACTAAAATATAAAATTACATCTTTCTTTGATATATCTCTAAACTTATTAAAATCAAGTTCAAGCCCTGCAATATACATAAGTAGAAGGAAACCGAACATAGAAAAATATTTTACAAGTGGCATAGTTTCATGCCCAGTTGTAATAATAAAAGCTAAACCCATTCCGTATAATATCTCTCCAACAGCTGATGGAAGCATTAACTTTTTACTAGTAAACGGAATAATATATGCACCAACAGCAATTAAAACTAATACAATGGCTTCTTTTTCACTCATATTAATACTCTGATGGTAAAACTAATACCGATACTTTTGATTTTACAGCAAGATAGTATGGTACATTAGATGAGAATAACGATATGTATTCAGCAAGGTTAGATGATACCATTAAGAGCGTACTAACGCTTCTATCAATCGCTTTTAAACTCTCTCTCACAGGGTTACCTTTTAACACTTCAAACTTTAATTTTAGATTTGTAACGCTTTCAAAGTTCGATATTGTATCGTTCATCATCTGTAAATTTTCTTCATCAACTTGACTCATCAACTCATCTGGACGAGTAACAAATATGTACCTAAGTTTAACAGAGAAAAATGTTGCAAGTTCAGAACTTGTCTCTAACAATCTATCAGCATCGCTACCGTTTAGAGATACAAGAATCTCTTCATAAGGCGATACTCCTCTTGTTAATAAAAGCGGAACTTTACTATGTTGAAATAAGTATCTTAACTTTAAATCAAATATATTAAACTTATCTTTAACAGGCGTAACGATCATTCCTACATCTTTAGCATTTACGATATCTTTAAACGATTTCAACTCTAAACTGTAACCACCGTTAGATCCACAAAGTGATTTAACTTCTTCTTTTTTGATCTCTAAATCTTTACTTTTACCGTATACAACAAGTTTTTTAGATTTAACCATACTTT
This sequence comes from uncultured Deferribacteraceae bacterium, assembly GCA_947039395.1. Lineage (GTDB taxonomy): Bacteria > Chrysiogenota > Deferribacteres > Deferribacterales > Mucispirillaceae > CAMQYB01. Next base: position 23,580 of record CAMQYS010000005.1, on the reverse strand, counting down.
CAAAAAATATAATTTCATCGATATATTTCTTCTCAACATCATCAATAATCAGTACCGCACAGTTTGATCCATATTCAAGAGGAAACTCATACATACCAGTTGTTAGATTTTGTACGATATTTGCAACAGCTTTAGGTTCTCCAACGATAACTATTCTATCGCCTATCTCTAACATAAAATCATCATCTGGAAAGATTATTTGATTATCACGATAAGCTACAACTACCTTCCATCTAGTCGATCTAAAGTATTTCAGTTTACGATGAATCATATGAGATCTACGAATGATAAGCACTTCAACAATTTCGCCTTCACCTAAACCTATGTTTAATGGTCTAATATAATTCTTATCTATTATTCCAGTTATTAACTCTATATTGATATCAAGAGGGTTAATAATCTTAACATTAAATTTTTCTAACTCTTCAAGATTATCTGTTCTTTTATATAGTAGAACAAGTATAGGTATCTGAAGTTTCATCTCATCTCTAGTGATCCTTAACACTTCATGAAGCATTTCATAATCTTGCATTGAAAGTATTATATGAGATATCATCGGCAGGTCTATCTTCTTCCAAGTAGGAATGCTTGTGAGATCACCTTTTAAAATATCAATATTACTCATCTCGTTTTTATAACTATTAAGTAACTCTTGTTCTGTATCTACAACAATACATTTTCTATCCATACTTACAGCTGATAGAAGCTTATGTTGAAAAAATCCTGTACCGTGTATTAATACTTTTTTAGAATCCATTTGACCTCTTCACTTTAATAGCTTATCTATTTAGTTCTTCTAGTATACGCGATACCTCAGGTAACAACTGTTTCTTCCTTGACAATATTCCAGGTAGCAAATATACATGTTCCTCTACCTTACTATACTTAAACAATCTTTCAGCAGCAGCGTATGGAGTAGTTATTAACTCACTAATCTCCGTAGTTATATCAGTAATAAGCAACATCGACCAATCAAGTTTATGTTCTTTATTTAAACCATTAAGCTCAATATGTATTTTAGATCTAAGCTCTGGTAATTCTTGTAATGTCACTGTCTCTACTTGTGATATGCCTATACGTCTACCGAACTCATTAAAGATTTTAAAATCTCCTCTAACAACATCTTTCATATCTCTATGTGACAATGAGTCAGTTGCAGAAAAGATATCTGTACCGTATTGTTTAATATCTAACCCAGTTATTTCAGCTAACGCATTAGCTATATCTATATCATCTTTTGTAGTAGTAGGCGATCTTAATATTACAGTGTCACTCAAAACACCCCCTAAAAGAAGTTTTGCGATATCTTTAGGGATAGCTATATCGTGTGATCTATAAAGTTGATACACAAGTGTACATGTGCTACCAACTGGTTTTGCATAAAATGTAACTGGTGATGTTGTCTTTACTGTTCCAAGCCTATGATGATCAACTATCTCAACTATCTCTGCAACTTCTGCTCCATCTACTGCTTGAGTGATCTCGTTATGATCCATCAATATTAGTTTCTGTTTCTTCTTCTTCAATATATCGGTACCAGTAACTATCCCTACAAGTTTATTATCTTCAACAACGGGTAAAGCTTTTATATTTACTTCACTAATCATTTCTATAGCTTTATCTAGATAATCATTTAATCTTATCATCATCGGTTTATCACTTTTAACTATCTTATTAACTGGTGTTGCCATCTCAATACATCTAATAGTTTGAGCAGAATCAAATGGAGATGCAAATACCCAACCTTTAAAATTACTTGCTGAAAAAGTATCCATAGTATCCTTATTCATACCTACTATAACTATTGCAGGAAAGTCCATCTTAAAAACATCATCTAATATATTCTGTCTACTACCTGTTACTAATATTGTTTTAGATATATCAATATTATTATTGATCAAATAGTTGTGGAAAGACTCATACGCCATTGTTGTAACAACTATTGATGCATCAAACTCTTCTAATTCACCAACATTTAATATCTCTGCTCTAAGTGACCTTCTTAATGTATCATACCTTAATGAAAAGAGTGGCTTTTTATTTCTATCATCTCTTATAAAAATATCTGTAAGATCATGTACTCCAACCATATTTACAAAATTTTCATTATCATCTAATACTGGAACAAAACGTATTGAATGCTCTTGAATATGTTTTAATATTAGCGATATAGGATCACTCATTTTCACATTGATAAGGTTTTTAGTCATACTATCTTTAACTTTAGGATAGATATCCTTTATAAATTCTGGCAAACCTATCTTTGCATTATCAAATATAAACTTTGTCTGATCAGAAACATTTCCACATCTCATAGGAACATAATTATACGTATCATCAACGATATTTTTAAGATACGCATAACAAACAGCTGATGCAACTGAATCTGTATCTGGATTTTTATGTCCAGAGATATATATCGTATCTTTATCACTTTTACTCATTACTTAACCTCAACTAATAAAACTGTGTAGCACATTAATTTTATCTTATAGATACCAATCTATTAAAAACAACCAAGTTTAAAACTTAAAAAATTATAAATTTATAAGTATATAAAAATATAAACTTAAGGATTACTCCCCATCTCTGCAAATACTTTTAGATATTTCTCTGAAACAATTCCTGGAACCATTTCAATTAAAATTCCTTCTTTATCATATATAAATGTTTCTGGTACTTTACGAACTCTCATCTCATCTTGAAGAAGCTCTGATGCTAAAAATGTTGGAAACTCTAAACCGAAATTATTTATAAAATTCATAGCTGCATTTTTATTCGTATCTATAGAGTATCCAACTATTATGAAATTTTTATCTTTATAATCATTATACACTCTAAGCAAATCAGGAGCTTCAGCTCTACAAGGAGGACACCAAGATGCAAAATAATTGACAATTAATATTTTACCTTTATACTTCTCTTTCAACTGATAAAAATCAAGTGGATCATGCACTTCAAGATCTGTAACGATAGGGTCACCTTGATAAACTGCTCTATGTTTGCAAGAAACAATAAAAAACATAGCGATAACTGTTAATACTAATATACGTAACTTCATTTTTTTACTCCTTTAGCCAATAGACCGCAATCGCCTATTAATGATGGTAGAATATCACTAATAAAATATCTAGAAGAAACGATATCTATCACTAAAAGTTTATCTAGTATTGTATAATATTTTGCAAGAAATGGATCTTTATTTGAAAGTTTTACCTCTTGAACACATTCAAGTAGTGCATCAATATTATCAGCAGCAGATAGTATCATACCTTCTAAGGTATCATCTTTACCATCAAATATAGCTTCTCTATATAGCTCCCTATAATGAGGCTCAATGTTAGCAAGTAGTTCATCTTCAACTAACTCTCTTTCTACATGCTCTAATGTTTTTTTCACATCTTTATTAATATTTTTAGTAGTAGATATAACATCTCCCATCACAGCTTCAGGAAGATCATGATTTAATGCCTTCCTATACAAAACTTTCCAGTTCACAGTTTTTCCATTTTCTTCCTCTATAAAGCCAAGAAGTTGTGCTAGCTGTGTCACCAAAAAGGAGTGTTCTGCAACAGATGCTCTTTGATGCAAAAATTCATTTGCCCATCTACCGATATTATTAAGCTTACGCGCATTTATAATTATTCCACCAAGTCCCATGATTACACCTAACTATATATCTATTTTCTACCAATATGAATACATTCATAAATCAGATTAATTTAATATTTTTAAGCGTCTTTGTAAAGCTCAATAATAGAAATATAATCCACTTAATCTATCATTCAATCAAAAGTATGTAAAATTCTAATTGATATAAATACGCCTTCGTTATATCTTACTACTAGAAAGTAATATAATTAAAAGAGTTTTATAATGAAAAAAGAGTTACAATATATTTTTGGTCCCGTAAATTCATCTAGAATAGGAAAATCTTTAGGTATTGATGTTATACCTAAAAAAATATGTTCACTTGATTGTATCTACTGTGAAGTTGGCATAACTAGAAACTTATCTACACAAATAAAGCCTTACTTTAAAGCAGAAGCTATTTTAGCAGAGTTTAGTAGTGTCTACCATGAAATAAAAGATAGTATAGATGTGGTTACCATTACAGGATCAGGTGAACCTACATTAAACTCATGCCTAAAAGATGTATTAATAGGTATTCGTGATATCGTAAAAGGTGAAAAAGAGATTGCGATCTTAACCAACACAACAACACTTGATAATAAAGATGTTTACAAAACATTATTAGATTTCGATATCGTTGTGCCATCACTTGACGCTGTCACAAAAACAGCTTTTGAAAAAATTAATAAACCTGCTAAAGAGATTAGTATCAATAATATCATAAATTGTCTCATAGCATTTTCAAATGAATATACAGGTAAACTATATCTTGAAGTGCTTCTTGCAAAAAATATTAACGATCTACCTGAAGATATAAATACATTAATTTCCGTACTTAAAAAAATTAATTATACAAGATTAGATATAGGAACAATTATACGTCCACCATCTCACTCATTTGCAGTATCATTAACAAATAAAGAGCTTGAAGAAGTTAAATCATATATAGCTTCACAAGGGGTTTCATTCTCTAAAGATAAGAGTGTAGATGATAATTTAAATAATAATACTATTATTAATTATAGTAGCTCTTCATCAGTAGTTCAAGGTAAAAACGTAGCTATAGAAAAACTTATCCCTATATTAAAAATGCGTCCAACGACTCTTGAAGATATTATTAAAACATTAAAAATTGATCCAGTAATAGCTGATGAAATTTTAACCCCACTACTACAATCAGGAGAGATTATAAGTAAAGAGTTTAATGGAGTTTTATATTATCAACATAAAATTATAAAACAACTTTAATACGCTACTATTAGTAATAACTAAATCAATATTGTTTATCATACTATGAGAAACTTAGCATCATCAAGCTAAATGCTGATCATCTTAATATTGTCTTTTTTATATATCAGTGATATGCTACTTGCATTAAATTATTATAAAATAGGCTGATTAAAATGGGAAAAAATTTATTTCAAAAAGTATGGGAACGCCATACAATTAAAAAACTGTCTAACGGACAAACACAACTTTTTATAGGTTTACATCTATTACATGAGGTAACATCGCCTCAAGCATTCTCAATGTTAAGAGAGTTAGGATTAAAAGTTGCATATCCAGAGAGAAGTTTCGCAACTCACGATCATATCATACCAACACATAACTTAACTCGTCCATTTGCAGATAACATCGCAGAAGAGATGATGCAAGCTATTGAAAAAAATACATCTGATTTCGGTATAAAACTTTTCGGTATAAAAGATAACAGCTACGGTGTTATCCATATCGTAGGTCCTGAAGAAGGGCTTACTCAACCCGGTATGACAATCGCCTGTGGGGATAGCCATACTGCAACTCATGGAGCATTCGGTGCAATAGCGTTCGGTGTTGGAACATCACAAGTAAGAGATATTCTAGCTACTCAAACAATAAGCATAAACCCTTTTAAAGTAAGACGTATCAATTTTAATGGTAAACTTAATAAAGGTGTGTACGCTAAAGATCTTATACTATTCCTTATATCTAAATTAGGTGTAAACGGTGGACTTGGATACGCTTATGAGTTTGCTGGAAATGTTATTGATGAGATGAGTATGGAAGGTAGAATGACTATATGTAACATGGCGATTGAAGGTGGAGCTAGAGTTGGATATATGAACCCTGATGAGAAAACTTTCGCATATATAAAAGATAAACCGTACGCTCCTAAAGGTGCTGATTTCGATAAATCATTAGAATACTGGAAATCTATAGCATCTGATAGTGACGCTAAGTACGATGATATTATTGATATAGATGTATCAGCTATTGAACCTATGATAACTTGGGGAATCACTCCTGAAATGGCTATAAATATAGATGAAAATGTACCTCAAGCAACAACTGCTTTAATGCAAGAAGCTTTAGATTATATTAAAGTTGATGCAGGAAAAAGTATGATAGGCTTTCCTATTCATGTTGCTTTCATAGGATCATGTACAAACGGTAGAATTGAAGATTTTAGATTAGCAGCCTCTATCCTTAAAGGTAAAAAAATCTCACCTAACGTTCAAGGGCTTGCAGTTCCTGGATCTGTTATCGTTAAGAAGCAAGCAGAAGATGAAGGATTAGATCTGATATTTAAAGATGCTGGTTTTGAATGGCGTGAACCGGGCTGTTCTATGTGTCTTGCTATGAACCCTGATAGATTAGTTGGCGATCAAGTTGCAGCATCATCATCTAATAGAAATTTTAAAGGTAGACAAGGATCATCAACTGGAAGAACTATCCTTCTAAATCCAGCTATGGTTGTTGTAGCTGCAATTGAAGGAAAAGTGGCTGATGTTAGAAAATATCTATAAAAGATACGAACTACACGAATATATAAAACTACACGATAAATACTAGCTACACGAATATATAAAACTACACGATAAATACTAGCTACACGAATATATACAAGCTACATAGATAGATATGTAACTACACAATAGATATATAACAACGCATAATGAAAGTATATTTATAGGAGATTAAATAGTATGTTAACAGTTATAAAAAAGATAAATGGAAAAGGTTTGCCGCTTAGAGGAGATGATATTGATACAGATAGGATTATCCCTGCTAGGTTTTTAATATCAACAACGTTTGAAGGATTAGGCGATAGTGCGTTCTGTGATGAAAGATTTTCACCTGATGGCACTCCTACTAACCACCCTATGAACGATAAGAAATTTAACGGTGCAAGTATCATAATAACAAATAATAATTTCGGTTGTGGATCATCAAGAGAGCATGCTCCACAAGCTATTAAAAGAGCTGGATACAATCTTATATTAGCAGAATCGTTTGCTGAAATATTTTACGGTAACTCATCAGTATTAGGTTTAGTTTGTATCACTCTTGATAAAAATAATATTGAAAATATTTTAAAAACTATTGAGACAAATCCAGATACAGAAATTAATATGGATATAGAAAAATCAGAGTTATCTGTTGCAGGTACGATTTATAAAGTAGAGTTAAAAGATGCCTTAAAGTCATCGTTACTAAATGGAAGTTACGACACAATCGCAGAACTTGCATCAAATAAAGATGAAGTTCAAACATTTGAAAAGAATTTACCGTATTAGTTAGTATTGATAATAAAAAATTTTTATAAATTATAAAGGTGGTTAGATCGATTAAAATCTAGCCACTTTTTTTTATTATAATAAATAGACAAATTAACTTAATTGTATATACTTGTTTATGAACAGGTATAAAATATGTCAACGATACCAACAGGATATAGAGAGGAACTATGGAAGCACTCACAAATATAGGTTTTGTTTTAGCGATATTTTCTGTTCTCTTTGGAATAGCTTCTATTATTTTTATTGGAATTAATATAGAGGCTCTCGGGAAACAAAATAATAATGCGATAAGATCGGAACGTAATGAAAGATTTACAAACGCAATCAATCAACTTGGTAAAGACAATAACGCTGTAGTTTTAGGTGGAATATACACACTTCACAGAATAGCTCAAGAGGATGAAAGTTATAGAGAGAATGTGTTTAATATTTTATGTTCATTTATTAGAGAGGTTACAATAACAGATGAGTATAAAGCTAAATATACTGAAAAACCATCTGAACCGATACAGACTATATTAAATATACTTTGCATAAATGAAAACGATTTCAAGGTGTATAAAGAATATAGAATAGATTTTACAGGAGCGAACCTTACAGAGGCTAATTTAATTGAAGCTAATCTTATTGATGCCAACTTATTGTTCACTACTCTAACACTAGCAAATTTAAAAGGTGCTAACCTTACTAGAGCTGATTTACAAGAGGCTGATCTTAAAGGTGCTTTCATATTGAATGCTAATCTTACAGGGACGAATTTAGGCAATGCTTGTTTAAAAGGAACTAGATCAATAGTACGTACAATTCTTCTTAAATCATTTGAATACTATATGAGATTAGGAATTAATAAACCAACTGATTTAAGTGGCATAAGTGGTGGTTATGATGAAAAAAATCCACCATTTAAAGGCACACCGATATTTGGTAGTTACACCGAAGAAGATGCTACACAAATGATAGCAAAGTATTATAAAAATCTAAAATAATTAATCTTTAAAAACCATTCTTACTTAGCTATAATACTTACATAAAAAACAACCTATATCAACACTCATTAAAAAACCCCTCGACGTACAAGGGGATTTTTTTATCATTATAATTAATCTATAATTTATAAGTAACAATTTCTAATTTATCAATCTCTATCCAGTGACTACTTACTACTCTCAATATATTCAACAACTTTTTTTGCGATTATTCTTAAATTTTTCTCAAAAATCTCTATATCTTTCTCTAGCAATACAACTCTAAAACCTTGCATAGGTGAAAAGAATGATGTAAGTGGGACAAGACAAATTCCCGTTGATCCTAATAAATTATATGTAAACCTTTTATCGTTCTCGGCACTAACATTTAATTTACTATCTATAAACTCTCTGATCTTTGGGTCTTTAATTTCTAAAAATTGTCCTGCATTCATTAAAGACTCTTCAAACACAACCGTAATATAAAACGCACCGTTAGGTTTATTTACCTTAACATACGGAACATCTTTTAAAATATCGTACGCTAATGTTGCTACTTTTTCATAATATTTAACTCTCTCCACTAAATAAGATTGATACTCTTGATGTTCAAGAATTTTAGGTATAGCCATCTGTGGAATTGTCGTTGAACACACTTCAGCCATTTTAAGTTGGAATATCATATTTATATATCTATCAAAAGCAGGGTCTTTACCTGAATTATAAACCTCTATCCAGCCACATCTACCACCAGGCCAAGGAACCTCTTTAGATAATGATTTCATAGACATACCTTGAACTGTATCACCTATTATATCGCTTAAATATGGAGTAGTATAACCGTTATAAATCATATTATGATATAACTCATCGAACATTAAAAAAAGATCGTATTTTTCTGCTATTGCTACAATTTTACGAAGATTTTCCTCTGAATATACATGTCCTGTCGGATTATCAGGATTAACAACCAATATACCAACAATTGATTTATGACTTTTAACTTTACGTTCAAGATCATCAATATCGGGTTCCCAATTATTATGAGGATCTAATCTATATGTGTTCGGTGGAAACGATGAGTGCATAACCTCTGCCATAAAATGTGTAGAGTATGTAGGCTCAGGCATGATAACTCTAGCATCAACTCTCATAGATGAGTAACATCTAGCAATAGCATCACCTAGCCCGTTAAAGAAAATAATATCGTCTTTACTAATTTGAGCTCCACCACGTTTATTATTGATATCTGCTAAATATGTTCTAGTAGACTCAATACCACGTGTTGGGGAGTATGCAAAAGATTTATCATCATCTATAACTTCTTTTATAACATCTTTCATCCAAGTAGGTATAATTTCTCCCTTAGCGACAGGATCTCCTGTATTCTCAAAAGATATAGCCATTCCAAGCGATGCAAGATAATTTGCAATCTCTGCAATATTCCTTATCTCATAAGTTAGTCCACTTCCTGTAACAGCAAAATCACTTCTCATAACTATTATCCTTTAAAACTTTTATTTATGTTGTATTTATAATAATCACGATAACTCTCTATGTCAATATTTATCCTATTTTTCTTGACAAAAATAATATATTTGACTAAACTTATAGTCCGCCTTGCCATATATACAGTAAAATTTATAAGTATATGGCTACAATATCCATAAGGAAGGAGAATAATTTGAGAACTTACGAAACGGTTTTTCTATTAAAACCAACAATCACTGCAGAAGAGCAAGCAAAACACATCGATTTCTATAAAGAGAACATTAAAAGTTTCGGTGGAGAAATCATTAAAGAAGAGCTATGGGGTAAATTACAATTATCGTACAAAATTGAAACTTATACCGAAGCTATCTACACACTTATTCAATTTAAAGCAGAGAACGACTACATTAATACAGAACTGGATAAAAGGTTCAAGTTTAATGAAGATATAATACGTCACGTTGTTGTTATGCTTGATGAGAAAAAATTCAAAGCTGCACCAAAAAAAGAACCAGTACGCAAACCTAGACCTGAAGGAAGTAAATATCCTAGTAGAGCTGATGCAGATGAAGGCGTTGCAAACAGTATTGAACCTGTTGAAACAGATATTCCTGAAACTTCTGTTGAAAAAGATACTACCGTTATTTCTGCTGAAACGGTTACACCAACTGTTACAGTTAATACAGATGCATCTGATGTTTCTACTGACACAACTGCAACTGTTGAAAAAAACGTAGTGGTATAAGCTTATCAAACTACTTATACTTTTAGCTCTTTTGATGTGTGGTTTATTTTTAGATATAATACAAGGACAAAGTTTATGGCTTCATATAATAAGATAATTCTTATGGGTAATATTACAAAAACACCCGAACTTAGAAGTATTCCAGGTAGCAATACAACTGTTGCAAGAACTGGACTTGCTGTTAATAGAAAATATAAAGATAAAGAAGAAGTTATGTTTATTGATATCGTTGCTTTTGGTAGAAATGCCGAAGTGATAGGAGAGTATATTACTAAAGGATCGCCTTTATTAATTGAAGGTAGATTATCTATGAACTCTTGGGAACAACCTGATGGAACTAAAAGAGTGAGACATGAAGTTATTATTGATACTTTTCAGATGATCGGATCTAAAAGAGATTCTAAAGAGTCTGATTACTCTGATTCCTATTCGAACAACTTTAATGACACTTCTTCATCTAAAGATCAACCAGATATGATTGATGAAGATGATGTACCGTTTTAATTTTAAAACATATTATAAAAAATATTATATATTTATTGGGAGATAATTATGGCTATCGCTAGAAAAAGATTTCAAAGAAAAAAAATCTGTAAGTTTTGTACAGATAAAATTGATATAGATTACAAAGACTCTAAACAACTTAGGAATTTTATTACAGAACGTGGTAAAATAATGCCAAGAAGATTAACAGGAACATGTGCTAAACACCAAAGAACTTTAGCTATGGCAATTAAAACTGCTAGAACTATAGCTATTATTCCGTTTACATTAAATAGATAGTTTAGTCTGTTTAAACATATATCTAAACAAAAATTTTATCTTCAAAATAAACAATGAATTTAAAGATAACTAGGTTAAATATGATTAGTATAAAAGTTTACCTCTATCCTATACTCTCTGTGATATCATTTATGCTAATCTCATTTTACCCTCTCATAACTATAATTCTATTTATCATATCATATGTATTTCTTGCGATATACTTATCAGCAGATGATAGAACTATAATATCAGATATTGTAGTTGTATCCATATATATATTAGCATTAACCTACTCTAAGGTAGCATTAATTTATATTCTTGGTATATTTGTTCCTATGTTAACCTTCTTTTATCTTGCTAAAAAATCATCTAAAAAACAGTTTTTTATACCTATCATTGTACCTCCACTGCTAATATCGTTGCTATCAACAATATTAATATTTTTTGTGTCATACATATACACTGAACTGTATAATAATATATTGCTGTTTATAACAGATCTAACTGAACCTGCAAAAAAGACTATGGAAAGATTTAGTGACAAAGGTTTATTTGCATATATGATAAATAATAAAGAGAAAGCAGCTAATAACTTTATTGAGTTGATGCCAGCAGTAATCTATTCCTTCACTCTTCTTACTATCTTTTTTGTCAATAAATTACGTCCAAATTTTATTGATGATGGGCAAGTTCAACGATTTAGATTACCAGATTATTTTGTATGGATATTTATACTATTCGCTGGATTATTTTTAATTAAAGAACCTACTCTTCAGTTGATATCTAAAAACATTTTAACTATATGTGCATTTCTATATTTTCTGCAAGGTTTTGAACTGTTTGATATATTTTTCAATAAGGTTAAACTCTCAAGATTAATAAAGATATTAATCATATTAATATTATTCACAAAACCTTCAATAATTCTATTTGTAGCATGTGTTGGAATGCTTAATATATGGGTTAAACCTAAAATATTTATAGATGAGGATGAAGTTAATAATGGACTCTCAAAGTAGTCTTAACAACAATATTGTTGACAGCACTCATAAAAGAGATAACGCTTGTCAAAAAGATAATACTCCTAAAGATAACAATGATCATAAAAGTAATAACACTAATAAAAAAGATAGACCTAGCGGTAAAAGATTTACTACATTAGTTGCTATATTTGTAGCAGTATTCTTAGCTATAATTAAAGCTACTGTTGGTATTTTAAGTGGTTCATTAGCTATACTTTCATCAGCGATTGATTCTATACTTGATTTGCTCTCATCTACTATCAACTATTTTGCTATAAAAAAAGCTGATTCACCAGCAGATTATAATCATTCTTTTGGACACCATAAATTTGAAATCTTAGCTGCATTTATTCAATCAATTATTATTACACTCTCTGGTGTAGCAATTTTAATATCTGTTTATAATAAATCAAAAAATAAAGATTACTTTATAGATATATCTTTTACTGCAATATTTGTTATGGTAATATCTGTTGTAACAACAATATTGCTAGTGATATATTTAAAAAGAAAAGCTAAAGAGTATAACTCAATGGCACTAGAAGCAGACTCTATCCACTATACAACAGATATATTATCAAACACTGCAATCTTAGCTGCACTTATTGTAATTAAGTTTACTAACTTATATATAATTGATAGCATATTTGCAGTAATCACAGCTATATATGTAATAGGTTCAGCTATACATCTATCTATTAGAGCTGCAAATGATTTGGTTGATAAGAATATAAGTGATGAAGATTATGCAAAATTATCTGATATCTTAAAGATATATGAATCTAAAGGAGTACTTTTTGATAATATTAGAACACGTTCTGCTGGTACAAAAAAGTTTATCAATATGCATATAATTATGTGTGGTAAACTCACATTAGAAGATGCGCATAAAATAATTGATGAGATTGAACTAAGTATTAAGCAATCTATATCTAATACAGATATATTAATCCACCCTGAACCGCATGATGATACACAAGGTAATCCGAACTCTATACTACAAAATAGTAAATAAAATGTTTCTATAGCCAAAATGATCTCTATAATATATAATGAACTAATCATTTTTAACTTTTAAGGATAATATAAATGAAAGTATTCTTTTTATCGTTTCTATTGATCTTAACAATTTTAATATCACCTTATAATATCTATGCAGATAAAAATGATGATATTTTTAAAGATCCTGCAACACTTACCCCTAAAGATCCAAAAGATTTTCAATATGCTATTGATGATTTGCCAGTAGATTTTCCAGCCTTTTTTATTATTCCATCTGATAGGAAATCAATTGATCTGATCTTCTCTAAAGAGGGTGGTAAAGATGTTTCATTAAAACTTTTTAACACTATTAATGGCTGGCAAACAAATTCTGGAATAATCTTATCAAATGGAACAACACCTATGGGATTAATAATTGATTTCACTACAGCCAACATATATGAAATGCCAAAAAGTGATCTAAAAATATTTGAGTCTATGTTCTCGTTTGAAGATGCATTAATTATTAAAAGTTTAGAAACTAAAGAACGTCCTAAATTATTCGCTAATACAATTGCAATGGATGCTGCAAAAATGTACTCTCGTTCAGAACTAAAGTTTCTTCCAAATATTAGTATTATAGAAAGACCTAAATTAGATCCAACAGTTAATTCTGTGATAAGTATTCCTTACTTTAATATTCTTGCAAATAAAGATAACCTTAGAAAAGATGTAGTTATCGGTAAAGATATTATTACCGCTGCAGCTACTGGACAACACGATAGATTATTAAAACTACTTACATTATCAAGAAGTAATATAAATGAACTTGATGAATTAACAGGCGATAATGCATTAATTAGAGCAGTTTATTCTGGACAAGGTAGTGCAGCAAATATCTTAATTGAAAATGGTATAGATGTTAATCACAGAAATAGATCTGGACAATCAGCGTTACATGTAGCAGCTGATCTTGGACTATATGATGTCGTTAAAGCATTAATAAAAGCAGGAGCAATAATAAACAGTAGAGATAATAATGGCAATTCACCGATTATCTATGCATCTGTTTCACCAAATGCGAAAGTGGTTGATCTGCTCAATAAAAACGGTGCTAATGTTAATGACACTAATACACTTGGAGAAACTCCACTACTTATTGCAGCAACTCTTGGTAATACAGAGACAATTAAAACTCTTATAAGTAATGGTGCAAAACTAAACACTGTAGATACAAACTCCGATACTCCACTGATTAAAGCCGTTGAACAAGGTAATAAAGAGTCAGTAGAGTTACTATTAGATTTAGGTGTTGATCCAAATATATCTAATAATAATGGATATACCCCACTTCATGTTGCTATGAATACAAATAACCTAGAGATCATGGAACTATTGCTTGAAAATGGAGCCAATATTGATATCAAAAATAATGATGGAAATACTCCTCTTATGATAGCTACTATAAAAGGTAATTATGATCTTGTAGATTTTCTATTAAATTACAGTCCAGATCTTAATATCACTAATAGAGATGGACATTCAGTATTTATTTTAGCTAGAAATAAAGATAGCGCTAGAATAGCAAATAGATTATTAACAGCGATACGAATATCTGATGAAGTCAATACTATGCTTTTCAAATATGTAGGAAGTAATGATATTTTAAATGCTGAAATAACTATTGATAAAGGTGCTGATATTAACTCAATTGAAAACACAACTGGTAACACCCCTATATTTATAGCAATAGCAAATAAATATGATATTATGACTAAAAAACTACTTGAGTTAGGAGCTATTGCAGATTATCAAAATGATAGAGGTACATCTCCACTTATGGTAGCTGTTGCAACGGGAAGAATTGATATCTTAAACTCTGTATTAAGTTATACCAAAAATCCTGACCTAGCAAATAACGATGGCGATACAGCATTAATGCTCGCTGTTAGACTTAAAAATACTGATATGGTAAAAAGAATACTTCTAGCAGGAGCTGATCCTAATAAGAAAAACTTTCAAAACATGTCTGCATATACAATGGCGTATAGAGATAACAATCAGCCCATTCTTACAGTATTAAAAACTGCTGGTGGTAGATTATAACTTAATTACCTCAACATCTATATCGCCAACAAGAATGTTTTTAAGTGAATTAAACGCATGAGACTCATCTGTAATTAATATCTTTCTAACGCCACTCTCTTCAAGATTAATATTTAGATCTAGTACATCTGTAACGATATAAGTTGTGCTATCAACAATATTTACATTAGGAATAACTTTAGAGATAACCGATTTCAAAACAGGATAATGAGTACAGCCTAAAATAATCGTATCTATACCGATATTCTTAATAGGTTTTAATGTCTCACTAACTATAGTTTCCACCATATCCCCATCAATAAGAGCTTCTTCAACAAGTGGAACAAATAATGGACAAGGAAGAGAGACTATATCAATATTTTCATTCATCAATTGAAAAACTTTATTATATGATTTTGATTTAATAGTAGCGTGAGTTGCAATCACAGCAACTTTTCTGTTTGATGATACATCAACTGCATTTTTAACACCAGCATCAATCACACCCAAAACAGGGATATGAAACTCATCATGCAAAGTCTTTAAAGCATGAGATGAAGCTGTGTTACATGCTAACACTAATGCATCTATCTTATAATTATCTATTAAATGCTTAGTACATTCAAGCGTATATCTAACTATTGTTTCAGGAGATTTATTACCATATGGAACTCTCGCTGTATCTCCAAAATATATCATATCTAACTTAGGAAACCTAGTAGCAATAGATTTAAAAACTGTTAGCCCACCTATTCCTGAATCAAAAACACCTAACGCCATATTGTACACCAAATAATTAAAATTATAACTATATGTTACAACGTATAAAAAATTATTTCAATATATTTAGAATAAAAAATAATGCCTAAAGATAAAATAATATGCTATACTAACAATCTATGGAGATATAAATGCAGATAATAAAAGATATTAAAATTATAGATACTGCCTACGGTGGCTATGGAGTTGCAAAAGACAGCAACGGTAAGGTTATTTTTATTCCACACACTGTTGAAGGAGATATAGTAAATTGTAAAATAACTGAAACAAAAAAATCACTCGCATACGCATCATTAGTAGATATTGTTACACCTTCAGAACTTAGATCAAACAATAATAACTGTAACAAATATGGAATATGTGGTGGTTGTACTTTCTCACATATTGAGTATGAAGCACAACTTGATATAAAAAAGAAGTTTATTAAAAACTCACTTAGAAACTATAAGTCTGCCGTAGATTTTGATATAACTCCATCACCTCAAGCCAACTATAGATTACGAACATATGCTAAAGTGCAAAACGGTACAGTCGGTTTATATAAATTTAAAAGTAATGATTTTATCGAAGTAGATGAATGTCCTATATTAAAAAAATCATTATTCGACAAAATAAAATTATTTGCTAAAAAAAACCCTTCTATTATAGGAGAGCTATATGCTATTGAGTCAGATAGTGGCATAGCACTTGCATCATTTATAAGTAATGTTAATTATAAAAAAGTAAATTATGAAGGTATTTTCGATGGAATATCTGTTAATGGAAGAAAAGCAGGGTTGAAAAAAACTGCATACAATACTCATTACGGTGCTGTTAATTTAGGACCAGATACTTTTTTTCAGAGTAATCACTTTCTTTTAAATGATCTACAAAAATATGCTGTAGAATTAGTTAGTAGTTCTTTATCAATCGTGGAACTATACGCAGGTACTGGCTTCTTTACATCAGGACTTATTAATGCAGGTGATTACAAAGCAGGTGTAGAGTTCGATGAAAACTCATCATACCTTGCAGAGCTATCTGGGGTTAATATAAAAAATATTGATGCCTATACATATATGCAGAGCATTCAAAATATTGATGTTATTTTTCTTGATCCTCCAAGAGAGGGATTAGAGAAAAGAGTCCTTGCTGAAATATTAAGATTAAAGCCGTTAGAAATAATATATGTTTCTTGTGATCCAACAACGCTTGCAAGAGATATCACTAGATTAGAAGATGATTATAAAATGGAAAATATGCACTGTTTTGATCTATATCCAGATACATACCATATAGAAATTGTAACTAAATTAGTAAGAAAATAGTGCTATATTGATACATAATAAAAAGGTGTAAATTGAGATTATATTTATCAACAAAAAATAAACATAAAGTTATTGAGATATCTTCTATATTAAGAGATACAGAGGTATTAACATTTAATAATCTACCAGATATTGATGAAACAGGTACAACATTTCAAGAGAATGCAGATATCAAGTCTAAATATCTATCAACTCTTGTACCAAACGATTATGTTATAGCAGATGATTCTGGATTAGTATGCGATGGATTAGATGGCAAACCTGGTATACTCTCTGCAAGATATGCTCATAAAAATGCAACTGATAATGATAATATAAATCAACTTTTATCCGATATGAAAGATGTTCCTAATCGTAAAGCTTATTTTGTATGTAATATTTCATTAGCAAAAAATGGGGTTATCATCGCAAACTTCGAAGGTATATTAAATGGAAATATATCTTACAATATAGTAGGTAATAACGGTTTTGGATACGATCCTATTTTTCTATTAGATGATGGACGTTCTCTTGCAGAATATTCAGCAAATGAAAAAAATAATATTAGTCACAGAATGGCTGCCCTTTATAAACTAAAGAAATTTGTTACGGAAAATATTTAACTATGGGAAAATTAACTGGCTTTTTAACTATACTATTACTTCTTATTATTGTATCTACAGGTGGATACTTTTATTTTAAAAGTGAGTTAAACTATCTGCGATTATCTGTACCAAATGTTACAATCAAAGATGATTTTAAAGAAGATATCGTACTAGAAATATATGATAATAGTAACAGCCTTATCTATAAAAGATTTTATCAACATAAAAAAAATATCCCAATAGATTATGATATCAGCTTACTATCTTATCTAATAGAGTATACATTGTCTGAAGGAAAAAAGTTTACAGATACTTATAATGTAAGCTTATGGAAATATCTGATGATGAATCAATTTGATATAGATCTCTACTCTATTAAAGGACAAGTGTTAAATATAATCGCATTAGATATTTTAAAAGATAGCAAGATTGATGGTTTATATGGAGATGTTCTTCATTGGTATACTTTAGATAAGATAAAAAACAAGTATACCAATAGCCAATTAACTAGAATTTATCTTGATAATTTCGAATATGGAGAAAAGATATACGGTATCGCTGCTGCTAGTGATTACTATTTTTCTAAAGAGGTTAGCGATCTATCATTATTAGAACTATCATATCTTATCTCTATGAGGATTATTAAAGTATCAGATAGCAATTCACACCAACTACTAGAAAAAAATGCAAGAAAAAGCTTACGCACAGTATATGAGTCAGGACTTATATCAAGAGAGAGATATCAAAAAGAATTAAGTACAGCAGTAGTTTTAAACTATGAAGATGAAGTGATCAATTACGATCCTGGATTTACAAACTATATACTTAAAGAAATTGCAAAAAATCCATTAATAGATGTTGAAGAGAAAAGTTTAAAAATATATACATCTTATAATAAATCAATGACAGCACTTGTTGAACAAATTTTTAGCGACTATATGCCAAAAAATGATATCAATAAACAAGCTGTTTTAGTTATAGCTAATAAAGATACTGGTACGATTGAGGCAGCCGTTGGAAGTAGGTATTCAAGATCATTAACAAATAGAGCTTTCTCACTAAGAAGACAACCTGGATCAATCTTTAAACCTATTGTTTATTTAACAGCATTTGCAAATGGGGTATCTCCAACTGATAGAATAGTTGATAGACCATATACATTCAAAGCAGGGAGATCTACATATAGACCTAGAAACTATTTATCAATATTTCATGGTGGTATATTAGTTAGATCAGGGCTTGTACACTCATTAAATAATGCGACTGTTAAATTAGCAGAAAATGTAGGGCTTGGTAAAGTTAGTAAAATGGCAGAAAATTTAGGAATGGAAGGTAGAGTTCCTGCTTATCATGCAATGGCACTAGGTGCTATACCTATGACTCCTATCAATGCTACAGAAATTTTTTCAACGATCGCTAATTTAGGTATTAAACAGAAACCTCAATTTATTCAATCAATGACATACGATGGTAAAGTATTTGACATGAAAGAGAAACCACATAGAGTAGTTGATGCCGCTTCTGCATACCAAACATTATATATCATGCAATCAGTAACAAATGCAGGAACAGCAAGAGGAGCAAGATTAATTCCAGGTACTGCGTCAAAAACTGGTACAACCAACAATTATAAAGATGCATGGACTGTAGTCTCATTCGGGCCATACGTTGCAGTAGCATGGATAGGATATGATGACATGAGAAGTATGGGAGACGGTCATGCAGGTGGACAGGTAGTAGCTCCTATGCTTGCTAAGTTACAAAAAAAATTATACCCTACATTACGGTCTTTCTATTTAAAGAAGCCTAATTCAATAGTATTAAAAAAAGTAAACACCTATTCTGGAAAAGTAGAGCCATATAATAGAGGGAACACTTATCTTGAGGCTTTAAAAAAAAGTGATGTAAAAAAAGAAAGAAAAATCAATACTCCTGCAACAACTGCTTCAATTCCAGCAAGTAGCAATAACTAATATTATAAAGAGAGTACTACAAGTATGAATGATAACAATATAATCTTCATAGGATTTATGGCAACAGGAAAATCAACTATCGGCAAGCTGCTTGCAAGCAAGTTAGGTAAAGTATTTATTGATACAGATAACCTATTAGAAGATAAGTATAAAAGTAGCATAGATCAACTATTTAAAAAAGTTGGCGAAGAGAAATTTAGAGAACATGAGAGAGAAATTATTCATAGCTTAGTTAATCTTAAAAATCATGTTATATCAACTGGTGGTGGAGCAGTTACTTATAAAGATAATTTTCAAGTATTGAAATCTATGGGAACAACAATATCACTTATCGCATCTATCCCTACTATCGTTGAAAGAATAAGTAATGATAGTGCTAATAGACCGCTTTTAGAAGGTAGTAATCTTGAAGATAAAATAAGTAACTTACTACAAAAAAGAGCTTTCTATTATATAGGTTCAGATATCATGATAAATACTGATAGTATGACTATTGAGAATGTGATAGATGTAATATTAGGAGAGGTAAATGATACAGTTAATTAAACAAAATATAGTAAGTAGAGATTTAAGTTATGATATTACTATTTCATCTTCTATAATTGAAGAGAAATTAAATTACTATGAATCTAGTAACCTCAATCCGTTATATATTGTAGATGAAAATATATCTAAAATATATAGTAAGCTACTACCTTACGATAAAGATAGAGTCTATATCTTTACTGCTAATGAAAAAAATAAAACATTTAAAGAGTTAATTAAAATAGAAGAATTCTTATCTAAAAATAATGCTTTAAGAGGAAGTACTTTAATAGCACTAGGTGGAGGAATAACAGGTGATATCACAGGTTTTGCCGCATCAATATTTATGAGAGGAATACCCTTTATTCAAATACCAACAACATATCTATCAATGGTTGATTCATCAATAGGTGGGAAAACAGGTATTAATTTTGATGATGCAAAAAATATCATCGGCTCTTTCTATCAACCTAAAGAAGTTATAATAGATATAAACTTTCTTGAAACATTAAACGATGAAGAGTTCTTAAATGGATTTGCAGAAACAATTAAGGTAGCTGCGATATCAGATATAGATTTCTTTAATCTAATATATGATAACTATCAAAACATAATAGATAGAGATCAAGAGTTGTTACTAAAAATAATTGAGCAGTCATGTGTTTTGAAATCTAATATAGTAAAAGAAGATACCTATGAAACAAATAAAAGAATGCTATTAAATTTTGGACACACATTAGCTCATGCAATAGAAATTGATTCAGATAATCAGATAACTCATGGATATGCAGTAGCACTTGGAATGATATATGAAATGAAATACGGTGTAGAAAAAGGGTATATAAAAGAAGAAGCATATATAAAAATTTTAGATATGTTAAAAAGATTCAACTATCAAACAGAATATAAAATAAATAATACTGATATCTTTTTGTCTGCACTGCTAAAAGATAAAAAATCTACATCAAAAGGTATAACACTTGTTTTAACTGATGAAAATATGGTAGGTAAAATAGTTGAAAAGATAGATGCAGAGTTACTACTAAATATTTTTAATGATTGATATTTTAGTATAATAATTAATAATACAATATTTTAATAGATACTGTATATTTATAAATAATATTCATTAGTAGATTATTTGGACGATATGTAGATAATTAGATACTAACAGAAATATAATATGGTTGATATTTTTTTATATTAACGATATGAATACCCCCTATTTGTACAGGTATATATGGCTTACGGAAACCCGATATATTTAATATATCTTTATTAAAGCTCTCTGTTGGATATATAATTATAATATCACCCAGCTCTATAGTATATACTAAAATAATGTTATAGACGAAATGAATAAAACTTTTACGAATAAATAAAATCAATAGGTGATTATTTGGACGAACGTGTATACGCAAGGTATATGTCAAACCTTAGCTATTTCATTGATAAATTAGAAGAGAAAAAAACTTCTAAATATCATTTGCCGATAGCATTATCGTATCTAAAGTTAGAGAAATATGAAGAAGCTATTGCTGTATGCAATACCGCTTTAGAACTATTTCCAAACCATTGTCCAACAAAAACATTATTGGCTGAAGGGTATGTATATCTAGGCGAACTTGATATCGCTAAAGAGATACTTTTTGAAGTTATTTCTGAAGATGAAGATAATTATAAAGCACTTAAACTGTTAGCCTTTACAATGAGGCAGTTAAACAATAACGACAGTGCCATAAAGTATTATAAAGCAGCGTACTTCTTAGCTCCTGAAGATGAAGAACTTTTAGAGAGCCTAACCGATCTTGGAGAGAGTATTGATCTTGATCAAATTCTTGCAGCCAAAAATAAAAATCCTAAAAAAGAAAGTCTCAAGGTTGAAGGAGCAACAAGTTTTTCTGATATATCTCAAAGTATTAAAAATGCTGAATTAATGATAGAAGATCTAGCTAAAGATATTGAAGGAAATGATGCTAAATTCGATGAAGATTATATCGATAATTTTATAGATACATCTTTAATTAAATTGGAAGAGATAAGTAAAAATACTGCCTCAAAGAAACAAAATATTGAGGAATTACCAAGCGAGTCTATATATATTGAACCAGAACAAGAGGTAAATGAAGATCTTACTACCAACCTAACTACTCAGAAAAATACCACCGATAAGCTTGATATGAAACAGATCAGTGCGTACGAAGAAAAAATAAGTGAGAATACTATAGATAATGAAGTAAATGATAGTTCAACAGTTGGTTTTGAAGATAATAACTCTGATCTTGTCAACTTAGATATTACAGATACTAATAATACTGAAGAAAAAGTTATTGATGACAAATTAATAACTGAAGATGAATTCAACGCATTGTTATCAGTTGTAGATACAAATACATTTGATGATGAACAATATAGTAGTAATACAAATAAATCTGTTTCTAATACACAAGATAGAAAAAACTCTCCTGAAAGTGAACTAGCCAGTTTGCTTGAAGCAGTAGACGATACAACTAGCATGAAAGATAATTCAGATATCTTGGGATTAGCAGATGATCTTGAAGAGGTTACAAAAAGTCGTGAACCTCTCCAGCTTGATAATGATATCTATTTAGATAATCGTACTGGTAATATTTTAGTCAACTTATATGATATTCAAAATGATAATCAAATTGAACATTATCCTAATTTCCGTTCTGATGAAGATGATGATTACTTTCTCTCATCAAATGAAAATATCTCAAACCAGCCTATCTCTATCGACTTAGGAGATGAGATACCTTTTCATCAAGATGATATATTTTCAGAGATATTATCATCTGTAAATACAGATATAGATACATTTGGAGCAGATAAAGATAAAATAGA
The DNA here is from genome assembly GCA_947039395.1 of uncultured Deferribacteraceae bacterium. Taxonomy (GTDB): domain Bacteria; phylum Chrysiogenota; class Deferribacteres; order Deferribacterales; family Mucispirillaceae; genus CAMQYB01. The sequence goes on along the minus strand of CAMQYS010000005.1, from coordinate 299 downwards.
TAGAACTACAAATAAGGTTGAAGATAGCGTCGCTTCTAAAAACATTTCTACAGTTACAGATGAAAGTGATGAAGACATCGAAAATACTCATGAATTGAACGCTCTTAATAATATTCAAAAATCTAAGTATGATACAGAAAAATCAGAAAATGAATCACTTTTTAGTTTTGAGAATATAAACTCTCAAGAAGAACTTAATACAACTATCCATAATGATATAGCCAGCTTGAATAATGACAATAGCATAACTGATATAACTGATATAACTGATATAACTGATATAACTGATATAACTGATA